>CAZEWS010000267.1:0-5597 GCA_964515985.1 uncultured Rikenellaceae bacterium | reverse complement strand
CCTGTGATTTATATAATTTTTTGTAATACCTGTTCCTCTGTTTAAATAACTTTTCGAAATAATCAATCCTCTTATCCCTGTAATCAAATATAATTGGAGGCTTCTCAGAATGCTGTATTCTACCGATATACTGAATTAGTTTTTCTTCAAAAGCAAATGGATATACCAGGAATAAACACTCCAGATTGCTTACATCAATCCCTTCTCCAAAGAATTGTCCTGTAGATAATACAATCTTATAATGACCGGCTTTAATTTGTTCCAGTTTTGATTGTCGAGCTGACTCAGAATCATCACCTGTTATTGTAATTGTTTCAAACCTGTCTTTCAGATACAGATTTAGAATATTTACATGAGCTTTTCTTTCAGTTAAAACGAGAACAAATTAAAGCCGGTCATTATAAAATCCTGTTCCTCTGGGTGTCATGAACCAGTATTTGTGATATTGTCTCGTAATGGTCAACTTTATAATCGAAGGGCGCAAATAGGTTAGTTTCTTTAATATTTACTTCTATTTTCTTATTTCCCTTATCTGTTAATTGTTCCTGGTCAATTTTTGCAATGATATCACCAATGTAAATAAAAATTAGCTTCTCATCATTATTTTTTCGTTTTGGGGTCGCGGTTAAACCATAGAGATACCAAGCATTAAAATGAATGATTGTTTCTCTGAAAGTTTTGGCAGGTATATGATGGCATTCATCAATTATGATTGTCCCGAAGAAATATAGTAAGTTTCCTGTTAAGCTGATTTCTTTTGAGATATACCTGGTTTTGTATAGTAATTTCCAGTTCAGGAGTTTTCTTATCCTCAATATTTGATAGTAATTCCAACACAGGGATATCACCAAAAAACTTCCCGAAAATTTCATTGAGTTTATCAGTTGAGATTTTCTTAATTGATTTTAAGAACTTCCACTGGTCTTTATATGGTTTAAAATTTTCAGGATTAAGAAAACAGGTATTATTATCCTGTAAAGATTTTCCATTAAGAGGTAATGCAATAAGATTACCAATGCCTTTACCTGAATGATAATCCTGATTGGGGAAAAGCCTGTCAAAGCTTGGTTCTTTTTCAAAAGTAGAAATGATATTGGCAATTCGTAATAATTCAAACATTATCTGCCTGCTATTCTTAGACGGATAACGGTTTTCAAAAAAAATCCAGATATGCCCTCCACTTCCGGAACGTGAACGTTCTATATATGCAGGTATCTCATTATCAATACAGACCTTATACAAATTCCTGCATTCTTCTGCCCAGTTGCTTTTATCAAAATCGGCTGCAATAAAGTAAGAGCTATTATCTTCAAGAAGAGGATATATACCCACTGCAAGCCTTCCGGTTAAATGTTCAATTACTGCATCGGTTGAGAAGGGCAAAAAATCTTTTTTATCGTAAATGTGCCACCACTTGCTTTATGCTTGTTGTAATCACTCCAATCGACCTTGTAAGCCGGCATATAACCGGTCCTGCTACCCTTCTCCCATCTTTTTGCATAGATATCATTCCTGCCTTTAAATAAGGTTAAAAACAATTCAATCTTCTTTTCATCTATTCTGTAGCTCATAGGAAAATATTATGTGTCTATCTTAATCAAGTGATTAATCCGGATTATTAGCTTCGCTAAGCAATTCGTGTTTCATAATTCGTTTTTATAAATTTACTAAAGTTTCGCATACTACAATCAAGGCAATTAAAAAAATAAATTACCAGCTTAGCGGTTACCTTATCAAACTATACATAAGGTTTTTCCTGCAAATCACCAGGTTTTTGGCATTGTTTTTGCCCTATGTTACAGGCATTCCCTGTAAAAACCGTGTAACCGTTTTATGAATAACCAAATCGTTAACATAAGCCATTTATACATAAAATCTACTATAATGAGAGCTATAAGATTCTTAATCTCATCAATCTTTATTTTACTGCTTAGTTATTCCTGTGAGAAAACCAATGTTGAACCCGGACCAAAGGAAATTAATTTAACACAGAAAGGGAAAATACTGGTTGAATCGGATAACCGGTTTGGAATAAAGTTGTTTAAAGCAGTTTTGAAGGCGGAAGAGCCTGAGGAAAACGTGATGATCTCTCCTTTAAGTGTATCCCTGGCTCTTGCCATGACCTATAATGGAGCCGACGGGAGTACGAAAGAAGCAATGGAAAAAACCCTGGAGTTAAACGGGCTTACTATCGATGAGATCAATGAAAACTATAAAATGCTGATCGATGCCCTGGTAAGTGTCGATCCGAAGGTCTTGATGAGCATTGCAAACTCAATCTGGTACAGACAAAATTTTGAGGTGGAACAAGATTTTATAAATGTTAATCAGAACTACTTTTATGCTGAGGTTTCACACCTGGATTTTTATGCTCCTGATGCCGTTACTACTATCAACAACTGGGTTGCCGATAAGACCAAAAATAAGATCACGGAGATCCTTGATGAAATTCCTGCGGCTGCAGTGATGTATCTTATTAATGCCATATATTTCAAAGGAATATGGAAATATGAGTTTGATGAATCCGACACCGAAGAAAAACCTTTTTATTTAAGCGATAGAACTACAAAGGATGTTCCCATGATGGTTCAGGAGGCAACCTTTAATTATCTCTCTAACGATATTATTCAGGCCGTGGAAATGCCTTATGGAGCCGGTAATTACAGCATGATAATTCTGCTTCCCCAATATAATAAAACCCTGGATGACATCATCGACCAGTTAAGCAATGAAAACTGGAACAGGTGGTTAAGTGAGTTTTATGAAACGGAAAAAGTACAGATACATTTACCAAAATTTAAGTTTGAGTATAAAAACCTGCTTAAAGATGAACTGATAAATTTGGATATGGGAATTGCTTTTGACCCGGGTAATGCTGATTTTTCAAAAATAAATCCAAACGGGGGATTGTATATTTCCAGGGTGATACATAAAACCTTTATCGAGGTAAACGAGGAAGGGACTAAAGCTGCAGCTGTTACGCTTGTTGAAATTGAGATCACTGCGGGAGGAGAAACAGGTATTCATTTCTATGTCAATCAACCCTTTATTTTTGCTATTAAAGAAAAATATACAAACACCATAATCTTTATCGGTAAAGTAATGGAACCTGATTATGAGGATTGATTGCAGGCATAGCTTGCCATAGCAAAACGAAGATCACTGTATGTAAATTCATCCCCGAGATATTTTTTTATAGGTCCAAGATTCGTCGTCTCCAGTTTTTGGGATGCTTTAATGACCTGTCTCACCTTAGATTCATCAACAAACCGGGAAATATCAATAAGCCCTTTTGCCACGTAATGAGCCAAATGCCCTTCAATGGTAGTTATCGCAAATGATCGTTCTGCAGCAATTTCTTTTATTGTTTTTCCTTTCTGAAACAGATTATAACTTATCTCTTTAGTATTTGCTCCTATTTCTTTTTTGCTCTTTTCTTGCGCCCCCTTTACATCCTTGGTTTTATTTCTTTTTAATGTGGAAATACGTTTTCTCTGAATCAAATTTTTACGCTCTTTATAGAGAGTGGAATTTAGCAGCTTCCCCTTTGAAAGCTCAGTATTATGCATGGCAGAATTGATAAGCGCTTCTGATTTATATATGGACTGAAGTTGCTTAAAAAAGAACAGTTCAATATCCCGTAATTCATTCAGGTAGGTTTTTATCTTTTTTTGCTTCTTTAATTTATTTATCTGGTTGAAAACACGTTCTGAAAAACTCTTCAGCAATGGCTCAAAATAATCTTTTGCGGCTATCACCCTGTTGTGTAAAACTGAAAGATAACCAGGACGTCGCGCTCCGGTGATATTCCTGAGTTGATCCAAAAACTTATTAGCTACCTCTTTTACTGGTATTAAATCAGACTGTAGCTCAACGGCCCAGTCTTTATATTTTTGTTTTGTCGATTTTTTATCATCTTTTGTGTAGCTTTCAACATGGTAGTTGAATATGTTACATAGCGAATTGAAATTAAAGGATTTTAATACAGTGTCAACAATGAAATGATGTGTTTCTTCTTTTAATACTTCTTCCAATACATCCGGACCCTCTTTGCTTTTAACAAACTCTTTAAGTGCTTCATCTTGTTCCAGTCCTGAAAATGGGATTGGTCCGGTAAGCACTAAACCATCCAGGGAGACCAGGCGTGAAAGGGCAACGTATATCTGTCCCGGGGCAAAGGCTCTGGAAACATCAATAATAGCTTTTTGAAAAGTTAATCCCTGGCTTTTGTGAACAGTTATTGCCCATGCCAGTTTTATGGGGTAATGTGAAAACGTACCTTTTATATTCTCTTCTATCTCGTTTGTCTCTTTGTTGAGCGTATATTTTTTATTTTCCCAAATATAATGTTCTACCGTGGCAGATGGTGTCCCGTCATTAAAGCTGACTTCTATCCAGTCAGAAGACAGGTCACTTACTATGCCAATTTTCCCGTTAAAATAACGCTGTTCCCCTGAATAGTCATTCTTGATAAACATAACCTGTGTCCCCTTCTTAAGTTCTAATCTATGCTCAACGGGATAGAGGTATTCACTGAAATCCCCATCAACCTCCGCATCAAAATAATATGTTTTTCCTGGTAATCCTTTTAAGGCTTGCTTGTTTATTTCGTCAGCTTTACGATTGTGCGTGGTTATGTATATATAACCTTCCTTTTCATCGGGTTGGAAAGAGGGTTTATAATACCTGTTTAACACCTCAATGTCTTCTTTCGTAATGGTATTATCCCGCAGGTGGTTAAGTAAAGAAATAAAGAGTTTGTCCGATTGCCGGTAGATTTCTTCTAACTCAATTTGCAAAGCTTTTTTATGTTGCAAAGCTTTCGCGTTAAAAAAATAAATCCCTGGATAAAAGGGGGCCAGATAATCCCATTCTTCTTCTTTGACCACCGGTGGCAGCTGGTACAAATCTCCTATAAATAATATTTGTACACCACCAAAGGGGCTGTTATTTTGCCTTTTTACGTAACGTAATACAATATCTATGGCATCGAGCAAATCGGCGCGCAGCATGCTTACTTCATCAATAATCAGCAGCTCCAGCTCTTTCAGCATGCTTCGCTTCGATTTGTTCATTTGAAGAGCCTTGATAAGGGATTGTGGTGTATTAATCTGTGTCGTAATGTTGTTTTCTTTTATCCGGTCATTGGAAGGAATAAACGCCCCGAAAGGTAACTGGAAAAGGGAATGAAGGGTGACCCCTCCGGCATTTATTGCTGCAATACCTGTGGGTGCAGCAACAATGCTGTTTTTATGGGTATGTTCAGTAATATACTTCAGGAAAGTTGTTTTACCTGTCCCGGCTTTCCCGGTTAAAAACACGTGGCGGTTCGTGTGGTTAATTAGCTTTGATGCAATAGCTGTTACTGAATCTTTGTTATTTAATATCATTTGATTTACCGACATCAAAAAAATATTTTGGTTAAAAGGTTGATATTGTCTGTAAGACATATATTATTGTAGATTGTTAATACAAAACTATAAATATTCCCTGTAGGGGATACATAATTTTACCTTTAAATAAATGTGCTACTGATATAGGTTCCGGATCATTGCGCCGAATGCAAAGGCTCAATCCTGATCAGCTATGGCAGTTTC
>CAZEWS010000266.1:0-5622 GCA_964515985.1 uncultured Rikenellaceae bacterium | reverse complement strand
TCCCAGGAAGTATCTGAACCTGAAGAAGAAGTCTTTATTAAAGATATAACCGGATTACCGGAAACAATTGATGAAATCCCAGATGAAGTTGAATCTGAAGCAAGGGAAAAGGTAGTAGAAAAAATTGATCTGGACGTTGCGAAAACCAAAAAGAGACCAAAAACGGAAAAGACCGAAGAGGATAAAGGAGAAGTTGGGGATAGGGAAAAAATCATCCCTGACAAACCGGAGGAAAAAATTGCAGGAAAAGAGCCTGACATAAAGGTTGTTGGAAAAATCGATCTCGATACCGGACAAAAAAAACCAGAACCAAAGAAAAAGGTTAAAAAAGAAAAAGCCCCCGATGAAAAGGAAGAAATATTATCAGAACATGCTGAACCGGAAACAGAATTAGAAAAACCGGAGGAAATCTACCGTTCGGAAGTAAAAAAACTTTCAGGTCCCACCGTGGTAGGTAAAATTGATTTACCTAAGAAGGAGAAAAAGAAGAAACCGGTTGCCTCATCAGATGATCTGGAAGCTGCAAAGAAGAAAAGAAAAAGAATCAGGAAAGATAAAGTCTCTCTGAAAGGGGAATCAGCAAAGAAATCGGATCAGAAAGCAGGTATTGAATTCCAGAAGTCTCTGAAAACAAAGAGGAAAGTCGTACGTCCGGAAATAAATGAGGAAGAAATTCAAAAACAAATTAAGGAGACACTGGCACGGTTAACCACCAAAGGCAAATCAAAAGGAGCAAAATACCGCAGGGGAAAAAAAGAAGTAACTATCCAGCGGCAAAAAGAAGAGGATGAAAAGACAGAAAAGAGGAAAAGCATACTTAAAGTTGCTGAATTTGTTTCAGTTAACGAACTGGCATCAATGATGGATGTGCCGGTAAATGATGTCATCTCAACCTGTATGACTCTTGGTTTATTCGTTTCCATTAACCAGAGACTGGATGCCGAAACCATGGCGCTGGTAGCCGAGGAATTTGGCTTTAATGTTGAATTTGTCAGTATTGAATTCCAGGAAGCGATCAAAGAGGAAGAAGACCGTAAGGAAGATCTTAAACCAAGACCACCAATTGTAACGGTAATGGGGCATGTTGACCATGGCAAGACCAAGCTACTCGATCATATTCGTAATACCAACGTAATCGCTGGTGAAGCCGGAGGAATCACTCAGCATGTTGGTGCCTACGCCGTTGCTCTTGATGGTGGCCGGCAAATTACTTTTTTAGACACACCCGGTCATGAAGCCTTTACTGCCATGCGTGCCAGGGGTGCACAAATTACGGATGTGGTTATTATTGTTATCGCTGCAGATGATGGTGTAATGCCACAAACCATCGAAGCTATAAACCACGCACACGCCGCAGGTGTTCCCATGGTGTTTGCCATTAACAAAATTGACAAGTCAACTGCCAATCCTGAAAAAATAAAGGAAGAACTTGCCAAAATGAATTTCATGGTTGAAGACTGGGGAGGGAAATATCAATCTCAGGAAATCTCAGCCAAAAACGGAATCAATATTGATGAATTATTGGAAAAAGTCCTGCTTGAGGCTGAAATGCTGGAACTTAAAGCCAATCCCAAAAAGAAAGCCGCTGGTACCGTCATTGAATCAGCACTCGATAAGGGAAAAGGTTATGTGACAACCATATTGGTTAAGGCAGGCACTTTAAAAATTGGAGATATAGTACTGGCAGGCAGTCACTTCGGGCGTGTCAAGGCAATGCATAATGAACGGGGGAAAAAGATAAAAATGGCGGGGCCCTCAACTCCGGTCTTGCTCCTGGGATTGGATGGCGCTCCACAGGCAGGAGATAAATTTAATGTTATGGGCAGCGATAAGGAAGCCAAAGAAATTGCAACTAAACGGGAACAACTCCAGAGAGAACAGGGATTGAGAACCCATAAACACATAACCCTTGATGAAATTGGGCGGAGGATAGCTATTGGAAACTTCCAGGAATTGAATGTCATTATTAAAGGAGATGTTGATGGTTCGGTCGAAGCGCTTACCGATTCATTAATTAAACTTTCAACCGAAGAAATACAGTTAAATATTATCCATAAAGCGGTTGGCCAGATTTCCGAATCTGATATCCTGCTTGCTGCTGCATCAAATGCTATTGTTATTGGGTTTCAGGTTCGTCCTTCTTTGATTGCCAAAAAATTAGCTGAAAAAGAAGAAATCGATGTCCGTCTATACTCAATCATTTATGATGCAATCGAGGAAATAAAATCAGCTATGGAAGGAATGCTTTCGCCGGAAATAAAAGAAGAAACAACCGCCACGCTTGAAATCCAGGAAATTTTTAAAATTTCGAAAACCGGTACTATTGCCGGATGTATTGTGAAAGAAGGAAAAATATCCAGGAATTCTAAAGTCCGTGTCATCCGGGAAGGGATAGTGGTATATACTGGTAAGTTGGGATCACTCAAGAGATTTAAAGAAGATGTTAAAGAAGTTCAAAGCGGCCTGGAATGCGGTTTGAATATTGAAAATTTTAACGATGTTAAAGTTGGTGACACAATAGAAGCTTACCTGGAAATCGAGGTGAAAAAAACATTATAATCCGGCTTAAGCATTAATAAGTTCTTTGTATTGATCAGCCGTAAGCAAATTATTCAGTTCCTCCGGTTTATCCATTGAAATTTTTATCATCCAGCCATCACCGTAAGGATCTTTGTTAATAACATCAGGGTTATCTTCCAATTTGGGATTAACTTCCAATACCTCACCTGATACCGGCATAAACATATCGGAAACGGTTTTTACTGCCTCAATGGTTCCAAACACCTCTTCTCTTTCAATTTTTTCCCCTTCGGTTTCAATTTCCACAAATACAATATCACCCAGTTCCGCCTGTGCAAAATCCGTAATACCTACTATAGCTTCATTGTTTTCAATTCGAATCCATTCATGGTTTTTGGTGTACTTTAAATTTTCAGGAACATTCATGATTATTTGTTTTTATTGATTTAGCCGTAAACTTTCCAAAAATAACCATTTTTTGCTGAATGAAAAAGCAAGCCTGTATCAAAATCATTGCGTCAACGTAAATCGAATACTAAATCCAAAATTTGTATTAGCTGTTGGGAAGGTTAGCGCCACAAAAGGTTTATTTACAACGCGATCGTAAAATAATCTCAGATTAAACCGGTCGCTCAGGACATAATCTGCTGATAGCTTCACCGATATTATTCTTTGACCCGCTGTTGGCTCAGGGATATTTTCAACCAGCCGGCGCATGATGGTCTTATTATCACGAATTGAAAGATCCGCCCGGACATTGAGATCACTTTTAAATTCCTGCTGCCGCCCACCGGTCCTGATGATAATTTGAACCTCATTAAATCGATATCCCGCACCAAAAACGATTTCATTACTTAAGAGTTCCGTTACCTGATTATTGGTCAGACTTAAAGAAAGGGTTCTTGCCCTTTTTAATTCAACCTTCGAGGTAAGGCTGTTTTTCCAGGTCATATCAAAGTTAATTAAGGGATTAAACTGTTCATTAATCGAAATAACATTGATTTCATGTTCAGGAATATAATTATATTGTATATCACGAATACGGCTCAGACCATCATCATCTTCCGAATAGTACAGGTTTGTAGTATACGACCCAATATCAAAAGTAGACCTGTAGGCATGATTTATATTAATTGCCCGAAGGTATTTTTTAATAAATCCTATTTTTGACAGGCCATCGAATCTGACTTTCCAGTTTGGCATGATGCTCAGGATGGATGGAAATATTCTGAGGGAAATGTTTTCCGGATCTCGTTTGGCATATGCAGCAAGAAAAGCCGGTATTAAAACTTCCTGAGAAGTCAAACCATAGCCATTTTTATACTCACCCTCTCCTGGCAGGCCGGTTTCAGGGTCTATATCAGGATTATAAGTAGGATCTGATCTTCTCCGCCGGTCTGCCAAACGGCGGGAGATCACCATGGTATAGTCTCTGAATCGTTTGAAATTTTCAGAAGCATAATCATCAGCACTTGAAATCTTTTCAAATGCCGTTCCCCATGTAAAATAAGTCATGCTGAAATTTCCTGTTATGATCTTATTTTCGAACAGGTATCCGGTAAAGGGATCAATGTACCGAAAATATTCGCTTAAATTGTTTGAAAACCTTCTGCTTGCATTCAGATCAATTCTAAATCCCGTAAAAGGCTCGACTGTACTTCTTATCGAGAAGTTTTGATTGTGGATCATCTCATAAGGTGCAGTAAGCAGGGAATCCGTTGTTAACCAGCCATTGCGGGCTGCCTCCCTGGCGAAGTTATAGTCCTGGTATCCCACAACAAAGGGCCATCCGGGAGCAAGTACATTGTTGTATTTCCCCATACCCAGATATTTGCTTCCAGGCATATAACCAGGTAAAATTGTCCCGTCATTCTGAGAATAGTTTATCGAAATATTCTTTACTGCCATCAGTATACGCATGGTATTTTCAGCAACGAAAAGAAAAGGATTTTCTTTTTTTTCAACTTTCCCCTCAATCTCGAAACTGACGTTGTTATAGTCCTCATTAGTTGTGAATGTAATCTTGCGGTCGTTTACAATTTCAACTTTCCCCGTTATCTCCTTTCTGCCGGAATCAAAAGCCTTAACTACAACATCCTCGGAATACAGCTTATGGATTATGGATTTAGGCTGATCTGCCCTGAACCTGAGATTATCTCTTGAATACCTTACCGTTTTAAACCGCTTTTTAGCCTGTTGCTCTCTTCCTTTGGTCCTGTATTTCTGGTTAATTTTTTTCAAGAAGCCAACTTTATTGTATAAGTTCAGAAGGTTAAGCTGGCCTGATACTTGTGCAGTATTCGAATTCCTGATGGTATTCCCAAGGTCTATATCTATGGTATCATGAAAAACAGGACCAATATCCCAGTCATAAACAGCATTATACCTGGCGGTTGCTGATATCCAGTTAAATAAGGGTATTTTATTAATCGGTATCGTATATGTTGCGTTAATTACATGGTGGTATTGGGTAGTTCGGCCAAAATTTCTAATGTTTAACAAAACTGAATCTTTCCAGGATTCATAAGTATCTTTATACCGATACTTATCGACACCGCCAATTGGCTCATCAATTCGCGCGGTATTCGTAGCTGAAAAATCAAATTTTAGCGATTTGGTGATATCATATTTAAAATCATAAAACCGGTTCCATTCAAAATCTTTTCTGAAGGTGGGCTTTATTTTCAGGAATGGGTTGCTTATGTTTCTGGTTTTTACCTCATTATAATGGCGGTAAATATCGGTTCGGAAGGACAGGTGACTAGGTAATAAGTAGAAGTTGAAATCCTTTATCAGACGAAAGAAGGGCTTCCTGAAAATATTGGCTTTTTTAAACGGTGCAATGTTTTTAGGACTGGTGTTATACATATAGTTTAATCCGCCACGGTAGTTCCTGGTTGTATTTAATTCAGTATTGATGTTCCTCGCATAATATTCATTGAACGAGTAATTCAATGACCAGTTTGAAATATCCCATATGTGTGATTTACCGGAGGATTTTCCAACCGATACATTGGTGAAATTTATGCTTTTCCTTCGGGTATAATCTTGCGATATCTTTTTAATGGAATCTCTTTCTTCCCTGGTTTCAGCATGAACAAG
>CAZEWS010000265.1:2044-5631 GCA_964515985.1 uncultured Rikenellaceae bacterium | reverse complement strand
GAAATATTGATTTTCTTGAAGGTGGAATAGCCGATGGTACAAAATTGTTTGAAGCCTATCTTGCACCATGGGCAAACGCATTTGGCGCCAGTCTGAACGGTGGCTGGTACAATACGGCTAAGCCACATAAATTGGGTGGATTTGATGTTACCTTTTCGGTAAGTACAACGATTGTACCTGCTTCTGCAAAATCCTTTGATCTGAGTGAAATTGATTTTGAGAATTTAACATTAGCATCAGGAGCAGAGACAGAAGCTCCGAGTATTGCAGGAGAGAATAAAGACGGTCCGACCTTGGAATACATCCTCAGTGATCCTACATACGGGGATATTACCATTGCTTCATTTAAAACACCTCCCGGTTCGAACTGGGGTGCAATCCCGCTTCCTATGATAAAGGCCGGACTCGGGCTACCATTAGGGACAGAGGTTACAGTCCGGTTTATTCCAAAAATGACAATTCCTGTAATCGATACTAAAGTTAGTATGTGGGGTGTTGGAGGGAAACACAGCATTCTTCAATATTTTCCCGGGGAAAAACTGATACCTATTGATTTAACCCTGCAAGGGGGTTATACCAAGTTAGAAGTTTCGGTACCTATAGAACTTAAACCTGATGCATCCACCAGTCATTTTCAGATCTATGACATAAATACCGATTTCGAAGACCAGGAAGTAAACATGAAAGTAACAGCCTATAGTGTAAACCTCCTGATCTCAAAGAAATTACCTATGGTAACCTTTTACGGCGGAGCGGGTTATAGTAAGACACAAACTGTAATCGATGTCGCCGGAAATTATGCCATTCCAACCTTTCATTCTACATATTCAATACAAGCACCATACTCACCGTTATCGCCCGGACCTGTTTATACCGATGATTGGGTTGAGCAAGTGCCTGAAATAGATATTATTCATGGTGATTATACCAGAGCTAATTATTCAGTTATCACCGGTGGACTGGGAATCAGTTTCAGATAAAAAAGATAACAAACAATGATAACCCCGACAGGGTTCTAAACCCTGTCGGGGTTAATTGACACCATATAATGATGTCGGATGTTTCCATCCGACAAATGTCAGGTGGAAACACCTGACACCATTTTAAACGGCTCCTCAGAACCCGCTCAGCCTCATAGTCACAGTTGGTATTAACAGGACAAGGCCTATAATCATTAGCATAATAATAAATGGAGTAACCCACCTTACCCACTTATCATAAGGGATTCTTGCAACACCCAAGACACCAATTAAAACGCCCGAAGTGGGTGTGATCATATTTGTAAATCCATCTCCGAATTGAAAGGCCATAACAGTAGCTTGTCTGGAAATCCCGATAAGATCAGAAAAGGAGCCATTATAGGCATTGTCAGGGCGGCTTTTGCCGACCCTGAAGGAATAACAATATTTATGATAGTCTGGATCAGGTACATAATACCAATAGAAGCTATTTTTCCAAAATCTTTCATCGACTGTGATAATCCATACAATATGGTATCAATTATTTTTCCATCCTCCAGTACCGAAATGATCCCTCCCGCCAAACCTACAACTAATGCAGCAGAAAGAATATCTTTCACACCTTCCATGAAGAGTTGAGTAATCTTGTTCGGTGAATTATTCATTGCAATACCGGCAAAAATACCCATGGCAAAGAACAGGGTGGCGATTTCCATGATATACCAGCTATACCCCATAACTCCTGTAATAAGAAACAAAATGGTAAATCCAAGAAGATTTAATACAAAAAAATGCGCCGATTTCCTTAAACTTAACCATCCGGAAATAAGAAAGAAGCCTGTGGCAACAGGAATAACAGGCATGGTTGCAGAGAATCCTGCTCCCGATTCAGGATCTCCGATTTTAATTTCAGTCATAGGATAGATTACCGAAAAAATAATCAATCCTGCCAGGATAATACCATAGGTTACCCAGGCAGCAACCGGGGTATGATATTCTATCGATTCAATATTTGCATTCCCTTTTTTCCGCCAGTATTTGTCATCTTCAAATACAAGTGATGATTCAGGCTTTTTCTTTACTTTTTTAGCGTAGCGCAAAATAAAACCGATGCCCGCGACATTAATAACCAGCCAGCAAAACATCCGGTATTCAATACCTGAAAACAATGGCAAATCTGCCAGGCCTTGTGCAATTCCAATGGTGAAGGGATTTAAAACCGCACCGGCAAATCCAAGAGCCGCAGCTACAAAACACATAGAAACCCCAACAATAGAATCGTATCCCATTGTTATAGCCAGGGGTACCATTATAATTACAAAGGCAATGGTCTCTTCACTCATCCCGAAAACAGCCCCAAATACACTAAACAAAATCATGATCAGGCATATTACGATATTGTCGATACCAAAAAATCTGAAAAACTTTATCCTCTTCAACCGTTGCGTGAATTTTAAAAATGAGAATATACCCACATCAATAGCCCTGCTATTATTCATAATCCAAAAGGCTCCGCCGATCATCAGAATAAAGACAATGATGCCGGATTGCCTGACAAAACCCTTATAAATGGCTGAAAAAATCTGCCATGTCTGGGGTTGGCTATCCACCTTCTGGAAAACCATTTCTTTTTTCTCATATCCATCCGATTCAATCAGTTTTTCAACATATTCTCCTCCGGGTATAATCCAGGTCAGTATTGCCGATATTATAATTAGGTAAAATACAATTACATATGTGTGAGGGATTTTTTTCTTGAGCATATTATAGATTTTAAAGTAATTCCGTTTGGTCAAAAATAACATTTTTCGGGTTTATACATTTGGTATTCTGAACTATTCCAAAGAAACAAGGCCATCGGCCTTGGATTATTGTAGTAATCCTGTTTTTTTGTAAATTAAAACTCCATCGGAGTTTGATTATTAAGACTGTTATTTCTTCATAAAAAAATTAATTGGTTGTAAATTTGAGTATAGTTCCAGATTTCATTTTTTTCTCAGAAATAAATTATAATTATAATCCAACTCCGATAGAGTTGCGGGATCTCTATTAATTGATTTTTCTACAATAATCGAACCCCGATAGGGTTCTCTTTCAAGCAATTAAAGTCATATATAACTTGTTATCATCTTCTAATGGTAATACATCATTTTTACGGAACTACATATTCCCCTGATGAACCTAATTTTACTTGGTTAAGTAAAATATTTATAGTGCTCAAATTTATTAATATATTAATTATGTGTGTGTTAACTTGCAGCTGAAATTAATTCTAAACATTTGTATAATTTTGAAACGAATTTCCGATCTGTTATTTGAGGTTAACATTAATGGATAAAGATTTATTAAATCAGAAAATTCAGAACAGGTACCGTGGGTTGCTTCGGGTAAGCGAACCATTGGCTCAAAAGGACGATATGAGAAGCATCAGGGAAGCCTTTCATTACGCCATGGATGCTTGTGACGGGAAAAAAACTTCTTCCGGGGAGCCCTGTATTTTCCATGCTCTTGCAATAGCTCGTATTGTTGCAGAAGAAATCGGACTCGGCTCTACATCAATAATAAGTGCATTGTTGTATAATATTGTCGAAGTAACAAATTCAACCAGGGAAGAACTTGAAAAAAAAT
>CAZEWS010000265.1:1563-2034 GCA_964515985.1 uncultured Rikenellaceae bacterium | reverse complement strand
ACTCGAAGGTCTTTCAAGAATTTCGGAGATTGATATGGATAAAACTTCTTATCAGGCAGAAAATTTCAGAAACCTTTTGCTTAATTTAGCCAGTGATGTACGAGTTATCCTGATCAAATTGGCTGAAAGACTTGACAATTTGAGAAATCTGGATAAACGAAATCGAAAAAAACAACTTCAAATTGCCTCGGAAACCTATTATCTGTATGCTCCGCTTGCCCACCGGTTGGGACTTTACAATGTTAAGTCAGAGTTGGAAGATCTCTCCATGAAATTTATTGAGAGTGAAACCTATAAAATGATATCAAACAAATTAAAGGAGACCACTTCGGCACGAAATAAATTCATACGCAAATTTTCCTCTCCTCTAAAAGAAAAATTAAGAAAACAGGGATTTGATTTCGAAGTAAAGGGAAGAACCAAATCCATCCATTCCATATGGAGAGATCTTCCAACTCTGACTTAACATTG
>CAZEWS010000265.1:0-1553 GCA_964515985.1 uncultured Rikenellaceae bacterium | reverse complement strand
ATACAGGGCTCCCCGGAAGAAGTTTATGACCTGATTGCTATCCGTATCGTTATAAAAAGCAAATCTGACAGTGAAAAAGCGGATTGCTGGCAGGTTTATTCCCTGGTTACCGATCTGTATCAGCCCAATCCCCAACGGCTGCGGGACTGGATTTCCATACCTAAATCAAATGGTTATGAATCGTTGCATACGACGGTTGCCGGACCTGGAGGCCGGTGGGTGGAGGTACAGATACGAACCGAGAGAATGAATGAGATTGCTGAAAAAGGGTATGCTACACACTGGAAATACAAAGGGCAGAAATGGAGCAAAAGTCTTGACACCTGGCTCTCAGAAATGAGTGAAATATTAAAAACACAGGAAACAGAACAAATTGACTTTATCGACCAGGTAAAACTGAATTTGTACTCTGATGAGATATTTGTATTCACTCCAAAAGCTGATCTCAAACGGTTACCTGCAGGATCAACTGTGCTTGATTTTGCTTTCGATATACATAGCGATATCGGTTCTGCATGTATAAGCGGAAAAGTAAATAATAAAAATGTCCCCATCCGTCATATTTTGCAAAATGGCGACCAGGTCGAGATCGTTACTTCTAAAAACAAAAAACCGAAAGCAGACTGGCTGAATTTTGTTGTTACATCAAAAGCCAAAACAAAAATTAAACAAGCCTTAAACGAGGAAAAATTTAAGGCAGCCGAAGCAGGAAAAGAAATTTTAAAGCGGAGATTCAGAAACTGGAAAATTCAGTTTAGTGACAATAACATTAAAATATTATTAAAATGCTATAAATTAAAAACATCCCAGGATCTTTATTCACTTGTAGCTGGCGAGAAAATTAATCTACCAGAGCTTAAAGAGGTGCTTAGCGAGGCTGAAAATATTGAAGACGCAAAGCCTGGTACTCCTGTCAAAAAACCTGAGATAAAAACCTCCATTCCAAAATACGATGATTATCTTATTATTGAAAACAAAGTAAAAGGTCTGGATTATAAATTGGCAAAATGTTGCAATCCGATTTTCGGTGACGAAATATTTGGATTTGTAACCATAAGTGATGGGATAAAAATACATAGGGTAAATTGTCCGAATGCTCCTCAATTATTATCAAAATACGGATACCGTGTTATCAATACTAATTGGACACCCGCCCAGGGAACAAAATCATTTGAAACCACGATTAAAGTCTCGGGAATCGATGATGTAGACATGATAAATCGTCTTTCGGAAGTAATATCCAGGGATATGAGAGTAAATATCAGGTCCATCTCTATTGACGCAAACGATGGAATACTCGAGGGAACAATAAAAGTATTTGTGATGGATACGGCTCATCTTGATGTTTTATTGCATAAAATAATGCGCATCAAAGGGGTATTGAAGGCAAGCCGGTATGATGAACCCGATGCCGGTTAAAACCCGGATACTGTTAATCTAAGAAACTTATATCTTTTATCTTTTAAAATACCGCGTAGCGGTTTTATTATTGTAGTATGTGTTTAGCACTATGAACATATTCGTTGTAGACGATTAATAAATCAGCATTTTGG
>CAZEWS010000264.1:615-5632 GCA_964515985.1 uncultured Rikenellaceae bacterium | reverse complement strand
TTATAAGAGAGATGTCCTCAAAGAGCTTGCCGAAGCATGCAAGAAGGAGGGAGTCAAAATCTTCCTGAGTTTCATCCAAATAATTTTTTGGCTCTTTTGGAGCACAGCCATAAATAAATACTACAAGAAGTAAACATGTAATTACTAAATCAACTGATTTTTTCATTTTAAAGTTATTTTAATTAAACAATAGTTAAGTAATATGTCTACATTAATTAACGTGAGTTCGATATAAATAATATAAGGTAATTCATTAATACTCTGGCACTAAAATATTTTGATCTTGATAAAATGGAATATTGGAATGTTGGAATACTGGAATTATGAATAAATCCAATAATCCATTTATCCAAAATTCCATCATTCCAAAAGACAATTGAAACATAAATATTTAAATTACAGCATTATAGATTATGTTTTTATATCGAGTTCAGGTTAATTATTAATCCGCTTTATCCCATTTTTTAAAAGTGAAACATTAGTAATAAATAACAAAACTCAAATAACAAATTTTTTACCCCGTGAAATAATGCTTCGCATTAAATCTACGATTTATTTCACGGGGCAGGTAAATCACAATTACTCAAATCCAATGATCAAAATGATTCATTTTGACTTTTCTACAATAGAAGAGAATATTTTCTTCAGTTCAACTGCTTCACTGAACAACTCTCCCGCTTCTTCTTCAAACTTTTTTGAATTTATCTCTTTAATCAATCTTAGGAAATAAGCACTTTCTTTTGATTCTTTTAGACAAACCTTTATTCTATATACAAAGTCTTTTTTACTTAAAGATTCATTTGCTTCAATATAGTTAGCCCCTACAGAGCCAGATGCTTTTATAACTTGTTTTCCATCCTCAATGTTGGCTGTTGTATTGGGCAACTTTTTTATGAAAAGCCTTACTCTTCTGGCAAATTGAAATGTTCTTTCTTCTAAGTCATATGTACGTTTGAAATTTGAGTTTTTTATCATTGGAATTTATTTACTCACAATATCATTAAATTTTATATGGCGTTCGTGAGATCGCTTTGCTAAGTTGTAATTTGTTGATTGTAATTTGTGATTTTGTTAATAATAAGTTCCATAACTAAATTGTCATAACACTAGTGTTCTGTCAACTATAAAGATACATATTTTTTTTCGGACTAAGGATGGTATTTCTTTCATATTTTACAACCGGACCAATAAATTGATTCCCTTTTACTGCCCCAGGCATTCCTATGGGACTTTCAGTCCGGCAGCAAATAAGTGCATAAGATTTCTTACCTTTATTTTCTAAAATTGAATTTCAATATTTCTAAATCATTATCACATGCAAAATTATAACGAACATCCCTTTTATCAACCCATGGATCTTGAAAACATATTCAGTAAAACATGGGAAGTATATAAGAAAAATTTCGGTTGGCTTTTCTTGTATAGTTTTCTGGGGATCCTCCTGCTTCAGATGCTGATGTATTACACTCAGTTTCAACAAATCTTTGACCTGAATTATCTAAACGATATTGATTCATTGGGTAAAATTTTCGGGAACTTGATGCTGTTTGGTATTATCCTGTTTATTGGATATGCAATTCTATATCTTTTTATCCATTATTTCATCATTTACCGGGAGATTGAACCGGACAAAAGTCATCTTATTTTTCTGGGTGATTCCGTCAGGAAATATGCATTAACTTACCTGGCAACCATTCTTCTTGTTTTTTTCATCCTGATTGCCGGAGCAATACTCGGCCTGATTGCTTTTATCATTGGTTCCTTCATAGCTGTCCTATATTTTGGTACGGTCTTTTTCCCAATCTCACCTTTGGTAATTGTTGAAAAAACAAATCCGTTTGAATCCATCAGCCGAAGCTTTCGCCTTGTACACACTGACTTCTGGCCAACCCTGGGCTATATAGTTGTACTTTACATAATACTGATGGTTGTTTCCTTAATACTGGGAGCTATTACAATGGCGCCATTTGCCGTTGACTTTTTTAAATTGCTAAATCCCAACGCAGTATTAAAAATGTTGGAAAGTGGTGAACCAATACTTTCAAAGATTATCTCCCCCGGCTATATATTGCTGAGCTCCGTTGCCAATGCAATCACATTTCCAGTTGTGCCGATTTTCGCTGTTCTGGTTTATTTCAACCTGAGGTATAAAGAGGACCATAGGTAAAGAACATAGTAAACAAATCAATTGATGAAAAAATGAATATCCAATATCCAACAAGGAACTTAACGAAGTGATCTCATGAGCGATAGCGAATAATAATGAATGATGAAGTAAAAAACTTCAAAAATCAAAAATCGTTAACTTAGCCCCGATGGCTATCGGGGCGATCTCACCGAAGGTAATACTTGTTCGATATTCGCTTATTAAATTAAAAAAACTAATAAACTTTGAAATTCCTGTACAAATATATAGTCTGAAAGTTATTAAGTTATTCATTATGCCAAAAGGTATCCCTGCTTGCCGGCAGAGGCAGGCCTTCGGGATAAGTTAGTTGTTAACAGTGTTTGCAAATAACTTATTTGCTAATACCGCGTCTATAAATAATATCACCTGAAAATACTTTTTTATTTTTTGAAGTAAAATCAAATCTTTTACTTTTTAAATTAATTCCATATAATCATCAACAGGGAACATCCTATCAGTTCGACTATAAAGTTAACTAAATCTCCAAAGGAGTCCCTGGGACTAAAAAACAAATAATATTTGTCATTCAAACCCAATTATTTCATATAAATATTAAAAAACCGTGTACGTACACGAAAATCAAAAAAAAGTATTATTTTTGTTTATCAGTTTTGATTCCATTTTATAGATTCACTAAAAAAGCAACTAAAAATTAATAAGGAAGGGGAAATAAGAATTAAGGATATTGCTGAAAAGGCAAATGTTTCCATTGGAACAGTTGACCGGGTAATACATAGTCGTGGCGAAGTATCAAAAACTACCCGCAAAAAGATATTAACCGTTATAAAGGAACTCAACTACGAACCGAATTTAATCGCCCGTTCGTTAGCCACCAGGGAAAAAAACAGGTTCGCAGTTCTTATTCCTTATCATACTGAGGACAATACCTATTGGAAGACACCTTTGGAAGGGATTGAAAAAGCCGAAACTGAAATTCGTGATTACGGCGTTAGGCTTGTAAAATTTCTATTCGACCAGTACAATATTGATTCATTTAAAAAGGAATCCAAAAAGGTATTTAAAATTGCACCAAACGCAGTTCTCCTGGCTCCCGTTTTTTATAAGGAATCCTTAATTTTTATTAAAAAATGCGACTCAGCAAATATACCCTACCTGTTTATCGATTCGAACCTTAAAAATCAAAAGAACATCAGTTATATTGGTCAGGATTCATTCCAAAGCGGATATCTTGCTGCCAAGCTTATACGTTACGGACTTACCGGCAGGCTGAATTTTCTGGTTATTCATGTTGCCCGGGAAACCGAAAACACAAATCATTTGAAACAAAGAGAAGAAGGGTTCAGATTTTTTTTCAAAAACAATTCCCGTTTCCGTAATACCCGGATAAAACATATTTTTATACCCGGTTCTGAAAAGGATGTTGCATTCCGGATTCTCCCCTCATGTTTTGGTGAAAAAATCGATGGCGTTTTTGTTACATCAAATGCCCATAAAGTTGCCGGTTTTATGGTAAAGAACAATCTGTCAGAAACCAGATTCATTGGCTACGATCTGACCCCGGATAACCTGAAATTCCTTGAAGAAGGAATCATTGATTTCCTCATTTGCCAGAAGCCATTCGAACAAGGTTATCAGGGTATATTATCTCTTTTCAACCATTTCGTTTTAAGGAAACCGGTTAAATATATCAATTATGTCCCTATTGATATAATAACCAGGGAGAATTACAAGTATTACAAGGATTACTATTAACACAGTAACGAATTAGTCAAATATGAGACAACACAAAAAGAACTGGAATATTGGAATGTTGGAATGTTGCGCCGTAAGCATTTCAGGTATTTTTAATTTTAGGCATTTTTTAATTCTTGGCATTTTAGGTATTTCTTTTATTAGGCATTTTAGTCATTTTAGTCATTTTAGTCATTTCTTTTTAGTCTAATTAAATATCTGGATTGATGAAAACCGATTTTTTTGAGAAATTACAAGGCAAAGTGTGTGTTCTTACCGGTGGTGGAGGCACCATTGGGTCTTCACTGGGTTTAGCATTAGGGTCCGCCGGCATCAAAACGGCGATATTGGATGTGGTGGAAGATTTAGCTATTGAAACAGCAGAAAGTGTTTATAAAAAGACCGGAACGGAGTCATTGGGTATAATGGCCGATGTTTTAAACAAAGATTCTCTTCTGAAAACTAAAGAGAGGATAAATAATGAATTGGGTACGATTGATTATTTGATCAATGCGGCCGGCGGTAACTCACCAAAGGCTACTACACAGTTAGAAATTCTTGATAAGGTAACTTCTGAAAATTTAGAAAAATCTTTTTATGGCCTTGACATGGATGGTTTCAGGCAGGTATTTGATCTGAATTTTATAGGGACTCTCCTTCCAACCATGGTTTTTACCCGGGATATGGTTGAAAAGGGAAAAGGGGCAGTTGTAAATTTTTCATCAATGAATTCTTACAAACCATTGACAAGAATCCCTGCATATTCAGCAGCCAAATCGGCTATTAATAACTTTACTGAATGGCTTGCTGTACATCTTGCCAAACAGAATATACGGGTGAATGCAGTTGCCCCCGGCTTCTTCGTGGGAAAACAAAACCGTTTCCTGCTATTAGATGAAAAAACCGGGGAACTGACCCCCAGGGGAAAGAAAATTTTAGATAATACACCCATGGGACGATTTGGGGAATATGAAGAAATACACGGCACCATTCTTTATCTTCTCTCCGATCTTGCAAAGTTTGTCACCGGAGTTGTGATCCCGATTGATGGAGGATTTAATGCTTACAGCGGAGTTTAGGGAAGGATGAACGTTTGGCGAAGCCAAACCTCACGAGCAGATTTGAGCGAAGGATAGT
>CAZEWS010000264.1:0-605 GCA_964515985.1 uncultured Rikenellaceae bacterium | reverse complement strand
AGAACTGCGAACCTGTTTTTTTCCCTGGTGGCTAACGAACGGGCGAGGGGGGCGAAAGGGCAAAAGAGGAAAGAGGTTGAGGTTAAGGTTAAGATTAAGGGCTAAGGAGCAAAAAGGGTTGAGTAAGACGAAGCTCCGGTTCGTCATTATGTTTAACCAGTTGACAAATATCAGGACAAGACAGGAGGAAGATGCAAGGGGCAGTCGATGAAATTGCTAAATTACTCTCCGCCTGGCGGATCATGAGATCGCCCCGATAACCATCGGGGCTAAGTTGTTAAATTGTTGGATAAATTTGTTGTGGTAGAGAGTGGGGCATAGAGTTTAGAGCCGATTAAAATTGACGAATAACGAACATTCGATTAACGATTTATTAAGTGCGTTTTTAACCAGAAACCAGTTTAGTAGAGCCGAATTGTATTCGGCTGAATATTACCCAAATCGCATGGCTCATAGAGCAAAGTGCAAGGCGGGTGGCAAAGAGCACAGAATAAATAAGGTTCATCCGGAAAATGAATAAGTGTCTGGTGGTATAATGGAATAGTGGAAAGATGGAAGAATGGAAAGAAAAAACAGTATCTAATTATTCGCTGATCGCTCATGAA
>CAZEWS010000263.1:0-5696 GCA_964515985.1 uncultured Rikenellaceae bacterium | reverse complement strand
AGGGTATGGATATTTTTGTCCCCTGACGGAAAAAAATTGCTTTACTTTTCTGCCACGGGTTTCTGTTAAAGCCCCCGGCACATATTTCATAGCATCAATAAGCGATGTGGCGCCCTGCTTTTCAATATTTAGCCTGGTAATAGTACTGATAACAGGATCCAGAGATACTGGTTCAAGAGTAGGAACAGATATATAGTTATGTTTTTTTCTGCCTATTACACCTACCGAATCAATAAAAACCATTCCGGGCTTCAAATCGATCAGTATATTCGTAAATGAATTTCTGCTTACTGTTACACTTCGGCTTATAGGGTTGTATCCAACCATTGAAGCCTGTAACTCGTATTTCCCTTCAGGAATGCCGGCAATCTCAAAACTCCCGTCAGGCTTACTTGAAGTTCCGTAATTGGTTCCGGCAATGAAAAGATTAACAAATCCTAAATACTTTAAAGTTACCTCATCCCTGACCTTTCCCCGAATTCCCTGCCGGATATTTTGTGAAGCAATAAATTGTGGAAACAAAAGAAAGATGATTAATAAAAATCCTGTCCCCAGGAAATGAAATATGTTTATTTTTTTCTTCATCTTATTAAATAACCTTGAAATACTTCGGGTCGTTTCCCTTTAATCCCTTAACAAATGCATCCCCGATACGTGAAGTAAGGCATGGATACTCGCCATAGGTCTCCTGTCTCCTGCCCCATCTCGGATTCCGAAAAATATTTATGTTTGGAGACCACATGGTTAACCCTGTTTAACCTACACGGCATTTACTCGCCTGACCACTAATTCGTCTGACCACTAAAATGCATTAACTTTTTACATAAACCATAACATAATTGCAATGTTTCAAATCTAAACTAATCGCCCTGCAGCAGTAGTGGCCTTATTCGTCTGACCACTAAAATGCATTAACTTTCTACATAAACCATAACATAATTGCAATGTTTCAAATTTAAACTAATCGCCCTGCAGCAATAGTGGTCTGACGAGTAGATAATTAGCATAATATTTTAAATCTAATCATTAAGTTAAACAGTAGCAGTGGTCTGACGAGTATATAACTCTTCGGCAGCAGTAGTGGACGAGTATCATTAAAAGTAACCCTGCATCATTTTTTTATTCCAAGGTTTTCATCCAGTAGATATGATTTTCCCATACCGGTTTCAAATTGTACGGTTTTATCTCTATAACGAATGTTACAAGGATTACCCAATTTCGATAAAACTTTGATCCTGCTCAGGTTTCCATTCTGCCAGAAAATATCCAACACAAATCCTCCTCTTGCACAAATTCCTTTAACCGATCCATCAGACCATACTTTTGGAAGTGCCGGCAAAAGACTAATTTCTACTCCATGAGACTGTAAAAGCATTTCAGCAATACCTGCTGTTCCCCCGAAATTCCCATCGATCTGGAAGGGTGGATGGTTATCGAAGAGATTATCAAGTGTGGATTTTCTCAATAATTCCAGAAGGTTCTGGTATGCCTTTTCACCATCCTGTAAACGGGCAAAGAAATTGACGATCCAGGCTCTGCTCCATCCCGTGCCTCCCCCACCGTGTTTAAGCCTCTTTTCTATAGTTCTCCTGGCTGCCTCGAACATCTCAGTATCTTCCGGGGTAATCTGGGCGAGAGGATGCAATCCCATCAGGTGAGACATATGCCGGTGACCGGGTTCAACCTCTTCATAATCCTTTATCCATTCCTGAATGGTACTGTCTTTCCCGATCTGAACAGGTGATAATTTTTGTTTGGTCAGAATCAGTTGCCGACGAAAATCTTCATCCATATCCAGAATTTCTGATGCGGTAATACAGTGATCAAACAAGCCGTTAATGATTTGAATATCAATGGTAGGCGCATAAGTGATGGAAACCCTTGTATTTGTACCAGGTTCAAAAAAACTGTTCTCGGGAGAATGTGAAGGCGCTGTTACAAGATATCCATCACTATCTTCAATAAGGAAATCTATTACAAATTCGGCTGATTCTTTCATAATCGGATAAGCGTATTCTTTCAGATAATTCAGATCTCCGGTATACTCGAAGTGCCTCCATATGGGAAAGGTCATCCACGGACCGGCCATGGGTGAAATACCCCATACACCGTCCATAACTCCTGTCCTGCCAAAAGGATCAGTCAGATGATGCAGGGTCCATCCGCGTGTGCCATACATCTCTCCGGCAGTAACACTGCCGGGGCGGCGAAGGAGGTTCACAAATTGTATCAGTGGTTTAACGGTCTCGGGCAAGTTGCAAACCTCAGCATGCCAGTAATTCATCTGCAGGTTGATATTGGTATGAAAATCGGAGTTCCAGGGCGCTTTCATATGATGATTCCAGATACCCTGCAAATTAGCAGGCAGGCAGCCTGGTTCGCGGGAGATGCTCATAAGAAGATATCTGCCGAACTGAAAATACAGGGATACGAGATGATGATCCGGGATGCCTTCCCTTACCGCTTGCAATCTTGTATCCGTAGGGATCTCCGGAAAAAGATCCTCTCCCAAATCCAGACTGACCCTGCCAAACAGGCTGCTGAACTCCTCAATATGCCTCTTTTTCAGAGTCGTATACTTCCTTTTCCCGGCTTGCTCAAGAATCTCCTTACATATTTTTCCAGGATCAAGGGAACGGTCAAAATTCAGGTTATTTATATTATAATCGGTAGCAGCAGTCATAAGAATGGTAAGTGCATGAGCCTCCTCCACCATCAGAGAATTACCTTCAACCTTTACACTGCCACCTTCGTTAATGACAACAAGACCGGCTGCGAATTTCATGTGTTTCCCTCCGGGTCCGCTTAATGTGTCAGGAGCATCAATGATCTGTCCTGTAAGTGTTAATGAATTCTTCCCTGCAACGACGGATGTTAAATCCTGTTCCCGTGTCAGTTGAATACCCAGGGTTAAAGGGAAAGGACCTGATGCCTCCAGACGAACAACCAGGATGTTATCAGGTGCTGAAGCAAATACCTCACGGGTATATTCGGTTCCATTCGAATAATAATTAACTGAGCTGATCCCGTTTTGCAGATCCAACTCACGCCGGTACGATTCCGGATCTTCAAGACCAAAAAAAGTCAGTTCAAGATCACAAACCGGCTGATATGATCTTATACGTGGCGGTGTACCTAAAAGATGCTCTTTAGAAAGCCGGAAGACTTCCTCATGCTCATCATTCAGAAGTTTTTGACGTATTTCCGGAAGGTATTCACCGGCATCAGGGTTATTGTTATTAATAGGCTGACCAGCCCATAAACTTTCTTCATTTATCGAAAGATGCTCAAAATGAATACCTCCGAATACCATGGCTCCCAGGCGGCCATTACCAACCGGCAGCGCCTCAGTCCATTGCTTTGCAGGAGAAGCATACCAAAGTTTCAGTGTTTCATCCTGATCGTGGTTTAATCCGTCCTGACAGCCTGTAACAGAGACAATAAAAATTATCCCGGAAAGTAAGATCATATAGCTTTTCCTCATAATCATAATTTTTTGGGGTTCATATAATGCATTAGTAAATATCAATTTATCAAAACTCAAGTTGCTATCCAAAGACAAGACCATCGATCTTGGATTATTTGCCATAGGCATCTGCCAAAGGCATGCCCATGGCACCTTCGGGAGTAGTAAAACCTCGATATAAGTAAATCTAAAACTCTTCCATAGGGATCCCTTTGGGTCATCGGAGTTTGATTATTAAGTTTTGATGAACCGGCAATAGTCCATATAAAATCTGTCACCCAGATGCCAATTGCAGCATATGCAAAAACTTCCGACAGGTTATCCTCATTTACAGAATTATCATAAAAAGTTTCTATTTCTTGCAAATCATTTGTGTTAAGATAATCATTGTAGCTTGAAACAGCTTTCTTATTGTAAATTATCGAAGCGGCAATACATCCGTAACCAACCACTCACTTTAGCCAATGTGGTTTACCTTTGTTAATTCGTGATAAGCCCCATCCGGGAAAAACAAGTGACTGTAAAATTATCCCACCACGGCTTATGCTTTTAACAGGTCTGATAATTTTAGCAGTCTCAGCAGATGTTAATATCTCTGCATTCACCTGAACATAAATACCGGTCTCAGGATAAATGTTATCAGCAGCAAAATCCCAGGTAATCTTTTTATTATTACCTCCATTGCTTTGTAAACAAAAAATTATTAGAACTGAAATCAATAAATACTTTTTCATGTCAGTTATTTTTAAAGCCAACTTACAGCTAAACGGTTACGGCTAAAAACTGGTGGGCATTTAAACCCACTTCCGTATCAACCAGTACCATTGTTTATTTGTTGTAATTTATTTCATTTTACTACTTTCCGCCCGCTTGTTTTTGAGCCGATGTTACCAACTGGCCGTTTTTATTTCTTGTATTTATATCGTTAATTTTTGCTGCAATATTTTTCTTCAGTGTGTCTGGCAAGGATGGGCTTGAAGGCTCTTTTGGCATTTTGGGATTGAGGGCAAGCTTTGAGCGAATGCCAAATGTGCCTGATAGCGAAGGGATGGTGGAACATTTTATTTCTTTTTGTTTTCTAATTTTCTCAACCCTTCTTCAAGTTCTTTTATTTCTTTTGCATCCTCTGCTTCAATCACTTTTTTTCTGTATTTATTATACTCTGCTTCTGCAAGTTCTTTCGCCATTTTTGCTGAAATCCGTCCTGCGTGTTCAAGTATTTCTTTCTCATTTAATACCATGAAATCGTTAAGTTTCTTGATCCAGTCTGTCATGTGAATAGGTTTGTGGTGCATTTTTCCAGGTAGTTAATCCCATGTTTTGTTTTTCAGAATCTGTCCGTTGATAAATAATTTCTGATGCCGTATGTCCATGTATCGCCCAGTGCATTTTATTCTGGATGGTTTTGAAAAATTGTTGACTTTCTTCTGTATTTGCGTCATAATCTATGGCAGTAATATAAATATCCTTGATTTTTGCATAGAATATTTTCTCTGAACTGCGAATATCTCTGATTCTTTCAAGCAGTTCATCGAAGTATTGGCTGGTATGTCCTGTTTCCTTAAGTTTTTCATCGTTCAGCACAAAACCTTTAATTAAATATTCCCGAAGTTGTTTGGTTGCCCAAATACGGAATTGTGTGCCTCGATGTGACTTCACCCTGTATCCAACCGAAATAATGACATCAAGGTTATAAATATTAATTTTCCGCTGAACATCACGTTTACCCTCGGTTTGAACTGTCAAGTAATCCTTTACAGTTGTAATTTCTTCCAATTCACCTTCTTCATAAATGTTATTAATATGCAGGCTAATATTTTGTTTTGTTGTTTGAAAAAGCTCTGCCATCTGCACCTGTGAAAGCCATACGGTTTCTTCTTCCAAACGAACATCAATTTTAGTTTGTCCGTCTTCGGTTTGATATAGGAGTATTTCGGAATTGTTATTCATTTTGATATTTTAATTCTAATTTACTAAAGTTTCGCAATTAAGTAAAATGTTGATAAACAATCAAATAAGTTAATAAAAAGCAGCATGATAATTAGATTAATATACAGAAATTGAGTATGTTAACAGTGTCATCAAACACAAATCATCATGCTGCAAAACAAAGATATAAATAAGATTTCAGAATTAAAAAACGGTTTTACCCCCAGGTGGCTTGAACCGGATTTTATCTTAGGTTCATTGAAATGTTTTTCATTTTCGGCTTTGTGTAAATGCCTAAATC
>CAZEWS010000262.1:3352-5712 GCA_964515985.1 uncultured Rikenellaceae bacterium | reverse complement strand
GGCTGACCAGATTGTTCCTTATATTGACATGAAGTTTAATAAGAATTCTCTAATGAAAAACCAGATGATGGTTCTGGATCTGCTTGCGACAAATAATTGGGAACGCCCGGTTTATTTTGTAACGGGTGGTCATGAAGATGCTCTTGGACTGGAAGATTATTTCCAGCTCGAAGGTTTTGCCTACCGGTTTGTGCCCATAAAAACCACACGTTCCGGGTTTTTGGAATACGGAAGGATCAATACGGATGTAATGTATGATAATCTTATGAATAATTTCAGATGGGGAGGAATGGAAGGTACGGATCTACATCTGGGGTATTACGAAAGGAGAACTTTTTCGATTATTAAAATAAGAAATAATTTTGGCCGGCTTGCCAAAGAATTATTATTGGAGGGAAAACGCGATTCTGCTGTGGCAGTGCTCGACCGGTGTTTGGAGCTGTTTCCCCATGAACGTATTCCGTACCATTACTTTATGCCCGGAATTATAGAAACTTATTATAAGGCGGAAGAAATAGAAAAAGCCGAGAAAATAGCAGAAGAGTTTGCCTTGATATGTGAGGATAACCTTAGTTATTACTTGTCACTTAAACCTAGTATGAGAAAATCTGTCACCAGTGATATTCAACTTCATCTCCAGTTGCTTCAGATGTTAACGGGGGTGACAAAAGAATCAAATCCGGAGGGAGTAACAAAAAGTATTGAGGAAAAGTTTAGTAGTTTATATAGTAAATATATACAGACTACCGAGAAACTCTAAGGATTTTTCCGAAGGGATGCCTACGGTACAAAACCCTTAGCACCTTACTTTTAAACTTCTTTTATTTTTTAGCAGAAAATCGCAAATGATAAATCCCAAAATCCAAATAAATCTCAAATACAAAATTCTAATTACAGAAACGAGTGTTTGAAATTTGATAATTGTTTTTTGGATTTTATTTGAAATTTGATGCTTGTTTATTGGGATTTCAGGTTTACCCCGTTGGAATAATTATCCTATGGGGTTTACTCCGTTGGAAATTCCTACGGGGTTTATCCGCGGTAGAATTTTTTAGAGTATTTGTATTTAGCACATGTTGTTCAATCAATTCCCAATTTTTCCCTGATTGAATCCGGCACAGCATCCTTATGAACCATATAATTAGTTGTTTTATACAATATAAAAGCTTTTGAGGCATAATGGTATCCATCGTAAGGTCCATATTCACCCCATGAATTTTTCACTTTGAAAAATTCACTTCCGTTTTGATCTTTTCCAACCCCGATGATATGCATTCCATGATCATCGGTTGTGGTAAAATTATCAAAACCTTTCTGTCTTAATTCCTGTGTAATCTTTTTTTGCTTACCGGCGTTTTTAAATACATTATTCAATTCTTCCTCAGTCATTTCTTCCCAGTCCTTTTCAGGAACAATAGCAAGACCATGATTTCGGGAAAATCCCCTGTCACTCATATCACTGGCCCAGGCAATAGAGAAGTCATTTTTTAAAGCATTATCGATCACTTCTTCAAATTCATCAAGGGGAAGATTATAGCATTCACCCCAGTCCCAATTATCCGGAACTTCCAGTATGAATGCTTCATAAAAAGGATGATGGGTAAACGAGGAAATGATGATGTAATCATCCGGATCTATTCCTAATGCTGCAACAAAGGTTTTGGGGGTATAGGTTTTTCCCTTGTATTCGAAATTTTTCGGAATTTTACCCAGGTAGGCATCCAGGATCCCTTCCAAACCTTTTTCCCAGACTGGGGTTAATTTCCTGTTCCTGTTCTTAATCACAGCGTCAACATATCCTTTGATCACTGCATCCATTTCACCATGAATGTGATTTTCTTCACCGATAACTTTACCGGAATAAACCTCTTCAGGGACGATTCCGTATTCACGAAATACATTCAGAACATCATGAAAAGCTCCACCACCGGCCAGGTTTGAGTTGCCATGCATGCGAACATATTTATCGGTTTTTCCCAGATAAGTATAACGGACGACAAACATTTCCGACAGATCGAACTCTCCTTTTCCTATCCGGATTAACTCTGATTCCAGGAAGGAGAGCGAAGAAAAACTCCAGCAGGTGCTGGTCCTGTATTGACTTTTAACCGGTGTAGCCGCAATTTCCTTTTTCATTTTGAACTTGTAACCAGTATCTTGTGCATTAGTATTGATATTGATAAGTACGATGCTTACGATTAAAAAAATAATTCTTTTCATATTTCTCAAATTATTGAAGTTGATAATAATGTTTAAATGTAAAAAAAACTTCGTCTTTTAACAAGCAAAGTTTTGTTTTCTAAAACATAAGGATATGATAGCTGTGTCACGGTTCAAAATCATGGCACGGCTCTGGAATA
>CAZEWS010000262.1:0-3166 GCA_964515985.1 uncultured Rikenellaceae bacterium | reverse complement strand
TCCAGGAAGTTTGTTAAAAATGTATTGTGGGTTTTCAAGAGGGTTATGACGGAAGATTTTGGTATAAATAGCAATTGAACATCTTCCTTTGCCACAATATCTACTGGCAACTGGTTTCTGGTTCCAAACAAGAAGGCTGAAGCAATGGTATTAGGTGCAGCAATATCTTCGATCTTTACAGTTTTACCTGAAAAATCAAGCATTTCACCCTTTACACTGCCATAGACCAATATCATAAGATTATTACAAGGTTCTTCCCTTAAGGCAATGACCTGCCCTTTTTTGAATTTTTTCAGGGTATTGTTTACCCCACTCAGTAATATTGGAATTTCATCAGGTTTGATATTCTTGAAAATTGGAGATTTTGAAAGCGATTTGAACATGGATTGAATTTGCTAAGTTTCCCGGGAAAATAGGAAAAATTTAGCTATTGTAACATATGTTACAGATTTTTTTTTCGGAAATGCTTAATCTTGCAGTAAAAAAAATGAAAAGACAAATTATAAGGATCGATGAGGAAAAATGTACGGGATGCGGAGACTGCATACCCGAATGTCATGAAGGCGCTTTGCAGCTTATAGATGGAAAGGCACAACTGATCAGTGATCTGATGTGTGACGGCCTTGGGACCTGTCTGGGGCACTGTCCGGAGGGTGCCATTACCCTTGAAGAGCGTGAAGCAGAATCTTACAATGAGATTGTTGTAATGGAAGAAATGGTGAAAAAAGGGGGAAATGTAGTGATTGCCCATCTTAAACATTTAAAGGAACATAATGAAGCAGGTTACCTAAAGGAAGGTGAACAGTATTTATGGGATAATAAAAAGGTATTGAAGTTTGATCCTAAAGAAGTTATGAAAGCAGTGCATAATCATCTTCCGGGTCATAACCTGTTGGAAAAAACTAAACCGGAAGAGATTCAGATGGTCTCACCACATACTGCACATGGTGGAGAATGCCCCGGATCCCGGGCTTATGCCTTTCAACCCGATCAAAGTAAGACAATTACTGATACAAAGGGAGATACCCGGTCTCAGTTAACTCACTGGCCTGTCCAGATTCCAATATGGAAATTTATGTTGAAAAGCTGAAGGCTTTGGTTGAACATGCAAAGATAAATACTCTGACGGTGATGAAAATGGAAGTGCCTTGCTGTGGCGGAATATTGCAATTGGCTCAAATAGCCACCAGAGATGCTTCAAGAAAGGTCCCCATTAAATCCATTACCATTAGCGCACAAGGAGAAATTCTTGCTGAAGACTGGGTGTAAGAAGGTATTGGAGTGTTGGAACCATTCTGTGAGCATAGCGAACAGAATGTCTCACGAGCGGGACCGTGATTGTGGCCATGTGGGAGTGAGTAATACTGGAATACTAAGATTATTTACTTTAATTTGATTATTAACAATCATTCCTCCGAAGGAGTGCCAATGGCACAATACTCCATTATTCGCAATTGATTGGAGTAAAAGATGAACAAAGAAATTACAAGATTTCCCTTAACTAAAAAATTATGTATTATGTCAAACATTGATTTTGAAACAAGCAGCATTTTTTCATTTCCTGCTAAAGTGGAATATTCTTCTGGTGGAATTGTGAGTAAAAATGTGATAAAAAAGGATACAGGAAATATTTCCCTGTTTGCTTTTGACAAAGGAGAAAGCCTAAGCGAACATACTGCCCCGTTTAATGCGTTGGTTCAGGTTGTTGAAGGTGAAGCAACCATTATCATTGAGGGGAAACCATATGAACTTAATGCCGGGGAGTCAATTATCATGCCAGCTAATATACCTCACGCTGTGGAAGCGAAGGAAAAATTCAAAATGATCCTTACAATGATCAAATGAAATCCAGGCTTGACAGAGAAAAGGAGACGATTGGTGTAATGATCCGCATGTATTGCCGCTATTTTCATCAAACAAAATCATTATGTTTGGACTGTCTTGATCTTTATGATTATTCCTTAAACCGGATTAAGTGTTGTCCGTTTGGCCGGGAAAAGCTATTATGCACAGGATGTACGGTTCATTGTTATAAATCAGACAAGCGGGAAGAGATCAGAAGAGTAATGCGTTTTGCCGGTCCCAGGATGATACTCTCGCATCCTGTAAAAGCCATCGACCATTTCCTGGCAAAGAGACGACTGTCTGACAAAAGACAAATTTTAGGAATAAAAACTTCAATTACAAGTTCTAACCGTAATAATGTTTAATTTTAAATATACAAAACGGACTATCATCGGAATACTTAGTTCCGCTCGAGATATTCCACTGATTAAAGGTTGTTCAATGACAGATCAGAAATCTACTCAATTTGGCGAATCTCAAGTATCCAACATTTTTTATGGCTTTGAGATGTCTCTGAAACTTGGCAAGTAGTGGTCCTGAATAGTTAACAGATCCTCAAGTACCCCATAAGCCGTATCATAAAGGGTGGGATTTCCCTGTGTAATAAAGATCGGTCCCATTAAATCAGTTTCAATCCTTAAAATGTTGCCCATCCCCGAGACCAGAGCAAAAGGATGATTCTGAGATATTTCTTCCAGCCTGACAGATGCTTTTACCAGCCCGTCTTCAATTTTAGAATGGCAAATCAATTTTAAATGTTTGTTCCTTTTTAAGGTGTTTTTAATTCTTTCAGGAGTGACTTTACTGATCCCTTCCCGGGAGATATCCGGTGGAGTTATGTCAGCTCCCATAAGCACATTGGACAGGGCAACAATTTTGGCAGCAGCATCCCATCCATCAATATCGTTTTTTATTTCAGCCTCAGCAATACCCTTTTCTTGTGCGGTTTTCAAAGCTTCATTAAAAGATTCTCCTGTTTCCATTCTTGACAGAATATAGTTCGTGGTGGAGTTCAATATCCCCGAAAGGCCGGTTATTTTACATCCCTTCAAATTATTCCTGGCGAGGTTAAACACCGGGGCTCCATCCATTACAGTCGATTCGCAAAGAAATTGAACATTATTTTCCCCGGCAAGGCGTTTTAGTTTTTGGAAAGCAAAAGCTACTGGTCCTTTGTTTGCCGTAACCACATGCCTGCCCCTGGTAAGGGACTTCTCAACATAAGAGATTGAGGGCTCACCTTTTTTTTCAATCGACAGGGTTGAAAGTTCGACCATTACATCATAATCCATCTCTTCAATTGCCCGGCAACCATTCATTT
>CAZEWS010000261.1:0-5715 GCA_964515985.1 uncultured Rikenellaceae bacterium | reverse complement strand
TTTTGCGATTATCACAATAAATGGGTGATTTCCACCCGGATGCCCATGTAAAAGGATTTGCGGGTTCTAATTTAATTGCATTAATTTGTAATAAGTTTTTGCCTATAATTTCACCAACTTTTTTCATGCAACAAATGTATAAAGTTTTTTTTCAAGACAGGATAGTTAAATTAACAGATAATTTCACAAAGGATTTTGAACAAAATTATGGTTTATTCTATAAATTTAAGAACAGAAAGGAATTATCTGAAATCCTGCAATTTTTTGAACTACATACTGCCATAAACCGTTTGGTGATCTTTCATATTGATCTGATTTTCTTATGGGAAGAATTTAAAAAATGTTTTCGGTATATTGAGGCAGCTGGTGGCCTGGTAAGAAATCGAAAAGGGAATATCCTGATCATCAAACGCCGCGGAAAGTGGGACCTGCCTAAGGGAAAAGCAAAAAAAGGGGAGGATATTGAAGAAACTGCCATAAGGGAGGTAAGTGAGGAGTGTGGTATTCCGGACCTTGAAATAAAATCCCCTCTGAAACCAACATATCATACATACAGACTTGATTCTGAGGTGGTATTAAAAAAAACGTATTGGTTTGAAATGGCTTGTTCGGGAGGTAATAATCTTAAACCACAATTACAGGAGGACATTACAGAGGCTATATGGATTGATCTCAACAATATTAAAATGGTCTTTAACAACACCTTTCCAGCTATTGCGGATGTATTGAACGAAAGCTTACCGAGATGATTATTTACCCTCAGAAGCCAGGAGCCTTTTCAAATATTCTTCAAAATTCTCGGTTGGGCTTAATGCAGGTGACATGATCATTTTCCCTTCAGAATCCAGCAGAAAATAGGTTGGTAAGGCTTTAACATCATACTCTCTCAATATCTTACTGCGATTATCAGTACAAAGAAATAACCATTCATAATCCTTTTCTTCGATAAATTTTCTTGCTTTTTCCGGATCTTCACAGACTAGTATCGTAACAATATTCAAATACTCATGGTAATTTTGAAATAACCTTTTCAACATTTCAAAATGATTCAAACAGGTATAATTTAAAGGAGTACAAAAATTCAGATAAACATACCTGCCTTTCAAATCATTAAGTTCAATTTGTACACTGTCCAATGTAAATAATTTAAAATCAGGTGGTGTATAACCTTTCATTAACTTTGTTACTTTATACTTGATATTCGCAGCAATTTTTCTGTTTTTAGTAATATTTGTTGTCTGCAACAAAGAATCCAAAACGGTTAGAAGAGCGTCCTTTGAAAATGTATTGGAATACAATTCATCATAAATACCTTTAAGGATCACCAATTCTACAAGAGAATCATTTGAAAACATACCCGTGTTGCCTACGGTCTCCATTAAGCTGGTGATGCTCTGTTGCGTATTAATATTATGAGAAATTACATCACTCTCCCGTGACCGGATTAAATAGTTAAAAAACTTATAAAATATCTGATTGAACAGATCCATGTATGCCGGGTTATTATAAAGAATTTCGTAACCAAGGCAAGCCGACTTTGACATACTTACCGATTTGCTGGTATAAGTCATATGCTTTAAAAGTTCCAACCTGAATTTTTTATAACTATTGAAATAGGAATGCTGAATATCCCTGTAAGGTTTTTGAAAACTATTAAGCATTGAATCCAAATCAGAAATTTCTGATTCAGCTTGAATTAAAAAAGCATACCTGTTTAAAACCGGATCATACGCGTCATTAAAAGTGCGTATCAAATAGTTAAGTTCTTTTTTTTCATAATTCACCACACCCAGGTGAATTTCGGAAGCCGTGAAATAAGGATTTAACAACTGAGCCCCGGTTTTTTCAACCTTGGGAGGAAGCTTAATCTCATACGTTAATCCTGGTTCAACATACAGGTAGCCGTTATAAACACCCAGATTGGTGTAAATTTTCCGGGTTTCATCGAGAAAAAAGGTGCAAAGAAAATCACCAGTTTCATTTACCGTGCAGTTTCCTAATTCTTCCTGAAGGTGGGTAATCTGGTCAGAAAAAGTATAAAAGACAATCTTATCTCCATGATAATCAGGAGCATTGCCTTTGATGACTACAGTTTGTGCACTCAGGAAACTAAAACCAAAACTTAAGAAAATCAGCAGGAAATGTATTTTTCCCCTACAATTATTCATTTTCAAGATCTTCAATTCTGAATGTTTTCAAATCGACACTGTTGGGTAAAAATTTTGTGGCATCGCCTCCCTGTCTGATGATATCACGAATAATAGTAGAGGTTACAGGTGTATATTCAGGAGTAGTTAGTAAGAAGACTGTCTCAAGCCCGGGATACATTGCTTTATTAATTTGAGCAATAGCTCTTTCATATTCAAAATCTGCAGCTGTTCTTAATCCCCGCAGTATGTATTTTGCATTTACTTTTCTACAAAAATCAACAGTCAATCCTTCATAGTAATCTACCACAACCTGAGGATCATTTTCAAAAACCTGTTTAATCCACCCCACTCTTCTTTCTAACGGAAAAAATCCTCTTTTATTGGTATTATAGCCTATTGCGATAAAAATCTTATCAAAAAGTAAAAATGCCCTTCTGACAATTGATTCGTGACCTATGGTAAAGGGATCAAAAGATCCTGGAAATATTGCAATTCTTTCCATAAAGAATAATTAATATGTTCTTAATTCAAAGTCGCCGAAGACCACGTCTGCCTTAATCAATAAATATTCTTTTTCCGGATCAAATGCCTTGGTAGTGTATTCTGTTTTTCCAAATACAGCAGTAGTTCTATCCGGTAATCTGGCGCTCCCAAACACACCTTCAGCAATAATCTTAACCGGAAGTTCCTGATTGATTTTCACAAGTGTTGCTCCAAAAATTGTGTTGAATTCAATGGTTCGGTGATGTTGTAATGAATCCAGATCGCGCAAATCAAATACCGATTTTCCAAATATTACGTTATACTCGTTTTTATTCATATCCTTTCCTTCAAATCTCGATTCGGAAAAAATCACATCATTATTATCCACATGAATTCGCTGAAAGACAGATTTTCCGAGTAGCATTCTGATTCCGATAAAAACGAATAATAACGCGATAAGGATCCTTACCACCGGAATATCCAGGTTAAAAACATACTTTATGATTAATGCAAATCCTAACAATATTAGGAAAAGTCCAAAAAACAAACCACTTCCCATTTTCATAATTTTTTATTGATGTTCGATAAAGTTAGCTTATTTAGTTTATTTTTATTGGGTTCTTTACTTTTTGTTTCAACAGTGCATATTCCAATACGTCCATGATTTTATCTACATAATAAAATTTTACACCTTTCAGATAAATTTCATTTATCTTTTCTATATCCTTTTTATTTTCAGTGGAGAGTATTATTTCCTTTATATTGGCACGCTTGGCAGCCAGGATCTTCTCTTTGATCCCTCCAACGGGCAGGATCTTACCCCGAAGGGTTATTTCGCCTGTCATTGCTATGCTTTTCTTAACTTTTCGTTGAGTAAAAGCAGATGCAATCGATGCTACCATTGTAATGCCTGCTGAAGGTCCGTCCTTTGGGATAGCTCCCTCAGGAATATGGACATGAATGTTCCAGTTGTCAGCAATATCATCAGATAAATTCAATTCCCCGGTATGTGCCTTTATAAATTCCAGGGCAATTACAGCCGATTCTTTCATTACTTCACCCAGATTACCGGTTAAGGTTAATTTACCCTTGCCTTTACTCAAACTGGTTTCAACAAATAAAATTTGCCCTCCTATAGCTGTCCATGCCAATCCTGTGACCACACCTGCAAATTCATTTCCTGTATAAATATCTTTAATAAATTCCGGGGGACCAAGGATTTCCCGGATATCATCGATGGTTAATCTTTCCTGAATATTAAAATCAAAAACAATCTTTTTAGCAATAGCCCTGGCAATTTTGGCTATTTTTTTATCCAGTTCCCTCACACCTGATTCACGTGTATAATTTTCAACAATATCTTCAATAACCTTTTTCGAAAATTTCAGATGTTTTTCCTGAAGACCATGCGCATCCAATTGTTTCGGTATTAGATGTCGTTTGGCAATCTCAACCTTTTCTTCCACAATATATCCACTTATTTCAATCATTTCCATTCTGTCTCTTAAAGCCGGGTTAATCGTGTTGACCATGTTACCTGTTGCTATAAACAAAACTTTGGAGAGGTCATATTCAAGTTCCAGATAGTTATCATAAAAGGTATTGTTTTGTTCCGGATCCAGAACTTCAAGTAAAGCCGAGGAAGGATCACCTCTGAAATCGGTTCCAACTTTATCCACTTCATCCAATATAAATACAGGGTTAGAATATCTGGCTTTTTTAATGTTCTGGATGATTCTCCCGGGCATGGCACCTATGTATGTTTTTCGATGACCTCTTATCTCTGCCTCATCATGTAATCCTCCTAACGACATTCTGGCATATTTTCTGTCCAGTGCTCTGGCAACCGATTTGCCCAGGGATGTTTTTCCAACACCTGGTGGTCCATACAAACATAAAATAGGTGACTTGAGATCTCCTTTCAATTTCAGAACAGCTAAGTGTTCAAGAATTCTGTCTTTAACTGTTTCCAGGCCAAAATGATCTTCATCCAGAATAATCTGGGCCCGTTTCAAATCAAAATTATCCTTGGTATATTCACCCCAGGGCAAGTCCAATAAAGTCTGAATGTAATTCAACTGAACTGCATATTCTCCCGCTGCCGGATTTAACCTTTGTAATTTATCCAATTCCTTCCCGAAGGTTTTGGCTACTTCATCATTCCATTTTTTAGCTTTAGCCCTATTCCTGAATTCTTCAATTTCCTGATCAAAAGGGCTGCCACCTAATTCATCCTGGATAGTTTTCATTTGCTGGTGCAGAAGGAATTCTCTTTGTTGTATTTCCAGATCCGCTTTAACCTTGGTTTGTATGTCATTCTTGAGTTCCAGCATTTGCACTTCATGGGTCAGATATTCCAAAAGTTTTATTCCCCTTTTTTCAAGATCATTTTCCTCCAATAATTTCTGCTTATTCTGGATATTAACATTTGCATTGGAACTAATAAAGTTAATCAGGAATGTACTGCTTTCAATGTTTTTTATGGCAAATGAAGCTTCAGGGGGAATATTGGGTGAAAGCTTAATAATTTTGAGCGAAAGGTCTCTTAATGACTCAATGATGGCATTAAATTCCTCGTTATTCTTTGTTGGTTTTATATCCTTGAGAGAATCCACCTCGGCAACAATATAAGGTTTTCCAGAAATCAATTTCCCAAGGCTAAATCTTCTTTTGCCCTGGATGATCACGGTGGTTGACCCGTCAGGCATTTCAAGGATCTTGATTATTTGAGCCAGGGTGCCAACCTTGCAAAGATCCGTTAACTTTGGATCTTCAATCCTTGGATCTTTCTGTGCCAAAGCACCGATAATTCTATCTTTTTTATAGATTTCCCTAACAAGAACAAGTGACTTATCCCTTCCAACTGTTATCGGTATTACAACACCAGGGAACAAAACAGTGTTTTTCAATGGCAGGATTGGAAGTGTCTCCGGAACCTTAGTCTTTTTTAACTCATTCTCTTCTTCATCCGAAATTAAAGCAATAATTTCCGGTCCATCTTCATGTGATTCATGGAAAAAAATATCTCTTAAATCAAATAGTAATTTATCGTTCATTTTATCGTCACTATATTCCTTTTTAC
>CAZEWS010000260.1:5137-5723 GCA_964515985.1 uncultured Rikenellaceae bacterium | reverse complement strand
ATCTTTCATTTCAACTACACGACTGATCACAAACCGGTTTTATTATCAGTTCCGGAGCCAGGTATTTTCCTGTGTCGTTAACTGAGAGGATGGAGGAATTGTCCGGCACTCCATGTGTGGCGATAACTGAAATGAGCGGATGGGCAAGAAATTTCGGCAGTGGAGAGACTGTCTTAAACTGCCAGGTGACAGGTGTGGATAATGATTTTTTCATTTTCAATAACCCATCAGGCAGCGTAAATCTTAAACGTGGTGAAGCTGTGATAAACGGTAAGCTATCCCGGGAGTTGAAAATAGAAACCGGTGATGAGATCATTGTAAGGTTTGGTACGGTCTCGGACATCCCTGCCGATTCCCCCTTTTCAGCAGAAGAAAGCTCTTTTGAATCATTAATCCTTGTCGTTTCCCATATCCTTGAAAATGAAAGTCCGGCCAATTTCTCTCTTGGTTTAAACCAGATCAAGCCAAAAAATATTTTTATTCACAGGGATGATCTTAAGCAATTCTTTCCTGACAAAGTTAAAACCAACAGGATACTGCTCAGGTATGATCCCTCACTTTCCATTGAACAGGCAGGGGGATATTT
>CAZEWS010000260.1:1608-5041 GCA_964515985.1 uncultured Rikenellaceae bacterium | reverse complement strand
CCGGGCAGTTCGAATTTGTTTCTGACAGAATATTTATCGACGAAGAGTTGGTTAGTGAAATAACGGATGCCTTCCCGGGTGCAAACCCTGGTATTACCTACCTCGCCAACAGGATCAGTTTAAAGGAGAGGTCGACACCTTATTCTTTTGTCTCCGCCCTGCCCGGCGGGTTATACGATAATGCTCCATCGGGCGATAGTATTATTATAAACAGCTGGCTTGCCGAAGACCTTGGGGCGGCAGTAGGAGATACCCTGGATATGGCATATTATGTCAGTGGCCCATTCAATAAACTTGAAGAGGAGAGTAGCCGGTTTGTGGTCAGTCGTGTAGTTGAAATGAAAGATATTTGGGGTGATGCTGCTCTTATGCCGGAGTTCCCCGGAATTTCAGGCATGGAGACATGCAGCAGGTGGGAAGCCGGTGTGCCTGTTAATATGGATGATATCAGGCAAAAAGATGAGGATTACTGGTACAGCTACAAGGGAACACCCAAGGCTTTCATAGGTTATGAACGAGGCAAAGAAATATGGGGCAATAATTTTGGTCCGGCTACTACTATAAGGTTCCCTGTGGCTGCAAGTTCTGAAGATATAATGACACAGTTGGGGGGCCATATTGATCCTTTAAAAAACGGTTTCAGGATAATCGATGCACGGGCCAATGCAATTAAAGCAGCTTCCAATAGTGTTGATTTCAGCGCCCTGTTCCTGAGCCTGAGCTTTTTCATTATTGTCTCATCCCTGGTTTTGCTGTCACTGATAGTCACAACCTACTTTGAAAGCAGGAAAGAGCATATAGTTATTATGCGTGCCATTGGCTTCAGAAGACAGTTGATAAAACGGATCCTGTTTTTTGAAACAGCAATAATTGCCTTCCTGGGCAGCCTTGCAGGGATATTTGCAGGTGGGCTTTTCAACATGGGGGTTATAGGGGCGCTTAACTCTGTATGGAGAGGAGCTGTCCAGACTAATACCCTTTCAGCTTCAACGGATATCCGTAGCCTCCTGACCGGCTTCCTTGGAACCCTTGCAGTGACACTCCTGGTACTCCACTTTAAATCGGATAGTTACCTGAAGCGCTCCGGGAATGCCGGCACAATTTCCGATACAAAACTATCTGCCAGGTATATACAATGGTTTTTTGTTGTGTTAGCCGCTGCAGCAACAACCATGTTTCTAATGGGTTTATTAAAGCCCGGATATGCAACAATTTTATTCTTTACCGGTGGCACCACCCTGTTTATCGGTTCTATTCTTCTCTATTTGGTTATTCTCAGGAATAAGGGGAGAGCAGCCGATTTTTTGAGGAAAGGTACAGGCTCACATTCGTGGCTGTACTATGCATATTATCCTTCCCGGGCTCTTACACCAATACTCTTTATCGCTGCAGGTCTTTTTATTATTATCGCAACCGGAGCAAACAGGAAAAGCTTTGATACCGACCTTCTTTCAAGGGAAAGTGGTACCGGAGGTTACCTCCTCTGGGGCGAAACGGCTACTCCACTTACTTACGACCTTAATAACGAAGAAGGAAGGAATGAGTACGGTATCAGCAGCCAGGATTTTTCAGGTGTGGAGTTCATCCAGGGAAGGATTGCAGGTGGGGATGATGCAAGCTGCCTCAACCTTAACCAGGTTACAACCCCTCCACTTCTTGGACTCGATGTTTCCGGTTTCTCCCGTTCAAATGCATTCTCCTTCACCTCCAGGTTTAAGGAATTGGAGGTTGACAATCCATGGAACACCCTTGAAATTGCTCCTGGCGAAAATGTTATATATGGTATAGTTGACCAGACAGTACTGCAATGGGGCCTGAACAGCAGGGTAGGTGATACAATCACCGTTACCACCGGGAGTGGTAAACCGCTGCATATTGTTGTGGCAGGCGGACTGGCTGCCTCGGTATTCCAGGGATATATCATTATCGGCAGTGAGAATTTTACCGGTTATTACCCTTCGGTAGCAGGCAGTAATATGTTCCTTGTTGATGGCAATCCCTCTGAAACAGCAAGGTATAAACAGGAACTGACGGAGATATTCTATCAATACGGGGCAGATATAGAATTCACCTGGGACCGTCTTGCTGAATTTAACCAGGTATCCAATACCTACCTGACTGTTTTTATGACACTTGGTGGATTCGGAATGCTGCTTGGTGTTGTTGGCCTCGCGTTTATCCTTTTGAGGAACTTCAACCTCAGGAAGAAAGAGTTTTTCCTTTTGCTCTCAACCGGGTTTACACCAAAGAGGATAAGAAGGATTATATTCAGGGAACACTTTATGATCCTCAGTGCAGGGATCTTATCAGGCTCTGTCCCGGCAATTCTGGCTACAATACCATCACTGGCATCGAGCGCTGATATCCCCTGGCTCCTTCTAATAACAATGATAGTTGCTATTTTCTCGGCAGGTTCCCTGGCTCTTTTTTTATCGGCGCGCAGCCTGGTTAGAGATAACCTGGTGGCTGGCCTTAGAAGAGATTAATGGAAGCAGGAAGAAACCTGGTCCTACTGTTCTTTTGAAATCGCGATCAGATGTTTTTCCGTCCTGAAGAATATAATCCCATCTGTGATGGCAGGTGTGGTCATACAAACATCTCCAAGGGGCATTTTACCCATTATATTGAATTCCGGTCCGGCAGCAAGCGCGTAGACAATGCCTTTAACATCGGTGATAAATACTTTTCCATCGGAAGCGACCGGTGAGCTGATGAAACTATCTGCCTTGCCAATTTTTTTCACGAAAAATAATTTCACCATTTCCTGCATCCATACAAGTAATCTTTCCGTTGAAATGCACGCTGTAGAGGTAACCATTATATAAAAGCATTGTGTGCAAATAAGATCCTCCACGCGGCCAGCTCCACTTCACACCTGTATTTGTTGTGTCTCCCTCATTCAGTGTAATATCGCCTGATGCATCTTTTCTGACGGCAAGAACGGGTGAAGATCTCCCATGAGCGCTGTTAAAGTACAACAGCTCGTCAGAAACGATTGGTGTCGGGATCGGTATATCGCCTCCACCGCTCATTTTCCATACCTCATCACCTGTTTTGAAATCGTATGCTCCCCTGTGCTTATAACCGTTTACAACAACATAATCCTTCCCATTGTACTTATAGATATTGGGTGTAGACCATCCGGGGTACTCATCCCTTTCAGCCCGCCAAATTTTTTCTCCTGTCTCTATATCCAGAGCAGCAACAAATGAGTTTTCAAAAACATCGCACTGAACAATTACTGTACCGTCATGGATGACCGGAGAACTGGCAAACTCCCATTCAGCCCCCTCGGAAACAAAGAAAACCGATTTTAGTGTACCGAAGTCCTTATCCCACAGCAGGTTGCCATCCATATCGTAGCAGTATAGCCCTTCAGAGCCGAAAAATGCTACAACATGGGCACCATCTGTGGCTACGGTTGTATTCGCAT
>CAZEWS010000260.1:917-1365 GCA_964515985.1 uncultured Rikenellaceae bacterium | reverse complement strand
GAAGAGCTTGTCTCCCCAGATAACCGGGCTTGAAAGAGCCAGTCCGGGTACATCGATCTTCCATTTAATATTGGTCATATCTTCACCATTCCAGGTGTCAGGAAGATTTGCATCATCTAAAATCCCGTTTGCATAATATCCCCTGAAGGATGACCATTGACGTTCGTTACTAACATTCTGACCCTGGCTGCTACTGGACAGAGCTATTACGATTACTAAAAATAAGAGGCTGAGTTTTTTCATATTTATAATCGTTCAGTGCACATTTTTGATTAGCTGCTAATATAGGAATAATTCGTTAATGGAGCGTTGGTGAAGAATTTGAGTATAACCGTTGATGTTCACAAAATTCAGGAAAAATATAATAAATTTTTAATTTGTAGATAACCGGTATTTTGTATCTTTCGAGAATCAATGTATACTAAACCTGAAATAAAGCTTGAGTATA
>CAZEWS010000260.1:474-703 GCA_964515985.1 uncultured Rikenellaceae bacterium | reverse complement strand
CGGTGGAGTCAGACAAAGCGATGCTGGTATAGATTCGAAGCGTATGCTTGTAAAAATTCGGGGAAGTAAGGGAAAAAAAGATCGTTATGTTCAGCTTGCAGATGGAACGTTAAAAGTATTAAGAAAATATTATAAAGAACATAATCCATTGAAGTGGTTATTTACAGGCCAGAAAGGCGGGCAATATAGTGCAGAAAGCATTGAGAAAGTTGTAAAACAGGCTGCATAC
>CAZEWS010000260.1:0-330 GCA_964515985.1 uncultured Rikenellaceae bacterium | reverse complement strand
AAAAAATTGAGAGTATGAAAAAAAAATCTTTAAAAACAGTTTTAGCAACCATAATGATTGTTTTTATTGTTTCTTGTGAGAAAAGCAATGAAACTTCAGAGATGAAATTAACTAATTACCAATCTTATGGTGGACATCGTTACGCTATAACATCAGATAAATGTAATTGGGATGAAGCAAAACAATTTGCGCTGGAACAAAGTGGCTATCTGGTTATCATTGATAGTAAGGAAGAAAATAGTTTTATCCACGAAACTTATCGTATTCCACTTAAAGTCAATGAGGATATCCTTTGGATTGGATTATCTGATGTCGCAGAAGAAGGAACAT
>CAZEWS010000259.1:0-5825 GCA_964515985.1 uncultured Rikenellaceae bacterium | reverse complement strand
GTTTGGAATTTCATACTTAAGCAAGCATTTTTAGTTTATGGACAAACTCTAATTAGTTCACAAAATAACAGAAGAATTATGTTTTAAACCCAAAAAATAAACACAAAGGTAAAGGAATAAGTTCAAAGGAAAGACATAAAATTCTTAGCCTCAGCCTTTTATAAGATAAGTTGGCTTTAGTTTAATTTAGCGTTGCAAAATTACAAATCATGAAGGCCTGGTAGTTTAATCATTCCGGCTGAAACATAGTGAAAAGCCGGAATCCATCATTCAATTGAATTTTCTGGATTCCTGATCTCCGCTGCGCTCCGTCAGGAATGATATATTCTATTGCGTAAAATATATATGCATAAAACAACGTTCTTTTAAACTAAAGCCGATAAGTTTTATTATATACATATAACTTTTTTAAATACCGATATGTATAAAATATAGCTTACTTAATTTTCAGATGTTCAGGCACATCGGTTTTTCGAATTTTTATATTGTTTTCTGTTATTCCTTCAACGCCAAAATCAACCCGCCGGTTTAATTTCCTTCCTTCCGGATTATCATTTCCATTGGGATTTTGATTAATTGCAACCGGATTATTTTCGCCTTTGCCAAGGGGTGTTAGCCTGCTTTTTTCGACACCATTCTCTGTCAGATAGTTAAGTGCTGCTGCTGCCCTTTTTTCAGAAAGGCTCAAATTGTATATTTCAGAACCTTTTGAATCGGTATTTCCGATAATCTGAAGGTTGAGTTTTTGAAATTTCTCCAAAATCGCATAAATATTGTCAAGTTCTTTTGTTGACTTTTTTGACAATGAATAGTCATCAAAACTGAAAAAGATACTTTTAATGTAAAAAATTTCCTCTTCAACCGTTTTTATTGTCTCCTGAGTGGTATCTGTTGTTGTACTTACGGGGCTGATTTTAAGGCTTGTATCTGTGATTTCTTCGTGGTCGACCAAACTAACTATTCCTTCAATTTTTGCTTTTCTGGGGTTTATTTCAGAGAAGAATTCAATTTCATAGATATTTTCCTTTTCTGGTTCATCAGAAAGAATTCTTGATTGATAACCCAATATTTTATTTTTCAAAGGAGTATAGAACAAGTCATCGTCTGTTGTATTGATTGGATAACCTAAATTACAAGGCTCTGTCCATGTACCGTTTGCAAGTTTATTACTATAGAATACATCGTATCCGCCGATATTATAATGTCCTTCGGAACTAAAATAAAGAGTTTTTCCATCGGAAGAAAAGAAGGGAGTATTTTCGTTATAGGCTGTATTAATTACAGGTCCTAAATTGATCGCAGGTCCCCATTCGCCTTGATTATCCAATTCTGATTTATAAATATCAAAACCACCGAATCCTTCCTTTCTATTACTCACAAAATAAAGTGTTTTGCCATCGGGTGTCAGGCAAGCATGAACCTCATCGCGACTTGAATTTATGTTTTTGTTAAAACTCTTTTTTTTGCTCCATCTTCCTGAGGAATAATTACTTTCGTACAATTCATAATGAGTAGTGGGCTTATAAATTAAAAGCAGTTTTGAACCATCGAAAGAGAGTGAGGCAACTTGAAACTGTCCGTCTGATTCCACCTCCATAGTAATATTTTCAGGATCTGTCCAGGTCCCATTCTGTTTTTTTGAAAAAAATATTGCCTCGTAATATTTGCGGCGACTCATGAATACCAAGCGATTACCGTTGCCAGACAGAGCCGGTTTAAAATTTTGAGAACCGATATTTATATTTGGAACTGCTATTATCTCGTAATCGACAGGGTTTTCCTGAAGAGCAACAGCGTTATTACAATTGCTGATTTTTCGATCGACTTCGACAGTATTACCATCCTTTTCTTCAATCAATTTTTTGTATTGATGGTAATAATCAAGAGCTTTTGACAGCTCATTATTTATTTGACAGGCTTCCCCCATCAGCAAAAGAGCTTCAACAGGAGTTTTTTTTTCTTTATAAGATTCTTTTTTGTATCTAAAGCTGATATTTTTTATGGCTGTTTCAAGATAAGGAACAGCCTTTTTCTTTTTCCCATAAATATTCAGATATGCTTTACCTGTTTTGTAATGAATATTGGCATTGTTTAATCCTGCATCGATCAGTTTCAGGTATAATGGTAATGCTTCGGAGTAGTTTTCATACATCATTAAGAATTCTGCATCATAAAAGGTCTTTTCCTTATCCAAAACATCCTGTGAAATGGAAATATTATAATTAAAAAGAAAAATTAAAATACAAGGAATTATTTGTTTCATTTTGAAAAATGATTTTTCAAGACCTTTTATTTTAAAAGTATCGAAAGAGGTATGGGGGGATTATTAAGTGGTAAACCGTTTATTTTAACCTGAATTTTAAATTTTCAGGTACGTTTACTCCTTCTGTAATTATTGGTTTTTCAAAGGATCCCAGAACATGCATGTCTGTCCGACGATTGAATGTTCTACCCTCTGGGCAATCACTCCCGTCAGGGAAATTGTTAATAGCAATATGCTTGCTTTCACCTACACCTTTTGTCTTTAACCGTTTCTTTTCAATACCTTTATTTACCAAATAATTGACAACCGAATTTGCTCTTTTAACGGATAACCGTTTATTATACCATACAGCACCTATGGCATCTGTATGTCCAACTATCTCGATCTTGAGACCAGGATTCCCGGATATTATTTCAAATAATTCCTCCAACCTCGATTTTTCACTTTCTTTGATGGAATAATCATCAAAATCAAAAAAAATGCTTCTCAATACGATTTTCTCAAAAGGTTTTAATTCGGCACTTAAAACAATTTTAGCTATGGAATAGTCATCAGGAATGACAAAGTCTTTACTAACTGATTGGTAGCCTGTTCTTTCAAATTGAATTTTGTAGCTGCCGGTTTTTTTTAAGGTATACAAAAATTTTCCCGATTCCTTATCCGGTTCAAATTCTTTGATGGTCTCTGAACTTGATTTATCGATTAAGCTTATTATTGTTGGTGCATCGATATCTTCCGGTTTTACCGAATAGCTTACCATTCCATTTACTGCCACTTCTCTTGGATTTTTGTCAGAATAAATTTCAAGCCGGTAAATATCTTCTTGTCCAAATCCTTTTTCCGAATTAAAAATCGAATAGTAGGCATTTATCCCGTTATTTACAGGAACGAAGAACAAATTATCATCCGAAGTATTGATTGGATAACCTATGTTTACTGGCTTTAACCAGGTACCGTTTTCCAACTTCGTTGAATAAAAGATATCAAAGCCACCAATATTATCATGCCCCTGTGAGCTAAAAAACAAGGTTTTTCCATCGTTTGTCAGGAAAGGTGTATCTTCATTGAACTGACTGTTTATTTCAGGACCAAGGTTTACAGCGGGACCCCATTCTCCGGACGGATCAATTCTTTCTGATATATAAATATCCAATCCTCCGTATCCGTTTTTCCGGTTACTGGTAAAATAAAGTGTTTTCCCATCCGGTGATACACAAGCATGAGATTCCCAATATTTTGTATTTATATTCTTATTAAGCTTTACAGCCTGGCTCCAAACGCCATCCTCTTGTAATCTGCTTATATAGAGATCGCTGTCGAAATTGTCATCTTTTGACATGTATAATTCTTTTCCATCAAAAGACAAAGAAACGGCATAAATATCTTCAGTTAGAATCTGCGGAAGAATATTTTCAGGTACTGTCCAACTTCCATCCACCTTTTTGGTATAAAAAATCGCATCCTGAAATTGTCTGCCGGACATATAGACCATAGCTGATTCATCTTCTGAAACCAGGGGATTGAAATTAGGGAACCGGTCATTTATGTTTTCTCCAATGTTGATTGCATCAAAATAAACTTTCTTGTCCATAAAGGATTTGGCCGTTTCGCATGCTTTAATTTGTTGATTTACAAATTCATAATTTAGAGTATCTGATGGATCCAGCAGTTCGAAGTATTTCTTATATGCTTGGTGGGCCTTGGTTAGATAGCCATTTACCTGGTAGGCATTTGCTAAATAGAAATATGCATCCATCGGTGCTTTCTCTTCCCGGTAATTTCCTTCTCTGTAATATTCCGTAGTATTACTAATCGCCTTTTCGAGATAGGATATAGATTTTTCTTTCTGACCGGGTATGTTCAAATAGCAAACCCCGATTCTGTAATTGATATTGGCATTGTTAGTATTATTCTCAGCTACAAGGAGATATGATGGCAAAGCATCTTTGTACTCTTCATACATCATGAAATATTCTGCATCAAGAAATGCCTCTTTCAAGTCAGGTTCTTCCTGAGGATAAGCTAAAATGATAAAGAGGAGGCAAACAATGGTTATAAAGACTCTTTTCATATGGATGGAATTTTTCTATTTTAACAAATTTAAGAATTTATATTAAAAGAAATAAAAAATTCTTTCAAATGCAAGACCTTAATTTGGAATAATGGAACCATTCTGTGAGCAAAGCTAGCAGAATGTCTCACGAGCAGGTTTGAGCGAACGATTGACTCGAACGAAGTAAGAGTCAATCTTCATGAGCTGGTTCCAGAGCCTGGATTGTGGAAGCGAATAACGACAGTGGGAGCGAGTAACAATGGAATGATGGAATGATGGAATGATGGAAGAATGGATGATTGGAATACTGGAATGTTGGATTACAGTGCTTTTGTCCAGATGGATTAATCCTTATTCTTTTTTTGTCTTTTCAGAATTATTAAGATAAATATAAGAATGGTCACAGGCAAAATCACCCAAATGATCCATCTTCCCCTGGGTTTTTCTTTCAGGTCATCTGTTGGAATGGTTTCGTATCTTTCGAGGGACAACTCAACCAGAGAAGCCATAATAGCAGCTATTTCTCCAACCGTTATATAGACTCCTTGCTCATCATAACCTCCTTTTTCAGCGTTGGTTAGCAAATATTCTACCAATTGGTCATTTGAGGTAATATTTTGAGTTTTAATATCCAGGTTTTCAAGCGTTGTTTTAAGGTTTCCTTCAGACTCTTCAATCATACAATTCAAAAATTCCTCAAGAGTCATATCCCCCCTAGTGGCGGTGATGGTTACAAGAGAATCAATATCCTCTTCATTATAATTATATTCTTCTGCCTGGTCTTTCAAATAATCAACCAGTTCTTTTGAGGTTAGTATCCCTGTTTTTTCAAGGTTAATATTTTCGAGGGCGGCTTTCATTTCGCCATCAGCATGTGTTTTCAGGTTATTATAAAAGCCCTCAAGATTCTTATCTGGTTTTGCTTCAACTTCAGGCTTTTCCCTTGAAATAGATTCAGGTTGGACTTTAACGGCAATATCAGGTTTTACTTGAGAAATTGCCACCAATGGTTTTATAACAGGTTTTGGGGTATAATCAACCAGAATTTCTTTTTCATTAATATTTCCGAATTTATCCACCAGTTTTAGTTTCAGGATATTTTTCCCTTTTACCGGCGTATATTTAAAGGTGAATTTTTTTCTTTTAACTTCAAACTCATAAGAATTTATCAATGATGTATCTAAAAAGGCATTAATAGTAAGTTTCGAATTTTTTTCAACGGAAAGTTCTATTTTCACAGGATCATTATTGTCAACAGTATAAATGCTGTCTCCAATTTCAAATTCTGCAATAATGTCTTTTAAAATCAATTCCGTTTTTGGGAGTGATATTTTTGATTCCTTTTGATCATAAACAAGTGAAACGAATTCTGATTTTGGTTCAAACCCTTCGCCTTCAATGATCATTTCATAATTACCCTTTATCAACTCAACCTTATATTCGCCGGTTGCTACATCCGGCTGAATAACAGTCACAGTATCATGTTCAATTGCTTTCAGGATGGTGATT
>CAZEWS010000258.1:1875-5841 GCA_964515985.1 uncultured Rikenellaceae bacterium | reverse complement strand
GTAGTGGAATCCTTACGATATGATTTGGGAAAATGTAAATTATTCTTTACAGATGAAGGATATGTTTATGAATCCCTCGAAACCGGAAAACGTGTAAGCTGGGCTAAAATGATCGATGCTTCTACCGAAAACCAAAAGGTTAGAAAAATTAAGGGTTAAATTTCCAAAGTAACCCCGACAGGGTTGTCAGCCATTTCGTGAACTTGCCCCGTGAAATAGCTGCATACGCAGCTCAGGCTACGCCTGATTTCACGGGGTAAATGGGAGTGAATAACCCTGTCGGGGTTCTTCTTTTAATTATTTTGAATTTACGACAATTGTCATAAAATTTTCGTCAAAAAACGTTGCATGGAATTATTCGGTCTGTATGACACCCTGAATAATCATTTAATATAATATAATTATGGTTCGGTTAAAATTATTATCTGTCTTCTTTATTTTAGTCTTGTTTCTTTCTTCTTGTGAAAAAGAAGAGGGGATTGGTGGAACTTCAGAGATTAAAGGTAAAGTTTATGCTTTTGATTACAATGCTGAATTAACTGTTTTGAAAAGTGAGTATTATGCCCCGGAAGAAGATGTTTACATCATCTACGGTGACGACGAAATTTATTCAGATGATTTTAAAACCCATTTTGATGGGTCCTACCATTTTCAGTATCTGAGGGAAGGAAAGTATACGATTTTTGCTTATTCTAAAGATTTAAGCAGAACATCACCCTCCGGGCTTATTACGGTTAAAGTTGAGGTGGAAATTACACGTAAAAACCAGATTGTTGAAGTAGAAGATATTGTGATCATTAAATAATGAACATTATGAAAAAACTAATTTTTATTCTTATCTATCTTGTGATTGTTACTTATGTGGGCGCACAAAGTAAAAAACAACTTGCAAAACAAAATATCCGATCCAGGATTGCCTGGGAAATAAATTATGAAAACACCAAAGACAAGGAATTTAAAGAATCGGATAGGATATATGATGAAAACGGTGAAATAATTGAGGAGATCGAATATGATGAAGCAGGGCGAATAACCTCGCATAAAAAATTCGAATACAACGAGGATGGTAAAACGATAAAAGAAATCAGTATTAGTCCAAAAGGTAAGATTGAAAATTATATCGAATATGAATATAATGGAAAGCGTTTGATTAATGAGGTTTTTTACGATTCAAAAGGAAATATTAAAAAAACTGTTAAATATAAATATGAAGGAGATTTAAAAATTGAAAAAGCTCAATATGATACAAATGGCAAGTTAATTTATAAAAGGAGGTATGAGTACTATTAGAGGGATTAGATGGTTTATACTGTTCTTATTTGTGCATTTTGGAACTGCTTATTCCCAGACAAATGATTTTGAAATCTGGTCGAGTGTTCAGTTCAGAAAGGACATAGGCACAAAAATCACACTTTTATTACAGGAGGAATTCAGGTTTAATGAAAACGCGGCAAGAATTGATGAATATTTTACCGAGCTTGGAATAGGGTATTCATTGAATAAATATGTTGAGGTTACCGCATATTACCGGTTTATCAGGGAGCAACAACCGATATCTGTCTATAGCAATTGTCATCGGCTTTACGGAGATGTTAAAATTGAGTATGAGATTAAACGTTTTGTTTTAAGCTATCGTTTCAGAATCCAATCAAAATATACAGATATTTTCTCAGACGAAAACGGGCTTGTTCCAACCAACTATCACAGGAATAAAATTCAATTGGAATATGATATCAGGCGAAGCCGGTTATTTCCATATGTTTCCGGTGAACTTTTTTATAATATGGATGTAGAAAGAAATGATTTTATTAAAGCACGGTATACACTTGGAACTGAATACTTTACAAAACGAAAAAACAAAATTGAGGCCTTTTACAGGATTCAGGACAGGTTCAACAGAACCGACCCAGTAACAAGTTACATTTTAGGTATAGGTTATTCATACCGCTTTTAGTTTTCATTGAAGGCTATATTAACCCGGAATAATACTAACGCGTCACAAGGCTTCAAATTTTAGGCATTCTATGCATTTCCAATTTTAGGCACTTTAGGCATTTCTTATTAATTTTCATTGGTTTATTATATTCACGTAATACTCCGTTTCCTTTTTTGTGAGGTCTGATTCGAGATAGATTATTTTTCCCGGGGGTAATTCCCAAATGAAAATCTGATTTGAATTGTTTTGGACAATGTGGATAAAACCGGAGTTATTCGACCTTACGCTATTATGATCATAAAACCGGTGTAAAGCCTGCCTGTCCGGGAATTCAACCAGGGCGAAATTAAGATATCCTCCCTCTGTTTTAACCGATCTCCTCCAGCTGAAATTCCCTGCGATCCCATATTACAAGATTTTTCCGCGGTATTCCTGATTCTTCAAGTTGTTTGATAATGACCGATGTTACCTCCAGGCTGGTTGACAACAATTTACCGGCAACCGGATTGACTTTTAGACCGATGATGTCATCCGGTCCGACAAACATTTCCCATGCCTTTTTCAGGGATTTTTACCCGGTTAAAGTTATCATGCCCGTTTTGATCATTTCATAAATGGCTTCTTCGTTTATTACATCATCAATAGCTGATTTTTCATCGTGTATATGGACCACCTTTCCCGGGAATTTCCCGGGCAGTGAATTCTCATTTCTGGGGTAGGCGAGGGCATCTTTAATATTGGTGGCAGGATTCCCTTCCTGCTTGCCTTCCTGGCTATAAGTATTTTTCAGTGTCAGAGGTGCAAATGAAGCTGCCAAACCGCCTGTAGCTAACAATTTGAAAAAATGACGGCGATTTACGTTTTTTTGTCGTTTTGTTTTTTTTATGGTTTGTTAACATGTTATCTAACCTGAATAATTCATCTGGATTCCCAATCAAGTTGGGAATGATAGACTTATGTTATTTTTATATCATTCCTGCGAAAGCAGGAATCCATTCATATTAAATAGTTTACCAATGTTTATGAATTAATCAGGCTAAAGATAGTATTTTTATCTGATTAACTTTTTATCGGAATGTGGCATAACTATTTCCAAAATTATTCGGTAAATGTAGCTCCGAATTGTATTCGGAGAAAATAATATCCGATTAAAAATCGGATCTACTGGGGCTTCGGATTATAATTTAACGAATGTAGCTCCGAATTGCATTGGGAGGGAAAATATCCGATTAAAAATCGGATATACTGGAATTTCGAATTATAATTTAACGAAAGTAGCTCCGAATTGCATTCGGAGAATGTAGCTCCGAATTGTATTCGGAGAAAATAGTATCCGATTGAAAATCGGATCTACTGGGGCTTCGGATTATATTTGGAGTATGTAGCTCCGAATTGGATATACTGGAATTTCGAATTATAATTTAACGAAAGTAGCTCCGAATTGTATTCGGAGAAAATAATATCCGATTGAAAATCGGATCTACTAGGGCTCCGAATTATTTTCCGAAAATCAGTAGGAAGAAGATCCGTATTAATGGTAAGGGTATAATACAGTATTTTATCTGATTTTTGTTTAAATTTAAGTTTTATTAAAAAAGGTATATTCATTCAAATTATAAAACTCCAGAACCATGAAACAGTTAATTTACAAATCATTATTCAGGGGAATATTATTGATTATAGTAGTATTTTTGTTTTCCATGAATGGAACATCACAACAGGAATTTGAAAAAGATGTTTTTAAAGCAAACGGAACCGAACTGGAAATAACCTTTATCGGTCACGGGACGTTAATGTTGAAATACGAAGGTAAAATAATACATGTCGATCCTGTATCCAGTGAAGCCGATTACAGTGAAATGCCAGGTGCAGATCTTATTTTGATCACCCATGAGCATGGTGATCACCTGGATCCCGATGCCATCAAATTAATACGTACTGACAAAACGGCAATTGTTCTGAATGAAAAATCCAAACCAAAAGTCGAGGACGGGATCGTTATGAAAAACGGCGAAACCAGAGAGGTAAAA
>CAZEWS010000258.1:409-1635 GCA_964515985.1 uncultured Rikenellaceae bacterium | reverse complement strand
TTATCTTAACAATTTGATTGATTGAAAGATTTAAGATATCGAACTTCCCTTAATTTAGATTGTTTCTTTGGTTTTCTTGATCTATTTTGCGGCTTTATTAAGTTATCAGGAATTTGTTCATACGATTACAAATTTTTTGACCAAAATTTCATTGTTTGTAAAACTACTCTAAATAATACCATATTATGAAATCAAACAAATCAATCAACAGAAGGGGTTTTATTAGATCCTCCGTCATAGGTACAACCGGTTTAATGATTGGCAGGAAAGCCTTTAGTGAAGTTCACGGGGAAAAAGGGAAATCCCAAGCATCTGATCAAAAATTTATATACCGGACCCTGGGAAAAACAGGTATTAAACTTCCTGTTATTAGTATGGGAGTTATGAATTCCGATAATCCAAACCTGGTAAGGGCAGCGTTGGAAAAGGGAATTGTTCACCTCGATACGGCGCATGTATATCAAGGTGGCAGAAATGAAGAAATTATTGGCGGGGTATTGAAAGATTTTCCGCGTGATTCTTACGTGATCGCCACGAAAGTCAGACCAGATGGCTACAACAGGAGGACAGGCAATTACTCGGAGGATGTAACTGAAAAGAATTTACTGGATAAATTTGACATTAGTTTGAATCGGCTGGATTTGGAATATGTTGATATTCTTTACCTTCACAATGTTAATAGTCCTGCAGCAGCACGGAATGAAACCATGCTGAATGCATTGAAAATGGCGAAAGAATCAGGAAAAGCCAAATTTATTGGTCTTTCTACACACGCTTCGCCTGAAGTAATTGATGCGGCTGTTGAAAGCAATGTCTATGAAGTTATCCTCACAAGCTATAATTTCACTTTGAAAAATTTAGATGAATTAAACAAGGTAATTGAGAAGGCAGCAAAGGGCGGCTTGGGAATCGTAGCCATGAAAACTTTAGCTGGTGGTTTCTTGGACAGGGAAAGACAGCAACCGGTTAACGCTACAGCTGCCTTGAAATGGGTACTGAAAAATTCTAATATTCATACCATTATTGCTGGATGTACCGCGTTTGATCAACTGGAAATGGACATGAACGTGATGAATAACCCGATTCCGACCGATATGGCCGAAATCATGGAACCGGGTATCGCCTCGACCAGCTTCTTACGCAGCCCGACCAGTGTCAAAAGTAAAAAGAAAAGGCCTGAAAGGAAAACCACCCCCAGCGCGGTCGGCCAGCTTATCTTGTTTCCC
>CAZEWS010000258.1:0-399 GCA_964515985.1 uncultured Rikenellaceae bacterium | reverse complement strand
AAGGGATTTAACGTTGCAGAAAAAATTACTGATGTTACAAGGCTGTTGGAAATACCAACCGATTTCATAACTTAATTTAAGTTACGGATTTCAAGTTGCCTGCCTGTCCCAGTCGGGCAGGCATGTTACAGGTTGTTGATAATTAGAAGATTAAAATCAATTGTGCAATTAACATACAGGAACAAAAGTGTCAAGGTCATATTGTCAAACCCCGACAGGGTTTTGAACCCTGTCGGGGTTAGTTTTGTGGCGGGTTATACCCCTGCCTGTCCGGCAGGCAGGCCTTCGGGGTAAGGCAATAATGCTTCAGTTAGAGCAGTTTTTAAGATAAAAAATACACATTAGTCTAATGAATCCTTTCTTTTAATAATTCCAGATATTCTATTCCCATTTTTTCAT
>CAZEWS010000257.1:0-5867 GCA_964515985.1 uncultured Rikenellaceae bacterium | reverse complement strand
ACCTATTGTTTTCTCTGTCCATGTTTTGTATTCATGGTCATACCAATTTTGCCAACCAGATTCTGGCAGAATCTGTTGATTAATAAAATCAACCCACATTCTTGTGAATTCTTTTGCTGAAATGTAGTTTTTCATATGAATACGAATTTTCTGTTAACTGAGGTTACTACTTATACAAATTACATCAACGATCAGGGATGATCGTTGTACGAAATTTTCATAAAACGAAGCCTATGCGACCCGCACCAGTTCGTTCATAACTGGCTCCGCAGGAGTGCAAATGGCACAACTTGAGTTAATTATTCTTTATTCTGAGCTAAATAGTACTTTAGCTTTCATCTTTTTTACCTCCAATCTTCAATATCCATCCGACTTTCCACGAATTCAATATCCCTGAATTGCCGGGTTGGGAAGAAGTTGATGTTCAGGATTTCTTCCAGGGAGTCGATAGTAACTGCAAATTTAAAAAATATCGGCCAGGTTTGATTCATTCCACAGCAGGAATAAAATGCTCTTGTCATATTATTTGTTCGTTTATTCTGGTTGTTCGTGTTTCGCGAACAGTTGAGATTGGCGAACAAAATTTATTTAATTCGTCATACGACCATAAGTTGCTTAACGAATATCTTGAATTATTTTTACTACCTCCTTCGTTATGTGTTCATCGACCTTAATTTGCTTAATAAATTCCTGAAATCCGAATTAATGCTGTTCTTATTACCCTGAAGATTGAGTGGGGGATTGAAATATTGAATCAGTTCTTCTTCAATTATCTTGAAGTTATTGTTTGTATGGAAAAACAAAACCAGATTAGAAAGCATCCATTGGGTTAACTTTCTCTCATCAGATTCCTCAAATTTTGTTTTTCCAGTAGTAAGGTCTTTATCCCTTGGTATCTTTTTCAATCCCATAAGTGATCCAATGCTTTTTCGTAAGGTTGAACGCCCTGCATTGTTCCCTGTAAAATGTTGTCTAAAATCTCTAGTTCTAAGATTCTTGCTTGCAATACCTGTGTAGACGACACAAAGTCCAGCAAATTTTCGCATTTTGGGAGTTATTTCAATTGATGGTAGAACTGATCCATCGCGTAAACAAACAATATAATTGCCAGGTTGGCCAGGGATTTTCATTTCCGAATCAAATTGTGGATCAAATCGATTTGACTGAAAAGCTGCCAGGGTAACAGAAAAATCATGATTCCTAAATGAAGAGGTTTTTGGTTTCTCTCTGTGACCATTAAATTCTTGTGATTTGAGTCGAACTTCCCCTTGAATATTTTCATCTATAATTTCAATTTGCCCGAATTGGATCAATGCGTCAAAATCATTAGTAGTGTATCCTTCTTTGCTTGAACAAAAATCTGAATAATAGAAGCCTTTTTCCCTTATCTTATTTCTTATCCCTTTTTGCTGGCTGGGAGTTGCTTTATTCTTCTCCCTTATAAGAGATCTGATTTGTTCAGCTTCAATTCGAGTGAATTTCCTTTTTCCTTTCATTGCAATGTTTTGTTAATTTTTCTGTTCGTTTATTCTGGTTGTTCGTGTTTCGAGAACAGTTGAATTAAGCGAACAAGGTTTTATTCTATTCGTCAGACGAACGGAAGTCGTCTGACGAAGACCTGGTTTCTTTATCCGTCGGACCGCTGTGATCGGTCGGACGGTTTCGTGTTGATTTTATCACTTTTACTATTACGGGTTGCTATTAGGAACTTCGAAGGATTAAGGATGAATGATGAAAGACCCGGTTTATATTCGTTTCTATTCCTTCAAAATTTGTTTGCACTTTACGATAACCGGTTGCCGGATTCCCACTCCAGCAAGGATCGCCTGGCCAGTCTCAAAATGTGGTTATAAATTCACTTCAACTCCACTAAGAAGATCAGCCAATTCTCTTATGTATTTTTAGGTCATGAATCTTTTGTGGTTAAATATTCGATCAAGCCGTTTTCTTTAATGATACAGCAATTAATGTTCAAACCTTTAAAATATTGAAGCGTTGAAGAATGACAAGTAAAAATCAGCACCTGCCTATTCCTCCCAAATTCATAAAGAATTTCAGCTGTCTTTTTAGCTCGTGGGGGATCGAAATTCACTAAAACCTCATCCATAATAACAGGCAGTGGTTCAGCTTTTTTCTCATATTCTTCAATAAAACCTAATCTTAAACTGATTAACAACTGCTCTTTGGTACCCCTGCTTAGCTGTTCTATTTTCTTTGAAGCTTCCCTTGAATCAAATACAGCTACCTCTTTTTCATTAAGTGACACATGTATTCTATTATATCTTTCATTTGTTATATTGCTGAAATACTTGCTTGAGTTTTGAATTACCGCAGGCTGTTTTTCTTTCTCAAACTTTCCTTTGACTTCGGCTAATACATTTAATGCAACCTTACCTGCCAGCCATTCTCTATAAGCATTATTCAGCTTCTCTTTTTCAGTTTCAAGTTCTGTCATTGCCTCTGCCAGTTCCGATTCACCTTCAATCGACCGCCTTTCATTTATCTTCTCTCCCAGCTCTTTGTTTTTTGTGTTAAGCTCCTCACTTTTCAAGGAAATTTCATTTTCCAGTGTTTGTATCTTCTCTACGATATCAGGTTTATCTGTTGATGAGAGAAATTCTATGACTTCTCCGGAATTATTGATGCCAACAACGGTCTCAATATTCTTTATTTCATTTTTTTTGTCATTGATCAATTTCTTCACACTATCATTGTCCCTATATTTTTTCCTGAAATCTTCCCGGTCGGTGGCATTTATTGTTTCAAGTAATTGTTTGATTTTTCCCTGGTTAGCTTTCAGTTTTTCTTTTGTTCTATCAAGTTCTTTATTTTCACGATTAAGGTTTGCCTGCAGATCTTTTTCTTTTTTGGATTCTTGTTTGTCCCTGTAAAATTCATTTGTTAATTGATCTGCAGCCACTTCCAGATTATCAGGTGAAATTTTTAAACCAGTCATTTCCAGAATCGAAAAAACTTCCTTTTCAAACTTGTTAATAAACGGGATCCTCTGCTGTGTCTGTTTCCGTTCAATTTCATTCCGGGTATTTATGTCTTTTTGCAATCCTTCAATTAGCCTGAATATCTCCAATACAGTCTCAATCGATAAAGATGTATCAAGATGTAATTCACCGGTTAGATATTCCTGATAGCTGGTTTTAATATTTTCTTCCTGCTTGTCTAAACCTGAGAGTTGTTCACGTACTTCTTCGAGAGGATCTCTTTCCTGAAGGTATTTTTTCCCGAAAAAAAGTATCAATGAAATCAGGGAAAAAGCTATGCCTGCTGCATACATAGAATAAATAAAAAATGGAATTGATCCGGCCATGAAAATGAAAGCAATTATAGCTGCAATAGTTTTTGGTTTTGCGAGCCTAATCTTTACTGAAAGTATACCTTCCCGGGCTTTAAGGTCTCTTCTGGTATTCTCAATATCCCCAAATCTTTTTCTAAATTCTTCAATCCTGTTTTTATGCAGGATCGAATCAGAAAAGCCGGTTATATGTTTTTCAGTCCAGTCACCATTAATTTTCTTTAGTTCATCTTTAATTGATTTTTCCAATTTTAAGATTTCCTCGTCAGCCTCTTTTTTATCAGCAATTGTTGTCTTGTACAGCTCAAGGTTTTTACTTATATATTCAACCTTTTCTTCCTGTTCCAGTAATGAAGAATTATATGATATTCCGGCTATTTCATTTTCAAGTTCAGTAATTCCTTTTTCATCTTCACTGCCATTTTTTAAATCCCTGATTTTATCATTTAATGATTTTTCCCCATTCTCCAGTCCAGCCAATTCATCAATACCATCTTCCGGGTAATCCTTCAGTTCCGGTAGTATTTGCAATTCTTCATTTATATTTTTAATGGTTAAAAAGCTGTCATAACATTTAAGATAATTTACAAGTCCGTCTTTTTCTTTTATTGACTCATTGATCTCACCTTCAATTTGCCTGGTCTCTCCTGAAATCATTTCGATGGTTTGGATCAGCTCATTATAACGCGGAAGGTTACCCTGTATTTTGTGTATCCGGTTACTTTTAAATTGTATCCCATCAAGAATTTTCGGAATCTCCTGAACACCCCCTCTTGGAATATATATACTTTCTATCTTTTTATGAATATTCGATTCAGCATCTCCTATTGAAAATCTGCCTAACCCAAGGCCTAAGCTGAATATCTTATCTTCAACCCCGGAGGCTTTAAGTGAATCAATATTTACAAGTTCTTCCAGTGAAAAAGCATATACATTATCATATAGATTATTGTTGGCATTACCAAGCAATAAGAGCCATTGATTCTGGTCGTTAAAAGTTTTCCCATTATAGTTAAGTGTGGTTGGTCCTCCTTTAACTCCTGAGTATCTTTCAAAAACTGCTTCATTCCCGTCTGAATGAATAGCAACAATTCTTCCTCCGTGGTTACCTCCATTTAAAGGTGACATTCTGTCCTCCACTGTCCTTGGATATCCGAAAAGAGTATATCTGAGGAATTTTAGTAAAGTTGATTTCCCCGTTTCATTATTTCCTGAAATGAGGTTTATTCCACCTTGCAGGTTTTCAAGGAAGAATTTGTTAAAAATTCCGAAACCGTCAATATATATAGATGTAATAATCATGTTTCTTTTGGCTTCAACAGCTGGTCAGCAAGCAGCAATTTTGCTTTTTCAAGGATTTCCTTTAATTCCGGTTCGGTTAATTCATTAAGTACTCTTCTTGCCAGGGGACTGGAAAAATCTTTTTCTGCATTCTGTAGGACTTGTTTCAACATCTCGGACTCATTTTCATATTGATCAAACGTGTTCAAAATATCTGCCATGAAATCTTTTCCTTTTTTTACCTGGTCAATATCTATGTCAGGCCAGGTTTTCAGCTCAATTCGGTCAATCCAGGTAAAATTATTCTGTGTGAGTTGTCCTTCATTAAATAATCGGGTTAGTTGTTCGGTTTCTCCAGGCTGTGTTAGATAATGATGAAGATGTGTTCTTCCTTTCAAAATTATTCGCAGTATATAATTATCATTTTCATCAAAGTCCCGAATGTTGTTTTTAGCTTCCTCAATTCTATCTTCAATTTTGCTTATGTTATCTTCACCCGTTAAATCAACTTCAACTTCTTCAAACCTGATAAGCTGGGCCGGCATAAATTTTAATTGAATGTTATTATCTGAACTTAATTCAACCAGGTAATATCCTTTAGTGCCTGTTTCACCGAAATCCCTACCCTGGGGATTACCCGGGTAAACTATTGCCGGGTCGGAGTTATTAATAATCTGTTGTCTATGAATATGACCCAAGGCCCAGTAATTGAAATTCTTATTCATCACATCCTCTTTCTTAAATGGTGCATAATTTTCGTGTGGGCCTGGTATTCCGACAGTTCCGTGCAAAACAGCAATAGAAAAAGGAGCTGTGTTCTTGGTCAGATTGAATTTCAAAGCTATATTCTGATCAACTACTTTATTCCGGTAACTGATCCCATAAATATCGGCTATTCTGGTATTTCCCCTTTCAAAAGTGTATTGATCTACTTTAGAAGAACCAAATCGATGAACATTTTCAGGAAACTTTAATGTTTCAATCCACGAATTTAGTGGATCATGATTACCGCAAACAAAATAAGTTGGGATTCCATTAACGGATAACCTTTCTAACTCATTAACAAATCTAAGTTGAGCTGCAAGGCTTTTATCTTCACTTTCAAAAATATCCCCTGAAATTATCAGGAAATCAACTTCCTCCTGTAAGCATAAATCGACAATATGCCTAAAAGCCTTGAAAGTCGCTTCTTTTAATCTTTCTGCTAATTCACTATTCCAATTGGTAAGGCCCTTGAAAGGAGTGTCAAGATGCAGGTCGGCAGTATGGATGAATT
>CAZEWS010000256.1:1444-5869 GCA_964515985.1 uncultured Rikenellaceae bacterium | reverse complement strand
TGAGAATGGGCGATTGGAAAGGGGTGAGACAGAACATGTTTAAGGATAGTCTTCAGATAGAGTTATATAATCTGTCTGATGATATCGGCGAGCAAAATGACGTATCAGAGCAACATCCGGAAATAGTTGAACAAATCCGGAAAATCATGAAGGAAACACGGATTCCATCAAAGGAATTTCCATTCAAACAAATTGATCCATAAATTTAAGAACATAGCTTCGCAAATTAAAAAAGCAATATTTGATTAATATCATATTAATTTCCGGTAAAACAGTTATGAATACAATTAAATCGGTTTCTTTAAAGACCATCCGGAACATTGGTTTGGGGGTGTCATTCGCAACTTTATGTGTCTCGGGTTATTCATCCGAAAACAATACAGGGCAAAATGAAAAACCCAATTTTGTTTTTATTATGGTTGATGACCTGGGATGGAAAGATGTTGGTTTTATGGGCAGTAATTATTATGAAACGCCGAATATTGATAAGTTAAGCCGACAGGGTATGGTATTCACCAATGCATATGCCAATGCTCCCAATTGTGCTCCGACAAGAGCTTGTTTAATGACCGGACAATATACACCCAGGCATGGAATTTATACGGTTAATAATCCTAACCGGGGAGAATCAAGATTCCGTAAATTAATACCCATTCCCAATACTACCATACTTGACAGCAGTTTTGTAACGCTGGCCGAAACCATGAGATCTGCCGGATACCGGACAGGTATGATGGGTAAATGGCATCTGGGTGAAGGAGAAGAAACAGGCCCTGAAGGTCAGGGTTTTGATGTTAATATTGGAGGTCATCACAAAGGCCATCCATCTACTTATTTTAGTCCATATAAGAATGAATTTATTGAAGATGGTCCCTATGGTGAATACCTTACCGACCGGATGACGGATGAGGCTATCAAATTTATTGAAGAGTCCAAAGACGGTCCCTTTTTCCTTTATCTTCCCTATTATGCCGTTCATACTCCCATCCAACCCAAACCGGAAGTGAAGAAAAAATATGAAGGAAAACCGGCTGACGGGAAACAAAACAACCCTGCCTATGCCGCCATGGTGGAGACGGTTGATGCCGGAGTTGGTATAATTATGAATAAACTTGATGAGCTGATGCTAACCGAAAATACCGTTGTGATCTTCTTTTCTGACAATGGCGGAGTAGGCGGCATTACGGATATGAGTCCTCTGAGAGGTTCTAAAGGAATGTTGTATGAAGGAGGAATCCGCGAACCGATGATTGTAAGATGGACAGGTAAGGTAAAACCCGGTACCCGTTGTGACATACCTGTTATCGGAGTTGATTTCTATCCTACATTTATGGAAATTGCAGGAATTAAAAAACCTAAAGACCTGATCCTGGACGGGAAAAATATCCTGCCCTTATTTACAGGGAAAAAGAAATTCAGGAAAAGGGAAATTTTCTGGCATTTTCCTGCATATCTGCAGGCAAATAAAAGATTTTTATCTGGTTTAATCTGGCGGACAACACCGGTAAGTGTAATTCGAAAAGGTGATTGGAAATTACTGGAATTTTTCGAGGACGGACATCTTGAACTGTATAACCTGGAAGAAGATATTGGTGAGACAAACAATCTGGCGGAACAGATGCCAGGAAAGGTAAGAACACTCTACAAAAAGTTACTAAAGTGGAGAGTAAAAGTAAACGCTCCGGTTCCCACAGAATTGAATCCGGAATATAATCCTGAATACTAAAGAGCTAAACAAATTTGTTATAAAATTCTATAATTATGAAACCATTTATTCCCGGAAGGGTAATTTCGGGTCTTGGATTTGTATTGATGATTGGCAGCTTCGGTTGCACTTCAGGTACAACGTCTAAAACTACTGAAAAGAAATTAACCAGACCGAATATTTTATGGATCGTAGCTGATGACCTGGGCACAGATTTAGGATGTTATGGTGACTCACTGGTGTATACTCCTAATCTGGATAAACTTGCCAGTGAAGGAGTCAGATATGTAAACTTTTATACCGTGTCAGCGGTTTGTTCACCAAGCCGATCAACATTGATAACCGGGATGTATCCGGTTAGTATCGAAGCACATCAGCACAGAACCAGGTACAAAAAGCCCTTACCTGAAGGGATTGAACCAATAACCAAGTATTTCAGGGAAGCCGGTTATTTTACCTGTAACGGGGATTTCCGTAACAGCGAAAACCCTGGTAAAACGGATTATAATTTCGTTGCAGACAGTATATTTGATGGTACAGACTGGTCGCAAAAGGAGGACGGACAACCTTTTTTTTGCCCAGGTACAGATTTTTTATCCACACCGGCCATTTTTGAGAGATACTCTTCATCCGGTAGATCAAGCCCGGGTGAAATTGGCACCCTACTACCCCGATCATTGGATAACAAGGCAGGACTGGGCGCTCTACCTGGAAACCATTCAGATATTAGATATTGAAGTTGGCAAGGTTATGAAAAGACTGGAGGAAGAAAATCTTTTAGATAATACGATAATATTCTTTTTCGGAGATCAGGGAAGTCCACATGTAAGAGCAAAGCAATTCATGTATGATGGCGGGATAAATACACCTCTGATCATACGTTTGCCCGGTAAAATCCGCTCTCAACGAAATGACGAAGTCATTATTTCATGGGAATGGCCTGCAGAATATAAGAAGTCAGGTGTAAATAATGACCTTGTAAGCAATGTGGACCTGGCAGTAGCCTCGTTGTATTTAGCCGGTATAGAAATTCCCGAACATCTGCAGGGAATGAACTTCCTCGATCCGGAAGCTCAAAAAAGGGACTATGTTTTCTTAATGCGGGACCGCAGGGATGAGACGGTGGACCGCATCAGGGCAATCCGGACCAAAGATTTTAAGTATATCCGCAATTTCTATCCGGAGCGTTCCTACACACAGTTTAATGCTTATAAGAAACAGGCTTACCCGGTGTTGACACTGATGCAAATTATGCACGAAAATGATGAACTGACCCAAATTCAGGACATATTTATGGCTAATAACAGGCCTGCAGAGGAGTTATATGACTTAAATCAGGATCCATGGGAAGTGCACAATCTTTCAGGGAAAAAGGATTACGAAGATACTTTACTTCATTTAAGGAGCCTGATGGATTCTGCTCTATTAAAATATGACAAGGGTATTTATCCTGAAACTGATGAAGAAATTGAATTTGCTGAAAAATTGATGAAAGATCGATTTAAAAAGCGGATGGAAAATAAAGGACTCTCAGAAAAATCCACTGATGAAGAAATTCTTGAATATTGGAAGAGCTATTTAATACCCACGCCCTTAAGAAAATAGCTAAATAAAAACAATAAAACATGTTCGGTTAAAATTTTGAAAATTCAATTAATAAGTGCAACGATTAAAATATTAAAAAAACAAAAATGAAATAATTATCTTTTTTTTATGAATTTCTATCACACAAAACATAAATAATGAAACCAAGACATTACATTTCGGTCTTCCTGATTTTCTTTTGCCTGATCAACTCAACATGGGCTCAACAAGAATTCCCGGCAGACCTTGAGAATCCGAAAATGTTCGATCAGAACAAGGAAAAACCACATGCAACACTTCTGCCATTTAAGAATATAGCTGAAGTACTGGATAATAACTGGCAAGGATCAACTTATTATCAATCATTAAACGGCACCTGGAAGTTCAACTGGGTGAGAAATCCTGCAGACCGGCCCGGAGATTTTTACAAGCCGGAATATAAAGTAAGTGACTGGGATGATATTCCAGTCCCTTCCAACTGGGAATTGCAGGGATATGGAATACCCATTTACGTCAACATCCCCTACGAATGGACACGTGATCCTCAACCACCCAAAGTACCCCACGATTACAATCCTGTCGGTTCATACCGGCGAAAATTTACCTTACCTGAAGGCTGGAAAGACCGGCAGGTATTTATTCACTTTGGAGCTGTAAAATCTGCTATGTATATCTGGATAAACGGTCAAAAAGTTGGATTCAGTCAGGGCTCAAAAACCCCTGCCGAGTGGGATATTACACACTATTTGAATCCTGAGGGGGAAAATGTTCTTGCCGTGCAGGTTTACCGCTGGTCAGATGGCTCGTACCTCGAATGCCAGGATTTCTGGAGAATAAGCGGGATAGAGAGGGATGTTTATCTTTTTTCCACACCAGATATCCACATCAGGGACTTTTTCGCCCTGGCTGATCTGGATGAAACCTATATAAACGGAAAACTAAATGTAACTACTGAGATAAAGCAATATGATCCTGAACTTAAAGCAAAAAATTATTTTCTGGATATAAAACTGTTCGACGAGAACATGAAACTTCTATTCGAAGAAGAGAAACCTATTGAATTGAACAACGAACAAACAACAATCCGGGTTTTTGAGAAGGATATTAAAAACCCCAAAAAATGGACAGCCGAAACA
>CAZEWS010000256.1:0-1434 GCA_964515985.1 uncultured Rikenellaceae bacterium | reverse complement strand
GGCCGGTCTGCAGGATTTCTGGAGAATAAGCGGGATCGAAAGGGATGTTTATCTGTTTTCCACACCCGGAATCCATATCAGAGATTTCTTCGCCCTTGCTGACCTGGACGATACATACACTAATGGTCAGTTAAGGGTTACTGTCGATATCAAAAACTATTTCCCTAAATTAAAAGCCAGGGATTATTCAGTGGAAATGTTGCTTTTTCCGGATGGAAAAGAAAAACCCGACATAAAAGAAGTAAAAACAATTGATATAGATAAAAAAAACTCAATCACAGTTACTTTTGAGAAAAACATTAAAAACCCCAAAAAATGGACAGCCGAAACACCTGCTCTCTATTCCCTGGTTCTTCAAATTAGGGATAAAAACAAAAATGTACTTGAAGCAGTGGGATGTAAAATTGGGTTCAGGAAAGTAGAAATAAAAAACGGACAATTACTGGTTAACGGTAAAGCTGTTCTTTTCAAGGGAGTCGACCGTCATGAGCATGATCAATATACCGGGCATGTCGTATCGGAAGAGTCCATGCTGCAGGATATTCGTTTGTTCAAACAAAACAATATTAATGCCGTACGAACCAGCCACTACACGAATGATCCGAAATGGTATGAGTTATGTGACCAGTACGGTATCTATGTTATAAACGAAGCTAACATAGAATCTCATGGAATGGGATATGGTGAAAGAAGCCTGGCTAAAGATCCCGCCTGGAAAGAAGCACATGTTGACCGAATTAAACGGATGGTTGAAAGGGATAAAAATCATCCTTCCGTTGTCATTTGGTCTATGGGAAATGAAGCGGGCGATGGCGTTAATTTTGCCGCAGGTTACAAATGGATCCATGAACGGGATAAATCAAGACCAGTCCATTACGAACGGGCAGGATTAGGTCCAAATACCGATATCTATTGTCCTATGTATGCCCGGATCGAACACCTTGAAAAATATGCCAGCGAAAAACAGGAAAGACCATTGATACTTTGCGAATATGCCCATGCCATGGGTAACAGTACAGGAAACCTTCAGGATTACTGGGACGTAATTGAAAAATATGATCATCTTCAGGGAGGTTTTATCTGGGATTGGGTCGATCAGGGCCTGGTCAAAAAGAATGAAAATGGTGAAGAATGCTGGGCATATGGTGGCGCCTATGGACCAGAGGATGTACCGAGTGATCAAAACTTTTGTCTCAACGGACTTGTAAATCCTGATCGCACTCCGCATCCGGCTTTGTTTGAAGTAAAGAAAGTATATCAATATGTTGGTATCCAGCCGGAGGATATTGAAAATGGGAAAGTAAGAATTACAAACAAATACCACTTTATTAACATTAATGATCTGAATTTCAACTGGGCGATTATGGCTGAAAATAAAACCGTTGCACAGGGTACACTTTCAGATATTAATATTCCACCCGGTGAAAGTAAAGT
>CAZEWS010000255.1:5009-5878 GCA_964515985.1 uncultured Rikenellaceae bacterium | reverse complement strand
CGAGAAGTTTCTCATACACACCTGTTCTTGCATTAAATCCATAATCGCCTTTCCCTTCCTTTACTTTCAGAACAATAATCGAACCTTCAATTCCTGCATTTTCAACGATCTGACGTATAGGCTCTTCCAGTGCACGTTTGACAATGGCAATTCCGGTATTTTCATCATCGTTTTCACCTTTAAGTTTATCAAGAGTCTCTATGGCTCTTAAATAAGCAACCCCACCACCAGGAATAATTCCTTCTTCAACAGCAGCTCTTGTGGCATTTAGTGCATCATCTACACGGTCCTTTTTTTCTTTCATCTCCATTTCAGAAGCTGCACCAATATAGCAAACAGCAACACCACCTGATAATTTGGCCAGTCTTTCCTGAAGTTTCTCTTTATCATAATCAGAAGTAGTCGTTTCTATCTGTGTCTTGATCTGATTTACCCTTGCTTCAATCATTTTCTGATCACCCTGTCCATTAACAATGGTTGTGTTTTCCTTATCAATAACCACCTTCTCTGTTTCTCCGAGCATTTCAAGGTCTGTGCCTTCCAGCTTCAATCCCTTTTCCTCGGAGATTACCGTTCCACCCGTTAAAACGGCAATGTCTTCCAGCATTTCTTTTCTTCTGTCTCCAAATCCCGGGGCCTTAACAGAAGCAATTTTCAATGAACCACGAAGTTTGTTGACAACGAGTGTAGCCAGGGCTTCACCATCAACATCTTCTGCAATGATCAATAGCGGACGTCCCGCTTGAGAAGTTGATTCAAGAATAGGCAGCAGATCCTTCATTGTGGAAATCTTCTTATCATGAAGCAGAATGTAGGGATTCTCCAAAACAGCTTCCATTTTGTCCGCATCGGTTATAAAGTATGGTGAG
>CAZEWS010000255.1:0-4922 GCA_964515985.1 uncultured Rikenellaceae bacterium | reverse complement strand
CCATCGCTTCAGAAATGAGCTTGCCAATTGTTATATCATTATTAGCTGCAACCGAAGCAACCTGTTCGATTTTCTGGTTGTCTTCACCAATCATCCTGGTCTGACTTTTCAAGCTCTTGATTACTTCAACAACCGCTTTATCGATCCCTCTTTTGAGATCCATCGGATTTGCTCCTGCAGTAACATTCTTCAAACCCACATCGATAATAGATTGGGCCAGAATAGTTGCTGTTGTTGTCCCATCTCCTGCATCATCAGCAGTCTTCGAAGCCACCTCTTTGACCATCTGGGCTCCCATGTTTTCAAAATTATCGGAAAGTTCAATTTCCTTGGCAACGGTTACGCCATCCTTGGAAATTTGAGGAGAACCAAATTTTTTATCAATAATCACATTTCGTCCTTTCGGACCCAGTGTTACCTTTATTGCATCTGTCAGTGCATCAATACCCTTTTTAAGTTTGTCACGGGCCTCTATGTTAAACTTAATTTCTTTTGCCATTTTTAATTGTTTTTTTAATTGTTTTTACTATTTATCTTTATAAAATTGCTATAATATCAGACTGACGCATAATTAAATAATCCTTATTGTCAACGTTTATTTCAGTCCCTGAGTATTTCCCGTAAAGAACCGTATCGCCCACTTTCACCTCCATTTCAACATCTTTAGTCCCGGTCCCAACAGCAACTACTTTTCCCTTTTGGGGCTTTTCCTGAGCTGAATCAGGAATTAATATACCTCCAGAAGTCTTTGCTTCTGCTTCAGTAGGTTCAATCAGAACCCTGTCTGCTAAAGGTTTAATCTTTTTTAAATCCGACATTTTAATATTATTTTAAAGGTTTAACATACTTGAATTTTCGTGAACCCTGATATCATATTCTGTGCCAAAGTAATTATTCCGGTATTCTGGTAGATGCTAAAGACATTATAACATGACTAATGAAATTACTTTACATGAAACACAAAACAAAATGTTGTTATTTTCCTCATATGCAATTAGATACACAAAAATTAAATCAGGACAGGCAGGATTAAAAAAATGTCAGCACTATGACAGACTGACATTTTAATGACAACTTATTAATAACGGGTATTAATTACTCTGATCATCGCTTGGAGTACCACCAGGTTCAGGTAAAGCAGTTGGAAGGTTTGGTACGGCAGTAGGATCTATTGCTCTTTCAATTTGTTCTTCAATCTTCGATCTGTTTTCCCCGCTACCCCTGGGGACTGAAGCACTGGCTAATAAACTTAAAACAAGAAGAGATATAGCTAAAGTCCAGGTTGCTTTTTCAAGAAAATCAGCTGTTTTCCTCACACCCATAATTTGGGCTGAAGCCGAAAAGTTAGCTGCCAGTCCTCCTCCTTTTGAATTCTGAACCAATACAATCAGGGTCAATAACACACAAGCTATCAGTATCAATACCGAAAATAAAGTATAAATTCCCATCTTAATGTGATTTATCGTTAATTAATTTCTTTATTCTCTCAATTTGACTTGCAAAGTAACTACTTTTTTCCGGAAATTTCAAGCTCAATTCTTCATATGCAAATATTGCCTTTGAATAATATCCCTGCCTGATATAGATCTTTGCCAGTGTGTCTGTCATAAACCCCTCGTTTTCAATGCTTTCTTCTGAAATGTCTTCCTGGTCAAGCCATGATTCTTTTTCGGGAACGATTTTGGGATCGGTTTCAATGAATCGGTCAATCAGTTCCGCCTTACTAAGGATTACCGGTTTTTCCGGTTCTTTTCTTTCTTCATCAGGCAAGGGCTTCTCCGTACCCATAACCTCAGTATCATCATCTCCCTTCAGTTCCAGGTTTAATAAATCATCTGCAGGGAGTATCCCGGTTTGTAACGAAGTTTCATCCGTTGATCCGGTTTTATCTGAAATTTCGCCCGAAGACTCAGCTTGAATTCCGGCTGAAATGATTTCCTCATCTTCATTCAGCATGATTCTCTCTTCTTGCAGCTCTTCACTCTCCCTGATTGACTTTGCTTGAATATCCGTTTTATCTACACTGGTTCTTGCCTTGCTATCCGGGAGATCTTCTTCGGCTCTGCTAATCCGGGATTCGCTGGTTGCCATCGTTTTTTTCAGTCTTTCTTCTTTTTCTTTCTTCACTTTTGAAATCTCCTCCAGGATGGAATCGGCTAAATCTTTTTCCCTTTCTGACGGTGCCTTTTTTATAGTATCATCTTCCGGCTTATCTTCTGTACCGGAAACAGAAGTGGCCTTTTTAGCCCTAATTTCCTCAATACGTTTCAAAACCTGATCTGCCAAAGCCTCCTTTGATCTGGTTTTTTGATCCGCGACTGTCTTTTCTTCTTCAATAATTTTAATTGGAATATCAGGTTCCTTTTCATCTTTGGTGATTTCAGGTTTTTCTGAAATATCAGGCTTTTTAACTTCCTTTTCGGGGACCAGGGTTTGGGTTTCAGGTTTTTCTTTGTCAACTTCAATGGTTTCAGCCTCTGCTAATTCCTCCTTTTGGAGAAGATAATATAGTATTTCCCTGTTTGTAATATGAGCTGCGGAGATTTTTAGTTGATTACTGAATTTTATGTTTTCAAGGTTATATAAATTTTTCAGCAACAGAAGATGAGCCGTTTGAAAATAAGGGAACTCATTAAGCAATTCATGCATCTCAAGAATGCTCTTCCCCCCTAAAATTGCAGGATGGTTAAGGTAATATATAAATTCTTCCCTGTTCATTTTGTTTTTCTAAAATTTACCAATTAACGAAAGCTCTGTTAAATACATCTTCTGTGATCTGATCTGAGATTTTTTCCACCAGATCGGCTTCTACAGAGCTAAAGTCAATAGAACTTTCAAAGTCTTCATACCGGGAAAAAGTCGCCTCGAAATTTCCTTCCGGGTCAATGATGTTGGAGTACTTCACCCTTATGCTTATGGTAAACCTGGTTAAAGCAGCTCTTTCCGTACCGGTAATAGCCATGGGTTGAGTTCTGTAATTGGTTATTTCACCTTCAAAATTTACATCTCCAATCCCGTTTATTAACTCAAGACTTGTTTGAGCTTTGAATCTATCCTTAAGAGCATCAGTAAAGTCCTGACTTAAAGTGGGATTGACGACACCTCTTGACCGGTTTGGAAAATATTGAACGGATATGGTTTTTATTTCGGGAGAAATCGAGGCACCCGTGAAGGAATAACTGATCTTGCAACCAGCCAGGCTTGCGAATAAACAACAAGTAAATAATAAGCCAATAAGATTTATTTGATAATTATTTTTTTTCATTTTAACCATACCATTAATAATCTGTCACTAAAATATTTTAATCCTGATAAAATGGAGTATTGGAATGTTGGAATACTGCCTGCCCTGTGAAATGCAACGTAGGAGCTATTTCTACAGGGGTATTATGAAAAAATCCAATAATCCATTCATCCAAAATTCCATCATTCCAAAAGACAATTGAAACATAAATAGCTAAATTACAGCATCATAGATCCAATTTTTATATCAAGTTCAAATTAATTGATGTCATGTTCCTTAATTTTCCTGTATAGTGTTCTTTCAGAAATACCTAACTCCTCAGCAGCGTATTTTCGTTTTCCATTGTGCTTATCGAGAGCCTTCCTGATTAATTCAATTTCTTTATCCATTAGAGACAAGGATTCTTCCATAATTTCCTCCGTATCCTGTATTTCCGATCTGTCCGGCTGCACTTCAATTGGTTTGGCAGGTTCTTTTACAATTGTCGAATCGATACTTTGATAAAGCTTATGAATAAGCTGGGCATTGCTTTCACTCACATCAACCTGATCCACTCCTTTCTGCAAAACATCAACAACCAGTTTCTTTAAATCGTTCATATCATTTTTCATATCGAACAGGATTTTATATAATATCTCCCGCTCGGAAGAAAAAGGTTTTTGATTTTCACGCTGAATGATTGCAGGAAGTTTAACTGATTGATAATCTGGCATATAGCTCCTTAATGTTTCGGCACTGATTTCCCTGTTTTTCTCAATTACTGAAATTTGTTCAGTGACATTTTTTAATTGCCGGATATTCCCCGGCCATGAATAGTTTAAAAGAATATGCCTGGCTTCTTCCATCAAGCTGACAGCTGGCATCCGGTATGTTTCTGCAAAATCATATGCAAACTTTCTGAACAACAGGTAAATATCCTTACCTCGTTCCCGCAGAGAAGGAATAAATATGGGGACGGTATTCAATCTGTAAAACAGATCTTCCCTGAATTTCCCTTCCTGAGTAGCGGAAGTAACATCAATATTTGTGGCAGCAATAACACGGACATTCGTTTTTTGAACTTTTGAACTACCAACCCGTATAAACTCTCCCGTTTCCAAAACTCTTAACAGGCGGACTTGTGTTGCCGATGGCAGTTCCGAGATTTCGTCAAGGAAAATTGTTCCCCCGTTAGCCACTTCGAAATACCCTTTTCGGCTATCCAATGCACCTGTAAAGGCTCCTTTCTCATGTCCGAACAATTCAGAATCAATCGTACCTTCAGGAATTGCCCCACAATTTATGGCAATATATTGCCCGTGTTTACGAGCACCATATTGATGAATGATTTGCGGAAAGACTTCCTTACCCGTACCGTTTTCCCCTGAAATCAGCACCGAGAGATCAGTAGGTGCAACCTGAACCGCGATATCAATAGCTCTGTCCAGACCAATATAGGTCCCAATAATACCAAATCTTTGTTTTATTTTCTGTATGTCTTTCATTAAAATGTTTATGGATTTGGAGCATATGCGAAATTAACAATTTAGAAACAGTCTGCCAAAAGAGTACCATGTAAGTTACCTTTTAAGCCTTAGCCTCAGTATTGAGGAAAAATCAAATAGGTATAGCTGTTTAGAGCGCACAAATTCAATAATTAAATCTAACCTTGTAAATTGGTGTGATTGTTTTATAGTTT
>CAZEWS010000254.1:0-5888 GCA_964515985.1 uncultured Rikenellaceae bacterium | reverse complement strand
AATGGAACAGGAAAAACAACTCTTTTGAATCCTTTTTGCAGTTAAAAACATATCAAAAGGTTACGTAAAGAAAAAGGTGTTTTATGATATATGTTTTACAACTATTTATAACACGCCTTCCAAAGTGGCTGTTAATTAATGTTTTTAGAGGAGGTTCTGTTTTTGTCCTTTGATTAAACCCCTTTCAATTTTAGATTTATGGGTTCTACAAGGATGTTTTATCGCTTAATCGATTTGGATAATAAAATGAAATAATAACTTTAAAAACAAGATGGAATACCTGTTAATTATACTCGGTTGGTCGATCATAGTAATAGTGATCTTCATCTTTGTTCCTAATGAAAAGATAAAGGAAATAGGCAACTTTTTCAGAAAAGTATTACCTAAACTTCCAATATCAGAACTAATAAAGTCTTTAAAAAAATAAAGATGTTTTTGATCCATTTTGTGGTACTGGAGCTATGATAGTGATCCCCTACGTCATTATTTTCTTTCAACTGAAAAGTTCAATTGAAAAGAAAAAATGGTAATTTTAAGGGTAAGTAACGTTCTTTGAACTTGTTGATTTTGGAGCAGGTAAGCATCCGGGAATTACCTCTTTTCTTCACGTAAGTTGTTATGATTACGGGGCCCGGTTCTATGATCCCGAAATCGGGATGTGGCATATAATTGATCCTGCAATTGAGAATAATCATTACGAGCATTCACCCTATACTAATCCGATTGCTTTTTTTGACCCATTTGGGTTAGACACTTTTAATATAAACATTGATAATCAAAATATAGATAGGATCACTGTTGAAGATAGCAAAAGCCATACATATATAATTTCAAGTGAAGGAGAAACTATTGCTAATTATTCTTTAGAATTTAATGAGGAGGGACTTGTAAAATTACCAGATTCAGGAGAAGGTTTTGTGAACCTGTCAAAAGATGAGAAATCATACGTAAGTTCTGAAGTAGCTGCTGGTTTATTTGGAGCTTCCTCCCAGCATTTTAAGGAAACGGGATTAAAAGTACAGTTTACCCAGTTGAATACAAAAGAAGGTAGACATAGTGGAAGAATTTCGGGCCCAGGCTACTGTGCAGATGTGTACGCTATGCAAATTTAAAGAGAAACGTTGACGAGCCTGTATGGACTAGTGGGAGTAATTTTGATAAAGCGAATAGACAAATACTCGTCAATGTGATCGATAAATATATAATTTTGGGCACTTACTGGGAGTATGCGGAATGTCTTTTAATCGATAAAAGTGCAGACAAAACAGATACCCTTTGGAATGAACCTTATTTATCACCAAGTAGTGAATTTATAGCTGCTCAATCCCTACCATATGGACTTGAAGGATTGCAAAACGGATTACAAATATGGAAAGTAAAGAACGGATATTTAACTAAATTTATTGAAATCGACCAGCAAGAAAGGATACCAAAAGAATTAGCTTGGGAAAAGAAAAACACCCTTGTTTTTTCTTATGTAAAAGTAAATGATTTTTGGGATAAGCAAGAAAAAGCCAAAAAATACTACGCTCGTCTTTCAATTAAGAACTAACAAGCACTGCAAATCCTAAAGCAAACCTGGAAAAACGCATTGCAATATTGTAACAAGAGAGATAAGAGAACCCGGCTTATTGGTCGGGTTTTGTTAAGCTGACTATCCTTTTAAAAAATCCTTTTCCCGTGCCGGACAATAAGTAGGTGTTTTTCAGATCTTGAGCGAATAGTGCCGGTTGTACGCTGGTGATCCTGTGCCAGTTGTTCGAAGGAAGCCCCATCAGGGAAAGCGTCTTTAATTTATTCGTCTTCCTGCCCTCAACCGTCAGACCCTGACTATTTTCGTTTAACCCCGACAGGGTTGTGCCAAAGGTATTCTCCTCCCGGGCGATTCCTTTGGAACTATGGAAGAAACCCTGTCGGGGTTGATCCACATACACAGGTTTTTAGACAGCAGGTTGGCATTAAAGTTTTAAGAAAAGACCCTAAGGGTTTCGAAAAACCCTTAGGGTCTCTTATATACGAGTAGAATTAACAAATCTTTCACTATTCCTTAGTGTTTTTAAGAATATTCGGTTAATTTTGTATTGTGAAGAAAATCATCATGCTCTATACCCGCTTTTATACCCGAAACGGCAAGTGCTTGTTTGAGTGCTGGATATTCTATTAGTCTTACCATCATTTTCCCTCAAGACAGGGGATGCCTGTCACCGATATTTATCACTCTTTCCTAACTTGTAAATCGCAACCCGTAACCCGTATCCCGCAACTTGGGTTAATTAGTGTGCTGGGATGAAAAGAAACAGACTGTTATAAAATGTTATACGTTAAATGTTGAGCCTACTCTAAAAAGTCCATCGCTTTGGAATATTGGAAAAATGGAATATTGGAAACACCCTTTATTCCAGCATTCCAAAATTCCATTATGACATTATTCTGTCAAAAATTACTTTTTGGAGTGGACTCAATGTTATAAGTTATATGTTAGGTGCTGGGTTCCTGGTTCTCAGTTCTCGGTTCCCAGTGTTGGGTGATGAATATTCGATTCTTGATGCTGGTTGTTGGGTAAAGCTGAATTTGCAGTAGCAGAAGGCAACTGAAGATATTGTTAAATTGCTATAAAGTTATATAAAGGATAGAAATAGTTCTACTTTCAACTTTTGCCCCTATGAAACAGCAACTTCGTTGTCCCTGCTACGCAGGGTTTCACGGGATAAATTTGCTTCGCTGCCTGCCCTGTTTTATCGGGGCCATTCGTTGTTATTTATTGTTTTTTCCAATGACGGCGAAGCCAAATAACTTATAACGTATAACCTATAACAATTAACCTGAATATTAAAAAAGAGACTCTTAAAAACTGAATAGTTTCAAATACTTTTTATTTCTAATGTCAAGGGAAAACATGAAAGGCATCATTTTTGATATTAAAAAATTTGCGGTTCATGATGGACCGGGAATAAGACAAACCATTTTTTTCAAGGGATGTCCTATGAACTGCTGGTGGTGTCATAATCCCGAAGGAATAAAGCCCCATCAGGAAGTTGTTGAAGTAGAGAAACCACTGGATGGCAAAGTTTTTATTGATAAGGAAACAATCGGAAAATGGATGACGGTTGAAGAGGTAATGAATGAAATTGAAAAGGAAACCGTTTTTTATGACGAATCGGGGGGAGGAGTTACTTTTTCGGGGGGTGAACCGTTAAACCAATTCAATTTTTCTCTCGCATTATTGCAGGCATGCAAGGGAAAGAACATCCATATAACCCTGGATACAACCGGATACTGTAATGAAGAAAAATTCAGGGAATTACTTGAGAAAGTGGATCTTTATCTGTATGACATAAAAATTTTAAACGATTCGTTGCATAAAAAATATACCGGTGTTTCCAACAAGGTCAGCCTGAATAACTTAAGAACTCTGACTGAAGCAAAAGAAAACGTCATACTTCGTTTTCCCATAATCCCGGGAATAACCGATACCTCAGAGAATATTAATGATCTGAAAGCATTCCTGGGATCTTTTAATCATGATATAAAGGAAATACATTTGTTACCATACCATAATATAGCTACAAATAAATACAAAAGATTACGCATTACGAACCAGTTGGAAGGAGTTCGAAGTCTTGGGAAAAAGGATTTAACAGGCTTGAAAACAGAATTTGAAAAAGAAGGGTATATAGTAAGAATTGGAGGATGAATATATTTTGGATTTCGGATTTCGGATTGGGGATTTATTGGGAGACTGGGAGAAAGGGAGAAGAATTTTGGATTTATGAATTAAGATTTATGAATTTTGAATTGTAAGGCACTAATGTAATGGGGTAATCTGATGACTCCGCCATCCACAAAGTGATCCCTTTGGGAAAATGACGGGGTTAGTGATATATTAATATTGAGTTAATAAAAAGAAAGTAAAAGAAAGCACTATGATGACGGAACGGATTAAAAAGTTAAGAGACCAAAGTTTGAATGCTGTAAACCGGATATCTCCCGAACGGGCACTTCTTATCACTGAATTTTATAAAAGTGACATTGTTCGTGAAGTATCGATTCCGGTACAACGTGCACTTTCCTTTAAGTATCTGCTTGAGAACAAGGAAATTTGTATAAATGATGGTGAAATTATTGTTGGAGAGCGGGGCCCGGCTCCGAAAGCTACACCTACCTATCCGGAAATATGTCTTCATTCACTGGATGACCTGAAGAAACTTGACACCCGGCCAAAAGTTTCTTACAGGGTAAATGAAGAAACAAGAAGAATATACCGGGAGACCATCATTCCTTTTTGGCAGGGTAAAAGCAACCGGGACAGGCTTATGAATCAAATGTTTCCGGAATGGATCGATGCATACAAGGCCGGTGTTTTTACTGAATTTCAGGAACAGCGGGCTCCGGGCCATACGGTTTGCGGAAGCAAAATTTACAGGAAAGGCATGCTCGATCTTAAGAAAGAGATAAAACAAGCCATCGAAGATCTTGATTTCCTGAACGATCGTGAGGCTTTCGATAAGCGGGAGGAACTAAAGGCAATGGATATCACCGCTGGTGCGATCATTGGATACGCAGAACGACATGCGGAAAAACTGCTTAAACTTGCAAGAGCGGAGAAAGACGAATCACGAAAACATGAACTTGAAAAGATGGCAGAAATTTGCGGACGTGTTCCTGCTTTAGCACCGGAAACCTTTCACGAGGCCTTGCAGTATTACTGGTTTATTCATGTTGGTGTGATAACAGAACTTAATCCATGGGATTCATTTAACCCCGGACGACTCGATTTGCATTTGTTTCCGTTTTATAAGAAAGGACTTGAAGATGATTCATTAATCCGGGATAGTGTAGTGGAACTGCTCCAGGTATTCTGGATAAAATTTAACAATCATCCGGCACCTCCCAAAATGGGTATTACAGCTAAAGAAAGCAATACTTACACCGATTTTTCATTGATCAATGTTGGCGGGGTAAAAGAGGACGGATCGGATGCTGTAAATGACCTGAGTTATATTATTCTTGATGTGGTGGAGGAGATGAGAATTCTACAGCCAGGTTCCATGGTTCAGTTAAGTAAGAAAAACCCTGACAGGTTTATAAATCGAGCTATTAAAATAATAAAAACAGGGTACGGTCAGCCTTCTGTTTTTAATACCGACACAATTGTTCAGGAATTAGTTAGGCAGGGGAAGACAATCGAGGATGCCAGAAATGGTGGCGCCAGTGGTTGTGTGGAAAGTGGAGCATTTGGTACCGAGTGTTATTTTCTAACAGGCTATTTTAACCTTACCAAGATCCTGGAGCTGGTGCTGAATAATGGTTATGATCTCCGAACCAAAAAGCAAATTGGTTTGAAAACCGGTGATCCAAAGCTATTTAAGTCATTTGGAGAATTGATGAACGCTTATAAAAAACAGTTGAACTATTTTGCTGAAATAAAACTGAAAGGAAATAATATTATTGAGAAGATAAATGCTGAATACATGCCGGTTCCGTTTCTCTCCCTGTTAATTGACGATTGTATACAGAACGGTAAAGACTATAATGCAGGGGGCGCCAGATACAACACAAGTTACGTCCAGGGAGTCGGTTTGGGAAGTTTAACCGACAGCCTTACCGCCATTAAATTTCATGTATTTGATAAGAAAACATGCACAATGGACAAGATGACCAGGGCAATTAAAACGAATTTTGACGGTTTTAAGGAATTCAGGAAAGAACTTATTTATGACACGCCGAAATATGGGAACGATGACGATTACGCTGATGATCAGGCCAGGGAAATTTTTGAGATATTTTATGAATCGGTAAATGGAAAACCAACAACGAGGGGAGGAACCTTCCGGATCAATATGTTGCCAACAACCAGTCATATTTATTTCGGGGAAGTGATCGGGGCA
>CAZEWS010000253.1:5276-5940 GCA_964515985.1 uncultured Rikenellaceae bacterium | reverse complement strand
ACCCAATAAATCCGGATAACGCTTGCATCCTCCGTATTACCGCGGCTGCTGGCACGGAGTTAGCCGATGCTTATTCATACAGTACCGTCAGCCCCCGACACTTCGGGGGGTTTCTTCCTGTATAAAAGCAGTTTACAACCCATAAGACTGTCATCCTGCACGCGACATGGCTGGGTCAGACTTGCGTCCATTGCCCAATATTCCTCACTGCTGCCTCCCGTAGGAGTCTGGTCCGTGTCTCAGTACCAGTGTGGGGGACCATCCTCTCAGACCCCCTAGACATCATCGTCTTGGTGAGCCGTTACCTCACCAACTAACTAATGTCACGCATGCCCATCTCTAACCGTTGGAACTTTAATTATGAAACCATGTGATTCCAAAATATTATGGGGTATTAATCCGAATTTCTTCGGGCTATTCCCCAGTTAAAGGTAGGTTGCATACGCGTTACTCACCCGTGCGCCGGTCGTTCTTCCCGATTGCTCGGGAAAATTACCCCTCGACTTGCATGTGTTAGGCCTGCCGCTAGCGTTCATCCTGAGCCAGGATCAAACTCTTCATTGTAAAATAAATTCAATATCGCTCAAGATTTATTACTCAATTCGAATTTACGAATATGGCCTCAAACCTTTTTAAAACCTCTTCAATCTTTTTCAAAGAACTA
>CAZEWS010000253.1:1650-5141 GCA_964515985.1 uncultured Rikenellaceae bacterium | reverse complement strand
TTATAACTTTCTATACTAATTCGAAACGGCTGCAAAGATAGAAACATAAATCTCACTTTTCCAAACTTTTTTTACCTGTCGCTGTTTTTTTTGATCCCACCATTATATCAATGGATTGACAAACCCGCTCTGTCTCTCCAAAATAACATAGCCGTCGATTTGTTTGCTGATTTTCTTTTAAAAATCATTATTTTTAGCCTTTTCTTAACCAAAATTATTATAAATACATATTTTCGATCCAAAGATCATTTAAAAAAATGAATAAAGCCATGGTCATCATCCCTACCTTTAATGAAAAGGAAAATATTGAGAAAATCATTACTGCTATTTCTTCCCTTTCTTTACCTTTCGATATTTTAATTATCGACGATAATTCTCCTGACGGTACAGGCCAGATCGTTAAAACCTTGCAGAAAAAATTCACAAATCTTTTTTTGGTCGAACGGATTGGTAAATTAGGTCTTGGTACAGCCTATATCACCGGCTTTAAATGGGCACTTGAGCACCATTATTCATTTATTTTTGAAATGGATGCTGATTTTTCACATAACCCACAGGATTTACTCCGGCTATATGATGTCTGTTTAAACCATGGTATTGACCTGGCAATCGGCTCAAGGTATAAATCAGGAGTAAACGTGGTCGACTGGCCATTAGGCCGTGTGTTGATGTCTTATTTTGCATCTATTTACGTACGGTTTATTACCGGTATGAATATCAAAGATACTACAGCCGGTTTTAAGTGTTATAAAAGAAAAGTTCTTGAAACCATTGATCTGGATAAAATCAATTTGAAAGGTTATGCCTTTCAGATTGAAATGAAATTCACCACATGGAAATTCGGTTTTAAAATCCGGGAAATACCTATCGTTTTTACTGATAGAAAATATGGAACCTCAAAAATGAGTGGAGGAATATTTAATGAAGCACTTTGGGGGGTGATTATTATGAAGTGGAACAGTTTTTTCAGAAAATATGAACGAAAAGAAATAACTAAAACCAGATGAATCCCATTTTAATAAAAGATGGCAAACTGATAAATGAAGGCAAACAATACCAGGGCAGCATCCTGCTAAAAGACGGTAAGATTAATAAAATCTTTACCGGTCTGGTACCGGAAAAAATATTAGCCCAGGTAAAAATTATTAACGCCAAACAAAAAATTGTTTTGCCGGGAATAATAGATGACCATGTTCATTTCAGGGAACCCGGATTCACTCATAAAGGAGATATTTACTCAGAATCAAAAGCTGCTGTAGCCGGTGGTGTAACCTCCATAATGGAAATGCCAAATACGGTGCCACAAACCACTACCCAACAAGCATTAAACGAGAAGTTTAGCATTGCATCAGAAAAATCTCTTGCCAATTACTCTTTATACATAGGTGCCATCAATGATAACCTGAAAGAACTTTTAAAAACCGATCCCGGTACAATTTGTGGTATTAAAGTCTTTATGGGATCTTCCACCGGAAATATGTTGGTTGACAACGAGAACACATTACGAAATATATTTTCAGAAGCGCCACTCCTGGTAGCCGTACATTGTGAAGATGAACAATCCATCCGGGATAATATCCGTCATTATAAACAAAAATATGGTCTGAACCTGCCCTTTAAATATCATCCCCTGATCCGGAGTGAGGAAGCTTGTTACAAATCTTCTTCGTATGCAGTGAATCTGGCCAGGAAATACAATACAAGATTACATGTCCTTCATTTATCAACTGCACGGGAACTCGATCTTTTCGATAATACTTTGCCTCCGGCAGAAAAACGGATCACTTGTGAAGTATGTGTTCATCACCTGTGGTTTAACGAAGGAGATTATGACACATCCGGGAGCTTAATAAAATGGAATCCGGCAATTAAGAAGGCTGAAGACAGGGAAGGTTTATTTGCCGGTGCTCTTCATAATTTCATCGACATAATAGCGACTGATCACGCACCACACACACTTGAAGAAAAACAAAAAAACTATTTTGAAGCTCCTTCAGGAGGCCCGATGATTCAACATTCCCTCCATGCTATGCTGGAATTTTACCATAAAGGGAAAATCTCTCTGGAAAAAATTGTTGAAAAAATGTGTCATACACCGGCTGATATATTTCGCATCGATAAAAGAGGATATATTCGGGAAGGATACTGGGCTGATCTGGTTATCGTTGACCCGGATAACCCCTGGGAAATAAACAAAGATAATATACTCTATAAATGCGGATGGTCTCCCCTGGAGGGGCAAACACTTCACGCTAAAGTAAGCCATACCATTGTTAACGGGCATCTGGTTTTTGAAAACGGACGTTTTGATGAATCCCGGAAAGGAAAAAGACTCACATTTAACCGATAAATCAATATGTTATGAAAAAGGATCGCTTTAAAAAATTAACCTGTCTGTTCGTAATTCTTATCTTTCTTTTCAGCTCCTGCAAAAACAGTGAAAAGAAGCACTTAAAGGATCGATTAACCCAACGTAAGAGCGAAACGGAAATCACAATCAGTAATTACGCATCATTGGCTGCACCCATTACTTATGACGTTGTAATTAAAAATCCTAATCCTGAAGACGACTGGATTGAAAGTTGTCTGGAGAAATTCGACAGGGAAAAACTGGTCAATATCATCTTTGATGCCGTTTTGAATGAGAAAGTTACAGCAATGGATTACCTGACTGACAAACCAATAACCCTAAAGGAAATCAGGGAACTTGAGGAAGATGAAGAGTTTGACCGTTCAAGAGTTGCCAAGATTCAATTTATTGAAGACTGGTATTTTGATAAGGAAAGTTTCACTATGAAAAAAATAGTACATTCCATCATGCTGGGATACGAAGTTTATGATTTTGATGGGAGCATAAGGGGTTATAAGGCTGCTTTTAAAGTGAATCTGAAGACTGGGGATTAATAGGGAGAACGGGAGAAAAGGAGACTGGGAGTCATTGAGATATGAAAGTCGCCAGGCTTCAGTCGCCAGTACACAGAAAAAACAGGGAGCATGGCGCACAGCGGATGGGATTGTAGAACGACTCTCCAAGTCGTTTTTTACTAGTTAGAAGTGGAAAATTGTAAAATTTTTACTTCGCAACCATAAACTGATAACTACAATTTGCAACCCGAAACATTTGCAGTGGCAGTAGCAGCGGCAGGAAGAAGTTGATACATTGTTGAATTGCTGGACAAACGGCATAGGACGTGGAGCAAGGAGCTCAGTGTAGAGCCGAATTGTATTCGGCTAAATAAAGGGTAAAAGTAAGGGCATAGGACAATGAAAAGAAAAGCAGGGCTGGCCCGTCCAACCGCCCGCCTGAATGAATTCATTCGGGCTGGCTTAAGCCGGTCCGACGGATGTAGGGTTGGATAGAGAGAGTAAGAGATTTGGAGAAAAAACCTCGTAGAAATTTGATTATTGTAGAAAGAATGAGGCATAAAAGAACACCGGTCCAACTACCTTTCTTCATTAGTAAGGAATAAGCTCCATGGACCGGAACAGGA
>CAZEWS010000253.1:0-1633 GCA_964515985.1 uncultured Rikenellaceae bacterium | reverse complement strand
GGGTCAGTGGTTCTGCCGAAGGCATTCCTGTGGAAGACTCCACTATCGCACACTCATTGATAATTCCTTCTAACCTGTTGTTTTAAACGCTTTGTCTCAATGCCATAAAGTGCAGCCAAGTCATAGTAAAGCATCACTTTAAGACCTCTAAACTCATAAATAAGGGATTGGTATCCAGGCTTAATAATTGATTCTTTCATTATCAAAACTAATTGAGGTCACAAATTGCAACCTCATATTCATTAACAATACTTTACACAAATATAAAACACTTTCTTCGCCTTGCTTATGACGTTTAGTGTATGAGGCGTTGGGCATTTTTACGCACTTCACTTTCAAACCGTTATGATGTTTATTTATATTCATTTACCTTCAATTTAACCATTTGTTGCCCAATGACTCATGTACTTTTAGGCAAAGTATTTTTTTGTGACACAACATAATAGTTAGTCGTAATTAGAAAGTTTTTTAAATGTGTAAAGTATTGTTTTCTAGGCTTTAATCCAAACTTAATCTCATAATTAGGATTAATAAAATAGAATATTCTCTTGTCTTTTTTATACCCGGTTCTCTTTAGTATTTTTTCAAATCTTTCAATGGTAATTCCAGTTTCTTTGACTTCTAATAATCCTCTTATTTTAGCTTCACTTTCTCCAAACACTTTTAGAATAAATCTATAAATAGATCTTGGAAGGATATGAAAGAACGGTAATTTAGACAAGAACTTGCTTTCGCACATTTGTTGATGTCCACCAAATGGATTATGCCAGGGAGGAAATCCGAGGAAAAATTTTCCTTCAGGCTTAAGAAATTTTTTAACAAACTGCATAAATCGTTCTTGTCCGTGTATATGCTCTAATACATCCCTGGTTATTATAATATCGAACTGTCCTAGTTCATTAATGTCATAGATATCCGCAAGCACAAATTCAATCTTCTTCTTGTTAGGATGATTTAAGAAAAATTTATTAGCATTTTCTATTTTTCCTTTGGATATATCAACACCAACAACTCTTTCACATCCAATATCGAGAAAGGGTTTTAAGTTACCTCCTTCCCCACAGCCAATTTCTAAAATTGAAGTTTTTTCGTTAATATCCATCACTTCTTTTATAAAGGGAAGAACATATTTTTTGACCGTTACTTCTTGCTCGTTAAAATACGTTTCTCTATTTCTTTGTCTTTCTTGCATTTTATTACTTTTATATTTTGCCTAACGATTGTATAAAGGAATTTCCTTTATTTTAAATATACCGGAAACAGTTCTTTGATTACATAGATAAATATAATCATCATTATAATAAATCCAAAGGACTATTAATGTTTTAAAAATATGCATAACGTACAGTTAAATAAGCAACTAAAAAAAATACAGCATAACCTGGATGTGTAGTCAAATATTTCTTTCCCAAAGACCCTGTCAGGTCATAAAGACCCTGTCAGGTCATTACCTGCAACTAAACAACTTAACAAATCAACATATCAACTTCACTCATTTCGCCATTAACTTATAACTGTTAACTTTTAACATATAACATTTTTGTCTTGTCCTAATATATGTCTACAGGTTAAACATAAAAATTCAAAATTACTCGTTCCCACAATCTAACACACATGCCACTCCCCGAAAAAA
>CAZEWS010000252.1:0-5953 GCA_964515985.1 uncultured Rikenellaceae bacterium | reverse complement strand
CAAAAATAGTTTTTAACCTCTTTATATCAAGTCGTTCACGGGAAAGAGTAATAAGGTTTTGATACATTTGATCTAATTGTGTTCCTCTTTTAAATAATAGATTACGACTATATTCTACTTGATAAATAGAATACTGATACCTAAAACCAGACCTTTCCTGTTCTTCTTTATCCAGCCCAAACCACAGGCATTTATAAATCCAGCGGTTACACACACTCTCAAGTTGCCCTTTTTGTATACTTAAGGTATCTGCAATTCTCGATAGCGCTTCACCGCTGGAAAAACTTGTAAAGCAATTACCTTCTTTTATTATTGATAGTTTTTGTACTGCTTTTCTCCTTTCTACCCACTCATGACCGTTTAACATGATTTGAGTACCAAATGGTGGATGACCTGCCATCTTTATTGTAATATGTCCCCACTTTTTATCTATTATATGGAAATAATAATGGTTGATAAAAGGTAAAGGTTTCTTCTTACGAATGTCTATTTTCCCATTATCAAATTCTTTTATATCCCAAACTGATCCTGGTGCTCTTGCTACGAATATGGCAAATATTCCTGTAAAGTTTTTATCTGTTGGCAATAATTCTTCGGCTTTTTCATGTTTTCTTTCTCCAGTTTTGAAATAATGTAATGGTATATTTCTTTTCTTGCAAAAGGCATTAATTCGTCTGCTAAACCTCCCGGCCATTCTCATTAAAGTTGCATTATTCAAATCTTTGTCTGACCCTTTAAAAGCCCTGAACCAGGTTCTAAAACCTCCAGGTGAACAACCCTGTGAAAAGTAACCATTTAGAACTAATCTGTCAATGCAGTCATAGGTTCCATCTAAAATTTCATTATAATGGTTGCATAGTTTATCTTTGTGTTTCATGCAACAAAATTAGTTTATTATTCATTTTGGGATTTCTTTAATTGGGATTTATTTGGGATTTTGATTTTTGGATTTTGAAATTTCTATTTTTTTTCCAAGACTTCGTTTTTTGTTAATTATTCCATATTATATTTTCCCCGAAGGGCTTTTTTTACAAGCGAAGTCTTGGAAAAAAAATAGTCCCTTATAAGAAAAAAGGTGATACTAAATGGATTGATGATTTGAAACTGGTTACTTTTTTCCATGGAATTCATTGGACCGGCCACATGTTTAATACCTACGAGCAAATGGGTGATCAGCTTGAATGGATTTGTAAAACAATGGATGGTGAAAATGTTTTGGCCTTTTTACCCGCCTGGGATGGTAGATATTATTGTACATATCCCGAACATCACGCCGATGAAAGAATGGGTGGTGCCGATGGTTTGAAACGATTTGTTGACAGAGCGCATAAACTTGGTGTTAAAGTGGTATTAATGTTAGGTGGACCAAATTTGGCAAATTTCAAATTTTTAAAGGAACACGATATGATGGATGCGGCCTTGAAGGGGCCCGACGGATATCCGCAAATACAAAATTGGCTTGATTGGAACATTGATTTGTCTATTGAAACAATGGGTTTGATCATGAATTTTGGTCATCCAAAGTACAGGAAATATATGATCGGAAAAACGGCTGAACTTTTCGATACCTTTAATGTTGACGGAGTTTTTCTTGACGGCACTTTGCGCTGGGACAATAGTCCTGATTATTCTCCCTATGAAGGTCTGATCCAATATACCAAAGAAATCAGGGAAAGATACCCGACAAAAATGCTTATGGGCGAAGACGGGTATGATGTAATTTATGGTTTGTTTGATATGTTTCACACCTCCGGAGGACCATTAGGACTGGAAAACTATATGTTGAGATATACTCGTCAGTTCTACTACCTTTCTTATCCCGCCGAAAATGGAAGTGCAGGTATCCACGAAATCGGATGGTCTCTTAATTCACCTACCATTAATAGTGCTAAGCCAGAGTACACTATACCTTCCATTTCTTTGTTCGACGGAATAATTGAAATTTATGGCGATACAATAAGGAAAAAGTTAAAAGATTATAAAAAATGGCAGCTTAAAGAATGTCCGATAATGAATGAATAAACAGTTAACAATTAACGACATACAAAGATGAAGAATTTTGAAATTTCCTTTAGGTATATATTGACAATGTCGCTATGTTTTATGGTTTTTGCAGGTTTTTCTCAAAAAGCAGATACACCTGTAATGTGGTTGTCATTTGATGAAATAAATGTTAATAATAAACTGCATATCCGAACCGTAGAGGATCAGATTACAAATCGTTTGGATACAATACGTGGTACATATGTAGTTCTAAAAGATGGTGTTCATGGCAAATCTTTACTTTTAGATGGTTATTCGGCCTATCTTTCCTGCAGGAATACACTATCTTTATTTGGTTCATTCACTGTTGAGGGTTGGCTTGCTATGGGAGCTTACCCCACCAATTTTTGTCCTCTTGCAGAACAGAATATGCTGTCAGGTAAAGGATTTTCTTTAGGAATTAATTCCCTCGGCAAACCCGGATTCAAAATTGCAACACAAAATGGGTGGGTTAATGTTGAAGGCAGCGAAACAATTTCTCTTTTAAAATGGGTGCATATTGCCGGGGTCTATGATGGAATAAGTATTACCCTTTATCTCAATGGTGAAAAAGTGGCGCATAAAGAAGTGCAGTATGCTTTTATGCCGGGCAACAATGAAGTTCTGCTTTCAGGTATCACAAGTCAAAAAATAAGGCCTGAAGGTACTATTCGCCAGTTAGGCACTGAACCCGTTCATCATTTTTTTGATGGTTTGATTGATGAACTAAAAGTATGGGATAGAGCCTTAACAGAAGAAGATTTTGCACCTGTCAGAAAAGAAATTTTAGATATAAAAGCTCCTGCCCTGAGAAAACGCCCTTTGCCAACATTACCGGATTTGGACAACTTTGGTGCTGTTTATGCAAACCTGAAGTTTTATGAGTCGTGGGATAACTTTTGGCGGGTATCCGGGTTACCTGACGTGGTGGTCTCTTTCGATCAATTTGATGGTCAATTTGTATTCTGGAGAGGTACCAGTTATATCCCACATTGGGTTACGGAAAACGGGATTTGGTTTAATAATGAATTCAATGAAACCTGGAGTGATAAGGGGTGCCATGAACCCATGTCGGACAAAAGATGTGAATATTCACAGGTAAAAATTATTGAAAATACACCGGCCCGTTGTGTGGTACATTGGAGATATGCCCTAATTGACAATTGGTATCGCAAGGCTAATATTGACTCTTTAACCGGCTGGGGTGACTGGACAGATGAATTCTATACAATCTATCCCGATGGAGTTGCTGTCAGATCCCAAACTCTTCACAGTAGCAAAACGTCTTCACGACATGAATGGCACGAGGGAATTATAGTTATGGGTCAAGGCCAACGTCCTGAAGATGTTTTATACCCGGAGGCAGTGATAATGGCCAATATGGATGGTAATGAACATGTATATTCATGGGAACTGGTTGACTCGGATGCAAAAAAAGAAGGAACAACCTATGTAGTCAATAAAAAGGATAGGTGGTTATCGGAATTGCCAGGCGCAAATATTCAGTTAATAAACACCCGTTCATCTTTCAAACCTTTTACAATTATTAATCTTGACGATGAACCGGAATGGGATTTTTATAGTGGTGAATTCCGTCGGGATATTTCCATGTTCCCATGGTGGAACCACTGGCCAACCGCAACCAAACCTTCAGATGGACGATATGCAATGGCTAGCGACAGGGCTTCTCACACTTCGCTTACCCATGCCTGGGAATGGAAAGCGTACAAAGAAACGGAGTATTCAGAAACCCGGCTTATGTTAGTTGGCCTTACCAAAGAAAAGGCTTCCGGTTTAGTTCCACTCACACAATCATGGAGCCATGCCCCGAAAATGTCAGGGATTTTTAAACCTACATTAATATTACAATTACGCCCTTAAGTTCCTTTTTTACACAAATTTCGTCATTATTATAGTAATATAAAATAAGGCTTTCTATTTTTTAGCCAAAATCTAATAACCATTCTGTAATAGTGTTTACATAATTATCAACATTGTTTTGTTAATAACAAATTGCCATAATTAATATTACTTTCTTGATTTTTTCTTATCTTTATCCATGAAATACTTTAAAACTATTAATTATGGATAATCAACAGCTTCCTATTATCGTTAAAGGACGCAATGGCTCATTAACCATTCAACTTAACGATGTTTTTGCAAAAAAAATGGCTATGCTTCTCGAAGGGATAAATAGTAAAATTACAGTGGAAGAACTTGCTAAAAAATATGGTTATACCAGGGAACATTACTACCATATAAAGAGACAATTTAAAAAGCATGGATCAGAGGCTTTGTATAACAAGAAACGAGGACCAAGAAATAACTCTGTCCGAACCGATGTTGTGAATAATCAAATCATCCGTTTTCGTTTTCTTGATCCGGATATGTCACCAGCGGTCATTGGGCAAAAGTTACGTCAAATGGGATATGATGTCAGCGACAGAAGCGTATCTCGTACGATACAGGAATATGGTCTTCAAAAAAAAACTCTACAAGTTAAATCCTCAAGATGAGCCCCCTGAATTAATTAGAACCCACATTACCAAACGAAAAACAAAAACAGTTAAAATTACTCCTCGAAGCAATGAAAGGAAGGTACGGGAGATGTTTTCTAAACGGGTCTCAGGTACATCGGTAGGATTATGGTTCTTAGTAAGCGAACATTTACGATTAGGAAGCTGGGATTTACTGAAGGGCTGGACTGCCAGTGGTGATAATGATATAGCTCCGCGAATGGCTATGCAGATGGTTCACGAATCTGCATTATGCGTTACCGGAATACGCTCAAGGCATTCTTTGTGTCATCAGGGATTTGAATTAATCAATGGGTTACCTTATCTGGTAAGCGATCATAGTATTCATGAGCTATTGGATAAGCACACTATTGCCGAGGCTTTCCAATTGCAGCTAAATTTAGGACAACTCAGGCAAATCAATGGACATTACAAAGGAGACTTACTGGCATTAGACCCACATCGAATACCCACCCATTCACAGCGTATTATGCCAAAGAAGAAAAAACTACCCAAAGAGCCCTCTAAAAAGGTCTTGCAAACTTTTTTTGCCATTGATGTAAAAACAGGCCAACCTCTTGGACTTACCATAGGTTCATCCGGGAAAACTGCTACAAAAGCTTCTGTTGAATTATTAGAAATGACAGATAAAATATTGTTTCAACCACCGCATACCAAGCCCAGTGGATTAATACTTGCCGACACTGAACATTTTACTGTAGAGTTATTGAAATATATAAAACAGAAAACTTCTTTTGACATACTTGTTCCAGCTCCAAATTATGTAAAAATCCAAAAATTAATTAAAGGGTTAGATTATCAAAAAATGTGGGCAGGTTATGCTATTGCACAGACCGATTACAAGTTTAATGAAGAAAAACAAAGTTTTAAGCTTTTGGCTGAGCGTAATGGAGAAATCCAATCACAATATCAATATAAGGCGTTTATTAGTACCACTGATCAATCAGCCCTTAAAATGCTTACAGAGAACTATGATAAAAGGTGGACAATCGAGGAATTTTTTAACTTTGAGGGAGCCATGGGTTGGAACAGGGCTTCAACGATGAACTTTAATATCCGATTTGGTAAAATGTCACTGGCGTTAATCGCTCAGGCAGCTGCTTACCAGTTCAGACAAAAACTCCCGGCTCCTTACAAACAATGGACTGCCAAAACCTTAGCTGATAATATCTTTCATGGTATTGATGGTGACTTAAGGGTTATTGATGATACCATCGTTGTTACATTGTATAATGTCTCAGAAGAATTAAATTTGAAACGGCACTACGAAAATCTTCCTTACATTCTGGAAACTGAGGGAGTTGATCCAAGAGTTCCCTGGCTTTACAATTTAAAGGTTGATTTTCGGTTTAAATAGAAAAGTGTAAGATAATTTGGATAAAAAAAATCCCTGA
>CAZEWS010000251.1:958-5960 GCA_964515985.1 uncultured Rikenellaceae bacterium | reverse complement strand
TTTTTAAAATAGAGATATGACCGGCTAATAGAACCGCCAATAACAATGATTTCCGGATCGGTTGTAAATAGGATAGTCGTTATTACCTGACCGATATGATGTCCAAATTGATTATAAATCTCAAGGGCAGTCGCATCTCCCTTCTCCGCACGTTTAGATAATATATATCCATCTTCGTGATAAACCTCTTTGAAAAACTGACCGCTGCAATAGTATTCATAGTTGTGACCATTGTAAGATACCATACCAAATTCACCAGCACCACAATTTTTCCCGGTATATAGATGATTATTAATGATAATTCCGGCGCCTAATCCGGTTCCAAGGGTTATCCCAACGACATTCTGATAACCGCGAGCCTTACCAAAGTATTTTTCACCGAGTACAAAACAGTTCGCATCGTTGTTAACATAGACCTGACAATCGAAATGAACTTCCAGATGGTCTTTTAAATGGACTTCATTCCAAGACGGGATATTCGTTACATCATAAACGATACCTCGTTCCACATCAACTAGTCCTGGAACACCAACACCAATGCCGTCCACATCCCTCGTGAAAACTTTTTCAATTGCATCTACGACTTCTGTCAGCACAACTTCTTCCTTTTCCCTAGCAGAGACTTCTTTGTAGAATTCTTGTTCAATCTTATTCTGTTTAATCCGTCCGACCTGAATTTTAGTGCCACCCAGATCAACTCCGATTACTGTTTTATCCAACATACTCTTCATAGGTCAAATACTATCTATCTTTCTTTAAGTTAATGGTTTTGTTACTAATAATGGGTTTTGCCCAAAAACCGATACTCATGATATAGCCCAGTGTAACATATAAAAACATCATCCCAATTTTCAGACCAAATAAATCTCCCAGACCGCCGATGATCAGCGGTACGAAGGCTCCGCCAACAATCCCGGTACAGAGAATACCGGAAAAGGAGCCATGATGTTTTTCAACTGAATTTAAAGCCAGCGAAAAGATAATAGACCACATCACCGAAAGGAAAAAACCGGCTGCCGGCAGTCCATATAACGCCATCTTGGCTGTCCCCAAGAGAGCCAGTGTCAAGCTTAGAATCGATGCCGTAGTAAACCATATCAATATCTTCCGGCTGTCAAAAAACTTTAACAAAATTAAACCAAGTACACAACCGGCTGTCAGCAACCCCCAAAATGAAGAGACTGCGTCTGCACCTACCAGTAACGGATCATAGCCATGATAAACTGCCAGATACTTAGACATCCAGTTCGCAAGTCCCTGTTCCGTACCCACATAAGCAAAAATACCGATAAAATATAATATGACCTGTTTTTCCCGAAAAAGACTCCTGGTTAATTGCAGTGTCCCAACTCGTTCATCTTCTTTCAATTCAATCTTTGGAAGTCGTACAATAATTAATATGATAACCATAGCCAAAGTCACTGCAACAAATACCCAGTACAGCGATACCCACGGCAAATGCTCTGGTACTACGGACGCCAGAAAACGAATTATAACATTACCATCGCCAGTGAAATTTCTCAGGTTCTGCACCAGATATTTATAAACCTGAGGACTTAAAAACGATGCCAGCCCGAAAACCAGCTGTGCCATCACCGAATTAAATGCAAAATGCTCTTCACCGCCGGCAACCCGCAATAATGGATTAATTGCAACCTGCAGCATCGCCATCCCCACGCCGATGAGGAAAAGCGAGATCATCGCAACGGAGAATCTGGGAACAGAAGCAAAGAGAAATGAGCCAATGAGCGCCAGAATAAATGCCGCTGTCATAATGGTTTTTGCACTGTATTTGTCAACTAGAATGCCGGAAGGAATCGACATAACTCCGTAAGCTGCAAAAAAGGAGAACGGCAGGAATGCAGCCAAAGCCAGGTGAGATAGTTTGAACCCCTCAATAATATCCGGGATCAACGGCCCGAGGATATTCGTTAAAAAAGATATCACAAAGAAAATCAGGAAAATTAACAATACAATCAGGTAGTTTCTTTTCATCGGAATTCTACTCCTTGTTTATCTTACAATCCTTAACGTTCCAGCCGGTAACTTCCAATTTGACTCGATCATCCTTCAGATCTTTTGTACTAAAGTGTGCTTGCAGATGTCGGCTTTCACCAGGCAGTAAACTAATATAATTATCTTCCCAGAAAACCGGTAAAACGACTTCGCTATTCTTTTCGCTAACCACCTGCAATTCTATAAAAAATGCGATTGTATCGGCAGTATTTCTTAGTGTTACTTCCATCGACTGCTCGTCGCCATTTTGCCGGATAAGATAATTCACCGCCAGCGTGACCCTGGGCATCTGGGTCAGTTCACTAAAATCAGCATACTGCTTTAGCGGTGTATAAAACCATTCAGTTTTTTCAAAATCGTGTATGTCTTTTTGAGTTGACAACCAATAAAAATTTTGGTCGATTTCCTCGCCACTTTTCGAATCCACCAAGCGAAGATCAACAAAATAGACCGACGTGATATCAAGATTATCCGGAATATCCATAATTTTTTGTGAACTGTTTGGAGGTAATTTAAACTCTATCCGGTCTTCAAAAATTTTCTCCGACTGTAAATTAAATACACGGATTTGCGCTTCCATTGCCGGATATGTCTGTAGCGTCTCATTTATTGCCCGGATATCATCGAACGCATAACGATAGAGCAGATGTAGCGGTTGGCAAGCTTTTTTAGCGCCATAAAAAGCTCCGTTTGGCATCAAATAGCTGTCATACAATTGCCAGTACATCTCCGGCCAGGCCGAATTCAACATCCACTGAATTACGCCAGTTGAATTTGGTTTGTGCGCCACAAATGCTTCAAACATCGGACGCATCAACTCATAATTCATCAGTTGTGCTTTCTTCAAATACTCCTCCAATCCGCTTGCTGGACCATAGCGCCTGCTAAGCCCTGTGTTGTATTTTTCTAATGTATTAAACTCATTACGTCCGCAGTGATAGTCCCAAAGCTCGTTAATCGGCCATAATTTATCTTCCGGGATCATTTTCTTGATACTTGCTAAAGGCGGAACCTGGGCTCCAGGACCGGTTTCGCTATTAAATCCAAAAGCTCCGCCGTTGCTTGTGTCGGCATACCAGTAAACGGGTGCGGTAAACGCATAAGGACCGCGCATCTTAATCCGGGTTGGTCCGGTCAATTCACTCTCTGCATCGCCGGCAGCCATAATACATGGCCGGGTAGGATCGAACTCCTCTAAAATTTTCAAATACTGTTTTTCCAGGGCAGGTCGCGGGAGCATGTCACTAGCCGCCATCCACACAAAAATACTCGGGTGATTTCGCAACCAAACGACCTGATCGCGCCAATAGTCCGAGACAAGTTTTATGTCATCCGCTGATTTTACACCGCCAAACTGATCACATTCTTTTCCAAGATATTCGTCCCATTCCCACTGACAGCTCCAGCCCACCATTATTAAAATTCCATAACGGTCACACAGATCGTAAAGTGTTTCGTCCTTTCCCCAAAATCCTTCCAGCCGGATTGCATTAAGGTTCATGTGTTTAACATATTTAATTTGATTTTCGAGATTCTCTGCCGTATTCGCCAGAAGGAGATCATCCACCCAACCACCGCCCTTGATCAGGATTGGCTCACCATTTATCTTAAAACCACGATATCCGTTATCGTTTACATAATCTTCGACTTTTCGGATCCCAAATTTGAAATCCGCCTGATCAGAAAGCTGTCCATCTACTATACATTCCAGATGAATATCGTATAAATTCGGTTCACCAAAATTATGCGGCCACCAGAGTTTTGGATTTTGAATCCTGAGTTGCGGGAATTCATCTGAATTTAAAGTAATTTCCTGAACTTCACCGGGATTGAGCGAAACCTGTTTTTCAAATGCAATATCACCGATCTGTCCTTCAATCTTTCCTTTTACCGGTACGGGTTTTTGATTTCGTAAAAGAAAAGAAACACTTAAATCTGCAAGCAGTGTATCTTCAAAATTGATATCACTTATCACATAAGGATTCTGAATTTGCAGAGCGTCGGTAAAATGAATTGACACTGGACGGAATATTCCCATATTAGCATCAGGCGGTCGCGGATTCCAATCGACAAACCCGATTGTGAAGTCACCCGGTTTTGGCGGAAAAACCTCAATGGCAAGGCAGTTTAAGCCCGAATTGAGATAACCGGTCACATCCAGTTCAAAGCGTCTAAAAGCACCAACTATCGAATCCGATGAAGCAAGCTGCCGTCTGTTCAACCAGACATTTGCCCGGTAATTGATACCCTCGAATTTCAAATTGGTAAATTGGTCTAATTGCTTCTTACTAACTTTGAAATTGTTACGAAACCACCAGGCTTTTTGGAAATGTGCTTTCGGGATTCGTTCAAGATTGTCAGAATAGTAAGGGTTTTCATAAAGATCATTTTCTATCAGTGCATTCAAAACCGTCGTCGGTACCTGGGCATCATACCATGTTTCTGGTTTAAAAGTCGGACTGCTGATTTCCGCTCCGTTTTGTGCTGCCTGTTCTACGGACTGGATTTGCCATCCATCCTCGAGTTTAATTGTTTGTGGGCGATTCACTGTCGAGCATTGTACGAGTGAGCAGATCCATAGACTCGCAGCCAAGTAGAAAACAGACGCAAGATTTGTTCCTGATGTCACCCGATTCATACCCCCTCCAAGGAGATGTTACCGTTAACTGTTACCGATAACATAAACAACATGTCAATAAATTGCAAGATAAATTTACATCAATAACAAACAGTGTCACGATTTCTATGCATTATCAGAAAGGTTGCCACTGAGTCACTGCCGAATATAGCCTCAGAGATGACGGTAAAAACAAGGTTCTAAACGGTGTGAGAGAATTAAATCACTCGGAGGTTTTTATATGTTTCGTTCCGAGCCCGACCTTTGGTATCATAATTTCCTACCGGGACGAGCAGGATTTTGCATGCTAAAGATCGTTATATGCTGCTTCCATTAATAAAAAGAATGGCTTGTCCTTATGTTGAGCGT
>CAZEWS010000251.1:380-879 GCA_964515985.1 uncultured Rikenellaceae bacterium | reverse complement strand
GATAATGCATAGAAATCGTGACACTGTTTGTTATTGATGTAAATTTATCTACTTTTCGATGAACTGCATTTCGCATATTGTATGCATAGTCAAGATAGCTTTGATCCAACCATTTCTCAGTAACTCCTCTGAAAATTGTATAAGCAATCATTTGGGATAGGTTTGTTTCTACAAAAGTATTCTTATCATTGATAACATTATGAAATAAATTATCAGACCGGATATGTTTAATACAGCCATCAATAGCATCTTTAACGTAATGAACAAGTTGATCTTTTGCAGACTTCATATTTGATGGTAATTTTTTTATCACTCGACTTATCCCCGCAATAGCCCAACCATTTCCTACTCCCCAATAATTTTCATTTACAAAAGTTTTTTCCTTATCATTCCATCTATGAGAGTAAAGCTTATCAGTTGCATTCCATAAATAATGCCTAATTCCATTTATTTGTTTAATAGCATCATTAAAATGACCGGCAGCGGCCAGGAAAGGTGG
>CAZEWS010000251.1:0-271 GCA_964515985.1 uncultured Rikenellaceae bacterium | reverse complement strand
TTTTTAGGAGCTATATCTAGCAAGTATTCTAACATTTTATCAGCAGATTTTTTTAAACGTGCGTCTTGTGTAATTTGGGCTGAATAAAGGAGAGCTTCCCCTGAAGCTGCTGGATCTGTAACACCATTATCTGTATATAATACAGCAAGTCGACCTTCGCTCGTTTGACGTAAAACGGACTCTTTAGCCATTAAAATGACCATTTCATCATCACCCAATTCCAGGAAAGCTTGAGCTGCAACTCCCTGTTCCCAGGAAGCTCTTTGCATGC
>CAZEWS010000250.1:0-6011 GCA_964515985.1 uncultured Rikenellaceae bacterium | reverse complement strand
TAGCCCCGATGGCTATCGGGGCGATCTCATGAACGAAGTGAGTAAATTCCGATACTATAAATTAAATATATAATTTTATGTAACATTAACGTTATTAATTATGTATAAATGGATGTATCTGGCTGAATTCGATTGCGAACAAAAAAATTTGTTTGAATTTATTATTTTAGTTATTTTACACATCTTACAAGGCTCGGAAACAGCAATAATACGGTAAATCTACATTAATTTTGTATGAAAAGGTATCTTTTTTTATACCTGTTTATGGGAATCAATATATTTGCTTATCCACAGCAAGATCCGCTGTTTAGCCAGGTAATGTTCAACCAAATGGCAATAAACCCCGGATATGCCGGAAGCAACGATATGATTTGTGCAACAGCAATTAACCGTCAGCAATGGGTGGGTTTTGAGGGAGCTCCTTCCACAACTGTTTTTACGGTTAATGCACCTTTTAAGCTTTTCAAATTAAACAGCGGAGTCGGTTTGAGTATTCAGAAGGATAAAGCCGGTTTCGATGATAATATGGATTTCTCTCTTGCCTATGCATACCGGATGGATGTCGGTACCGGGAAATTAGGCATTGGTCTTGGTATTGGGTTATTCAATAAAGCCCTGGAACCAAAATGGGTTATTCCTTCAAGCGATTATCATGTCCAGCCAAGCGGGGATCCGCTAATCCCCGAAAACAATGAAAGTCACATAGCTTTTGATATGGGATTCGGTATTTACTATAAAACAGATGAACTATACCTGGGAATTTCCACCACTCATTTAAATGAAGCAAAAATAAAATTTTCAAACAGCACACCATATCTTACAAGGCATTATTATCTCATTGCGGGCTATCATTTACCCATCAACAACCCTCTTTTTGAAGTTACACCCTCCCTATTTGTGTATTCTGATGGAAAAACATCACAATTAAGTATAAATACCAACGTTTTATACAATAAAAAAATTTGGGGTGGCGTTACTTACAGAACAGGAGATGCAATCGTTGGTATGGTGGGCATGGAACTGTTTAATGGCGTGAGAGTAGGTTATGCCTATGATTTTGCCACTTCTGATATAAGAAAAAACAGCAAAGGAAGCCATGAGTTTATGTTAAGCTACTGTTTCAGTTTAAGCATTGACCGAAGTCCACAACGATATAAAAGTGTAAGATTTTTATGAAATATAAAAAATTTTAATTTACTTGCAGTATAAAATATATATTCGATATGAAAAAATTACTGTTTTTTAGTATAATTTTAGCGGTTTTGGCAAGTGGTTGCGGTGGTTCATATACCGGCGAGCTGGTTGGTGTTCAGGGCCGGAAAAAATGGTTTGAGCCCGATCCATATGGAATGGTTTTTGTTCCACAGGGAAGTTTCAATGTTGGCCCCAGTGATGAAGATGCTGCCTGGGCTATGAATTCCTTAACCCGAACCGTTACTGTTGACGCTTTTTGGATGGATGATACCGAAATTACCAACAATGAATACCGGCAATTTGTATATTATGTAAGAGATTCAATATTAAGGTTTAAATTAGGAGATGCCGGAATTGAAGGATTTTTCGCTGTCGATGATGATGATAATGAATACGATCCCCCAAAGCTCGATTGGGACACTAAAATCGACTTAAGGGATGAATTGATCCCACCTATCATGGAAGAAATGTACTACCCTGAACATGAGCGCTTTTTCGGCAGAAAAGAAATCGATACAAGGAAACTGATCTATACCTATTTCTGGATTGATTTAACACAGGCCGCTAAAGAATCAAGCCGTTACAATTACGCAACACAATCCTATGAAGGAGAGGTGGTTAATATTGTTACCGGAGAAAAAGGGGCCATTCAAGACCGGTCTTCCTTCATTATGCATGATGAGGTACCCTGCTATCCGGATACACTGGTATGGATAAGGGACTTTACCTATTCATATAATGAACCCTGGGCAAACATGTATTTCTGGCATCCTTCCTTTGATGATTACCCGGTGGTTGGTGTTACCTGGAAACAGGCAACTGCTTTTAGTATCTGGAGGACTAAATACCTGAATGATTATTTATCCAGCCAGGGTGGTTATTTTGTTCATGATTATAAATTACCTTCGGAAACCGAGTGGGAATATGCAGCTCGTGGAGGACTTCGTCTTTCAATGTACCCATGGGGAGGCATGTATACAAGAAATAACGAGGGTTGTTTCCTCGCAAACTTCAAACCCCTCCGGGGTAATTACATTGACGACGGTTCCTTAATTGCAGCCAAAGTAGGTTCGTATGAACCAAATGAATTCTATTTATACGATATGGCCGGCAATCTCGCTGAATGGACATCCAGTGCCTATGATGAATCAGCATATGTGTTTTCGCACGATATGAATCCCGATTATAAATTCAACGCAAGACCGGATGATCCTCCTGTATTAAAAAGAAAAGTTATTCGTGGCGGATCCTGGAAAGATATTGCATATTACATGCAAACCAGTACCAGAGACTATGAATACCAGGATTCCGCAAAAGCATTTATTGGATTTAGAAATGTCCGACCTTATATGGGTTACAAATAATGAATGATTAACTAAAAAATAAAATCTATGAATTTAACAGAAATAGTACAAAGCAGTGGTTGGAAAAATTTCATGGCAAAGCTTTATGGTTTGGGTGCCTCAGTTGTTATCGTCGGAGCCCTTTTTAAAATTATGCACTGGCCTCTTGCCGGCACATTACTGTCAGTAGGCTTGTTGACCGAGGCTACTATATTCTTCTTTTCTGCCTTTGAACCTCTTCATGAAGATGTCGACTGGACATTGGTATATCCTGAGCTGGCAGGTATTGGTGACGAAAATGAAATTGAGCAATACAAGGGAACAACCCGCGGAAGTTCATCCGCTCTTGAAAAATTCGATTCATTAATCGAGAGCGCTGAAATTACACCCGATCTGTTTAGAAAGCTGGGCCAGGGATTAAATAACCTGAGTGAAACAACTTCTAAGCTTTCAGATATTTCAGATGCTTCTGTTGCTACCAACGAATATGTTGACAACATCAGAACTGCCGCTTCAACTATTAATGAACATACTGAAACCTACGTGCAATCATCCGTTGATCTAAAAGAATCGGTTGGCAGATTGTCAGAATCATACGATAAAACAGCCAACCTGATCGAAGAATCCGGCAGAAACTACCAACAACTTTCTGATTCTTTCTCCCATATTCAGGACGGCAGTAAATCCTATAGTGAACAACTGGAAACCCTGAATAAAAATCTGTCAGCCTTAAATGCAGTATATGAATTGCAACTTCAGGGTACAAACGAACATTTAAAAACAACTGAAGATTTGTATTCCGGACTGGATCAGATGATGGAAGACATGAAGGGTTCAGCCGAGGATTCAAAAAGATATAGTGAAGAAGTTGCCAAACTCAGTGATAACCTTTCTGCCTTAAATACTATTTACGGCAATATGCTTTCTGCTATGAATGTTATGACCAAGTAGTACGTTAAATAAACCTAAATCAAATATAAATCATGGCTCACGGAAAAGAAACCCCGAGACAAAAGATGATTGGAATGATGTATTTGGTGCTGACAGCACTGTTAGCGCTGAATGTATCAAAAGAAGCCGTTGAGGCTTTTAAACAAATAGATGAGGGTCTTACCAGAACCACCGCAAATTTTAGCATAAAAAACAGCCTGACGTACCATGAGTTTGACAGGGCGGCAGCCGAAAACGAAGCCAAAGCCGGCCCGTGGAGAGATGCAGCCTATGAAGTAAGAGAGCGCTCAAATGAAATCTTCGAATACATTCAGAATGTAAAAATCAGAATAATTACAAAAGCCGAAGGTAAAGACAGTGAAGCCCTGGATGGGAACGAAGTTATTACTGAAAACATAAAAAAATTCGATGACATGAACGTTCCTTCCGAGGTAATGATCGGATCTAGCGACGATGGATTGGCTTTCGAACTGAAAGATATGATAAATAGATACCGTGATTTTTTAAAAGAAAAGGTTGGAACCCGGAATCCGACAGTAATCGAATCGCTTGAGAATAGTCTGGTTACTGAAGATCCAACCGTTTACGGTGAAAAAGTTAAATGGGAACACCACAACTTTCAGTTTCTACCTCTGGTTGCCGTTATTACCATGTTATCAAAGTTTCAAAACGATGTTAAGAACGCCGAAGCAGAAACGCTAAATTATCTTTATAGCCAGATTGATGCCGGGGCCTTCAAGTTTAACCGGTTAGTGCCAACCGTTATACCCAAGACAAACTATGTATTACGCGGTAACGATTACCAGGCTGAAGTTTTTATCGCCGCCACAGATACAACACAAAAACCAGAAATCCTTATAGGTAATTACGACTCGACCGTTACAGCCAACTCTAGACAATACAGAATGGTGGGTGATTTCGAAAGTATACCCATCGACGAAAGAGGCCGGGGAATTTATACCAAAAAAGCCTCTTCCCTTGGACCTCAAAAATGGGGCGGATTAATTCAATTGGTATCCCCGATTGACGGTGCAAAAATCAGTTTCCCTTTTAAGTCATCTTATACTGTTGCACAGCCTAACGTTGTAGTATCAGCAACCGCAATGAATATATTGTATACGGGATTGATGAATCCATTGGATATATCCGTACCCGGTATTCCTGCTGAAAGAATCAGGGCAACCTCGTCAAACGGCTCCCTGAAAAAAGGTAAGGTTACATACGGCAACAGGACTTACAGAGGGACATGGGTTGCCACACCTACCTCTTCAAGGAGCAATGCCATAATAACGGTCAGGGAACAAATGGCTGATGGTCGGGGACAAAATCACGGGAAAATCGAATTCCGGGTTAAAGATCCTCCACCGCCTATTGCCAAAGTAGCCCAAAAAATAGGCGGTAATATCACCAAAAATACTTTGCAGGCACAAATTGGTGTTGTAGCCGAGGTTGAGGATTTTGATTTTGATGTAAAATACACCGTAACATCCTTTGATGTTGGAGTATACGTAAGAGGTTACCTGACTGAAAAGTCCTCGTCCAGTTACCGCATTACAAAGGAACAAAAAGATCTGATTGAACAGCTTCGTCGGGGTAATACCGTACAGTTTACAAATATCAGGGCAGTTGGACCCGCTGGAAAAGAACACCGGTTACCAGCTGTTCTTCTGAAGTTAAATTAATCTGAAAAATTGAGTTATGAAAAGACTGATAATATTAATAGGGCTAATTGCTTTTACTGGGGCTTCTTTTTTATCAGCTCAGCCGAAAGGGATTTATGAAAAAGACATCACTAACAAATCGCCGGTTCCCTATCCCTATTTGAGAGAAGCCGATGTAATGTGGTCAAAAAAGTATATAAGAATAATCGATCTGCGTGAAAAAATGAATCTTCCTTTATACTATCCTACTTTTCCTATTGGTGACCGGAGGAGTTTGATCGATATAATTATGGAAGCTGTCCGGTCGGGTGAAGTGACCGTGTACAAAGCCAGAGTAACTGACGATGAAATGATCGAACCAACTACACTTGGGGAAATTGAGTCAACCATGGGAGCTAGTACTGATACAAACTGGGTTACAGATCCGGTAACAAACCAACAAATCCGTAACGTAAGCGAAAATGAAGCAAACACTTCAGAAATAAAACAATACCTTATACAGGAAGAATGGTATTTCGACAAAAAGCATTCGGTTATGAAAGTGCGTATTTTGGGTCTGTGTCCAATCAGGTTTTACATTCATGAAGATACGGGAATGCCCTCAAAATCGAAAGCATTTTGGGTTTACTTTCCTGAGCTGAGGAATACTCTTGCCCGTAATGAGATCTATAATAAATACAACGATGCCCATCGGATCTCGTACGACGACATGTTTATGCAAAGACGGTTCAGCAGCTTTATCATTTCCCAATCAAATGTATATAATAACCGACAGATTACTGAATACGAAACAGGACGCGTGGCATTGCTGGAAGCTGATAAAATCAAAGAATGGCTAATGAATATGGAACACGATTTGTGG
>CAZEWS010000249.1:0-6043 GCA_964515985.1 uncultured Rikenellaceae bacterium | reverse complement strand
AAATCTTGCCTTAACCTTTTATATTTAAAATTATACCGTATACAGCAGGTTTCTATACATTAAACTCAAAGCTATAGCCACTATTAATCAGATCATCGTATTTATCCCGGTTAAACTGATATAAAAAGGCCCCTTTTTTAGAGTTCTTTTTTTCTTTTTCATTAAATTTTTTAAGGACATCAAAGCTCAGGATTTTTTTTCTGAAATTCCTTTTATCAAAATTCTTCTGGAAAATGGCTTCATACAAGCTTTGGAGTTGTGGAATGGTAAACTTGTCGGGTAAAAGCTCAAAACCAATCGGCTGACTCTGGGCTTTTCTTCTTAACCGTTTTAATGCTTTGTCAACCATTATATTATGATCAAAAATCAAGTCCGGAAAATCATTTATAGGAAACCAGTTGGCATTATGTTTTCGAACCAGTTCTTCATCATAATCTTTAATCTTAATAAGAGCATAATATGCAACCGACATAACCCGCGCCCCTGGGTCACGGTTAATTTCCCCGTAAGAATACAGCTGCTCAAGATATACATTGGACAAACCCGTCAAGCGTTGCAAAACCCTGCTTGCTGCATCATCCAGACTTTCCTTTTTTTTCAAAAATCCTCCCATTAAAGACCATTCACCCTGTGCCGGAGGGAAATTCCTTTTGATTAATAATAATTTTAATTCGCCTTCATCAAATCCAAAAATGATGCAATCCACTGCCACAAGAAATTTATCATACCCGGTGTAAAATTTATTCATGGATTAATATTTTCGTAACTAATCAGTTTTTGAAATGAAAGGAAACAAAATGTTATGCCACAGGCCTGCCCGAATGACTTCGGTCGGGCGGGCATCCCTTTGGGATAAAATGTTTTCCTGTTAGGCGTTTTCTGGAAAAGGACCACACCAGCTTGCCCTTGTTGCTGCTCTTTGTTCAGGTGTCGAAGAAGCATATGTTAATCCAACCAGTTTTTCATCTGGTGCCGGTTTTGTAAAATAGGTAACAATCACAATTACTGCAAGGCACAACGCAAAGAGATAAATTTCATAGTGAAGCCAGTTGGGTGCAACAAATACTTTGTAAATAAAACCATCCGGATTAAGACCTGCTTCAAAAACTTTCAGTGCCAGTCTTGTCATTCCAAGTACGAAACCTGTCGCTAATCCACTGAATCCGGCAGCCGGTGTGGTCCTTTTCCAGAAAACGCCTAACAGGAAAACAGATGCAATTCCCGGAGCAAGAAGCGATTGAACGTCCTGAAGGTATTCATATAATACCTTTCCAATGTTTTTCATAACAGGAATCCACAATATGCCAAGGATAACAATAACTACGGTGGCTATTCTACCAATAAAAACCAGGTTTTTTTCACTGGTATCAGGTCGAAACTTCTGATAGAAATCAACAGTAAACAGCATAGCCGAAGAATTGAAAAGTGACGCAAGTGAACTCATAAGTGCTGCTATCAGACCACCAACTACAATCCCTTTCATACCAATCGGTAATAACTCAGAAACCAGTGTTGGGAAGGCCGCATCAGAGCTGGTTAGTGTAATAATACCCTTTTGATCCAATGCATAAGCAATCATCCCGGGAATAAGAAATATGAAAACCGGCAAAAGTTTCAGGTAACCACCAAAAATGGCACCGCGCCGTGCCTGGGTTTGATCTCTTCCTGACAGAACCCGCTGAACGATATATTGATCAGTACACCAGTACCAGAATCCGATGATCGCCGATCCCAATATTACACCTGTCCATGGAAAATCCGTATCTTTTGCCGACCGGATAAGACTTGTCATTGTATCACCATATCCGGTAACATTGCTATCGCAGATCATCTTAAGCTCATCCCAACCGCCAAGTTTCACCAACCCAATTACAAGTATTGATATCGATCCTACCAGCAGGATAGGTGTTTGAAGGATCGACGTGTAAAGCACCGACTTCATACCACCAATTACGGTATAGATTCCCGTTAAAACCACCAGTCCAATTGCCCCTATCCAGAAAAAGTCAATCCCCATCCAGCTTTCTATTCCGAACACCTGTTTAAACACAATACCCCCAGCGTATACTGTCACAGCTACTTTTGTAAGGACATAACTAACCAGGGAAATTATGGATAAAAATGATCGCGATGCCGCATTATACCTTCTTTCAAGAAATTCAGGCATGGTAAAAACCATACTCCGGGAATAAAAAGGGACAAAGACCCAGCCCAATACAAGAATCATCCATCCCTGCATTTCCCAATGGGCCATGGCCATCCCGCTCGAGGCACCAGCACCAGCCAGACCTACGAGATGTTCCGATCCAATGTTTGAGGCAAAAATTGAAGCGCCAATCGCCAACCAGGTGACATCACGACCCGCCAGAAAATAATCTGTCGAGGTATCTTCTTTCATCCTGCTAACCCAGACTATGATACCAATTAAACCCAGCCCGAAAATACCAAGGACGAGCCAGTCAAGTAAGTGAAAACCTTCCATAATATGATAAAAATTGTTAGAAGCGTTAAATGTACACTTATTTTTTGAAAATCAAAAAAACAAGACTTCATTTCACTCAATGGATTTCTTCTGACCGGAACTTTGATAAACACTGAATTTTCTGCCACCCTCTCAGTAATCTGATGGATTAATCACTCCTTCTCACCGCAGATATAAAAGCCTTGATGTTCGAAGCTGAAATTGAAAAGATTAATCCCGATCTCTTTCAGGCAGGGAGCACAAACCAGGCCGTGGGCATCATTATGGAAAAATTTAACCTTTACATTAAAATCCCTGTATATTTTTTTCAGAAAGGGTTGTGCAAATTCTTTAAAATCAGATTCCCCAACGAATCCAACGATGTCATCCAGCAGTAATATTCCATCAATATCAGGAAAGGTTTCCATCTGGAACGATAGCCAATCCTCAATAAAACCTGTAATAGTATTCAGCCCTTTCAGGGTTTCTTCAGGTTTCATTGAAATGGCCATCATAAATTCTGTTGTACCCATCAGAAAAGATACGATATTCAGCGGACCGCGGGCAACTGCAAATTTCACCGAATGGCCAAGTTTTTTTATGTTTTCTTCGTTATGAATTAACCGGTTTAACATGAAAGGCAACAAGCCATCTGTTTTCACATTTGGTTTTTTTATTTGCCCAATATTGCCACTATCATCAATGATTTTGTTAGCATGTGGAAGATTCCGCTCTGCCCATACCATTTTAGACCCAAAGGCAGAAGGCTCGGTGCACATCCCGTATTCCGACCAGAAACCCGGAAAAAACATTACTTCAGGGAATGTCTCAATAGCCTTCCTGTTTGCTTCAAACCAGATGTTATCATTCGTATAATAATCCAGGATCGAAACACCATACCATTGTGGCAGCCACGGACTATCGATGATGAAGCCGATGGGGTTTTGCTGAAGTATCTCTCCATCAATGATTTTTGTTAATGTATGCCATTGTTCCGTGGTCATTTTTTTTAATTTTTTAACCTACTCGTCTGACCACTAAAATGCATTAGCTTTTTACATAAACCATAACATATTTGCAATGTTTCAAATCTAAACTAATCGCCCGGCAGCAGCAGTGGTCTGACGAGTATCAATTCCGGATATTTGGCTTTGACTTTTGAATAATCCAACTTTTTATTCTCCCCTATAGCATATACAATCCCTCCTAAAATGTGCCTGATAAACAATGAATCGGAATAATGTTCAGAGGAATGACCACCGGCGGTAAAAAAAGACCTTCCACCATCATATTCATGGTACCAGGCAGTCGGATAATCCTTGCCATGCCGTTCGCTCTGGTAAGTGGCTGAATCAAGAGTGGCGAGGATATGAATATCGGGATTCATATTCTTCAGCAGATACCACTCATCTTCCCGTTCCCACCGGTCAGGTAAAAACACGGTTGAAGGATCGTTGTGGTCAATCACATCAATCACTGCAGTTTGATAGGGTGGATGCCATTCAAAAGTCCCTCCAAGTAATTGACTGAACCAATGCCAGTGGCGTTCTGTTCCGCATGCTGAATGGATCCCGACGAATCCGCCGCCTGCCTGAATATACCGCTGAAAAACGACTCTTTCGTTTTCAGTTTCAAATACCTTATTGTTTGTATTTGAGAAAACGATAGCGCTGTATTTTTTCAAATATTCATCTGTGAATAAAGCAGAATTGGAAGTTGTATCTACAATTATGCCATTTTTTTTCCCAAGTTTTTGGATGGCTGCCACACTGGCAGGAATACAATCATGAATATAGCCACCAACTTCATTCTTTGTGAAGACTAATACTCTTTCTTCCTTCCTTATATCAGAATTACATGAGTAAAAAGAAAATGTAAAAATGGTTACAATTAATAATAAAAAGATTTGTTTCATTTAAACTTGTTTTAAATTAATATATTCCCCCTTGATTAAAGGGGGTTAGGGGGATGTTTTTATGTGTTTATATATTTTTCTTAAAAACACCCCTGTAGTCCCCTTGTTAGGGGACATTACTAAATAATTCTGGCTTCTTATTCCTTCTTAGCCAGCTCCAAAGCCCTCGTAGTAGTATAATACTTTGCGATCATGTTTGGCACTTCCCAGTCAGGCAATTTCCCATCAACCAGGTATTGCAAAAATGTTTGTGTAACCTGGCCAAAATGTGCTTCATGACTTATTCTGTATTCAGCGGGTATAATGATTTGCCACTTCTCTTCAAGCTTTAAAAGCTCAATTCCCGGAAATTTTTCCTGAAGTTTTTCAACCGCAAGAGCAAGTTCTTGTTTAAACTCCCTATCATCAACTTCTTTCACAGGCTCAACATACAATTCAGGTGTATAATTTTGTTCTTCCCCCTGCCTGATTACAAGATTGGCTTTTGTTCCCCTCATAATGGAGAAATGGGTATCTCCCCCACCCTCAGGAGCCCGGTAATTCCAGATAACTGATACTTTAGCATGAATTCCCCTGAGTCTGTAAATTATTTCGCCATTACAATAAACGTTCAAAACACTGTCATTCACAATATCTTTCTTCAGGTATTCAGGATATTCTGTCAAACGGGTAACGCTTTCGAACTGCGAAGGTGTAAGCTCTGTTGGCCACCTTTTTGCAGCCAGTACTTCAATATCCTTCTGATAATCAAGGATGACTTCAGGAAAGCATTCCCATTGTATCAGGTCAACAAGATGAGTGGTAATGTCAACCAATCCTTCACCTTGCTGGGTTACATCAAAAAACCAGGGTGGTCGTCTAATCTTATTCCCGGCTACATATTTAAAAAAGTGATGGACACTTTCTTTTGTTATGGAAGGATTTTCAGGACTGCCAACCAATAACTCTCCAAAAACATCTGTTATTTTCGATAATTCTTTCTGTAAAATGGACGTTATTGAATAACGTTCAGTCATGATATCATATAGCAAAACCCTCTTTTCTTCGGCTGAAATGAAAGTTTCCTTCAGCAACTCAAAATCCCCGGCATCGATTGCCATCGGCTTATCCGCCAGGACATGAATACCGGCATTGATGGCTTTACTGATATACTCCGTTTTCTTTTTATTGTTTCCGGAAGTAACCATTACATTTCCCGGTTTTTCCGCTATCATTTTTTCGAGAAAATCGTCACCTGTGTACAATTTTGTAATCCAATTCGTTGGATTATTTTCACGGGTGTTAAACACCTCGATTCGGTTCAGATGATCTTGAGCATCCGGTCCTTCGGGAGCATAAACATAAACAACCGGGTCAATCTGCTTGTAGGAAATTTTCTGAATAAGGGCAGCATGAAAATGACCCGGATCAAGAGTCATAATTATAACTTCATCGTCAGCACCAGTAAAATTCACTGTATCTGCTTTTTTGGGTTGTGTTGTACAGGAGGCTATAAATATAGCAAACCATACGAAAATAAATTGTTTTTTTCTCATTGTTGTTTATTTAATATGTATCGGAATTTACTCTCAGCCAGCTGGCGGATCATGAGATCGTCACGCTATAAGCGTGACTAAGTTCAATGTTTATGGCTTGATAATGGCTAATTTCATTATACTTTGCATTTT
>CAZEWS010000248.1:5142-6047 GCA_964515985.1 uncultured Rikenellaceae bacterium | reverse complement strand
TTATATCTCATTATTAGCATAATATTTTAAATCTAATCATAAAGTTAAGCAGTAGTAGTGGTCTGACGAGTATCATTTACAATCACTATTGTACGGTTATAAATCAAACAATGAAAAAAACCCGGACAGTAGTGATGAAAATTAATAAAGTTGGAAATTAAAGCCAAATATAAGTATTTCATATTGATTCTATTTGTCTTGCCATTGACGGAGCAAATACAAAAGCAACTTTTATAATTTGAAGAATTCCTTACATTTCCTATATTTGAGAAAATTTTCAGATTTTCTAAACTAAAACGAATTATAGTAAAATATGAATACTCAGGATTTCATAGCAAAAGAGGACAAATTTGGTGCGCACAATTACCATCCCCTGCCGGTTGTTTTAGATAAAGGAAAAGGCGTATTTGTCTGGGACGTTGAAGGTAAAAGGTATTTTGATTTTCTTTCGGCATATTCGGCTGTAAACCAAGGACATTGCCATCCAAAGATTATCAAAGCGCTAACCGACCAGGCTCAGACACTCACGCTTACTTCCAGGGCCTTTTACACAAGCACATTAGGAGAATACGAAGAATACATTACCAACTATTTTGGATATGATAAGGTGTTACCAATGAACACCGGTGCAGAAGGCGATGAAACCGCATTGAAGCTATGCAGAAAATGGGCTTATAAGAAAAAGGGAATTCCTGAAAATAAAGCAAAGATAATATGCTGTGAAGAAAATTTTCATGGCAGGACTATCACCATAATATCCATGTCTACTGATCCTGATGGGGATACTATAACTTACTCTTTAGTTTCTGGACCTACGGGTATGACTTTTGATGGGACTGCTACTATTAACTGGACACCGACAGAAGATCAAGTTGGACTTAATGATGTCATTGTAAAAGCAAGCG
>CAZEWS010000248.1:0-5132 GCA_964515985.1 uncultured Rikenellaceae bacterium | reverse complement strand
GATCCTGATGCAAGAAATGACTTTGGTCCGTATACACCAGGATTCAAAATTATACCCTATAATGATCTGGATGCTTTGGAAAAAGAGGTGAAAGATCCGAACACGGCAGGATTTCTTGTTGAACCCATACAGGGAGAAGCAGGGGTTAATGTTCCTGATGACGGGTATCTTAAAAGAGCATACGAATTGTGTAAAGCAAATAATGTACTTTTTATTGCCGATGAAGTTCAGACCGGACTGGCTCGCACCGGTAAATTACTTGCCTGCGACCACGAGAATATACGGCCGGATATTCTGATTTTGGGAAAGGCATTGGCAGGAGGTGTTTACCCGGTTTCAGCCGTCCTGGCTGACGATGATATTATGCTGACCATCAAACCCGGGGAGCACGGCTCCACTTTCGGAGGAAATCCGGTAGCCGCCAAAGTAGCCATTGCAGCTTTGGAAGTAATTAAAGAAGAAAAGCTGGCTGAGAATGCATACAGACTGGGTAAGATCTTCAGAGATGAATTAAGCAGTATTAAGTCGGAAATGATTGAAACCGTCCGGGGAAAAGGATTGCTCAATGCTGTGGTGATTAAACCCAAAAAAGGAAATACTGCCTGGGATGTTTGTGTTGCCATGAAGGATAACGGCTTAATTGCAAAACCCACACACGATCATATTATCCGCTTTGCCCCTCCCCTTGTGATTACAGAGGAAGAGCTCAGGGAAGCCATGGAGATCATTAAGATGACTTTTAGGGAATTTGAGTAATTCTCCTTTCCAATCAATATTCCCAGACCCTTAGGGTCTTCCTTTCGGTAACCGTACAAAACGGTTACGGCAGATTCTACTTTAGCCGTTAAGCGGCTAGTGTGGGATTGTTAACATGGTGTCAGGTGTTTCCACCTGACAACGGTCACAGTTAATTGAAATTACGAAATACGACCTACAATAGACGATACGGAAGCTGCGAAATAGAATTTTTGATTTTACCGGGCTTGAGACTCCAAGCCAGATTCTGTGTAATCCTACTTTCAAGCCCTAACGGGCTGTTTCTTGTTCATTATCCGCTTATACCCAGCCACTAAAGTGACTGTCTATTATCTTTTAGTCCCTCCGGGACTATTTACTTTTTCTTTTCACAGAGTAAACTATCGTATGACTACTGTATGACAATTGTATGACTATCGCATGACTATTGAATGACCACTTAATAACAACCTAATAACTACTTAATTTCGCGAGGTACACCCTGCCAGGCTAATAACTAAATGTCTTTTAGTAGCACATTAGAGGGAGATTCCTTAATGACCGTATCAAAAGAATCCAATATATCTGAAAGTCTTTGATACTCTTTGTTTTTGGACACAGTGATATGATGACTTCCTTGCTCTTCGAGTCTGTTCATCACAAGGTCAATGGAAATTTTATTGATGTCCATTGCCGGTTGATACGTCCTTTCTTTTGGAGTTTTTCCAATTGTTTCTGAAAAAATTCCCACATCCATTAATTCGTAAATAATTTCCCGGATCACCCTGATCGGGACTTTCAGCTTCCGGGAAATTTGAGTAGCTGTATAAGGAGTTTCTCCAACAGCGAAATTTCTTATTACCAAATTGGTAATCAAAAGGGTTACCAGCCTTTTGAACCTGGAACTGATATTGTGTGATTCGGTTTCGAATTCATACCGGTCAACATTTTGGTTTGCAAATGAAATTTCCGCACCGATAAGAACGATCAACCAGCTCATTTGCATCCAGATAATAAATAAGGGAATAGCAGCAAAACTACCATAAATGGCCCCGTACCGGGAAATCCCTATTTGAAACTCCATATAAACCCACTGAATGAACTGAAACATGGTTCCTGCAATTATTCCTGCAATCAGGGCAGATGAAAAATTCACCTTGGTATTTGGCATAACCATATAGATTATGGTAAGCAAAAGCCAAATCAAAATATAAGGCACCAAACCGAGTAAAAACCTGAAATTCTCCAGAAACGGTATTAATTCAATTACTTTATCAAACTGACTTGAAATGAAATACGTTACACTGCTGGAAAGAAGAATAAAAACCGGTGCAATCAACATCATCGAAAGATAATCAGTGAATTTTCTGGAAAATGATCTTGATTTTTTTATCTGCCAAATATCATTGAAAGAACTTTCGATATTACCCAGAACTTTCATAACCGACCAAAATAGTAATATCAGACCTGCTCCGGCGATAAAACCTCCTTTTGCCTGACTTAAAAAATTATCAGCGGAATCGAGAACCCAGGATATAAGCTCATGATGACCATCAACCTGCTCATATTGTTGAAAAGAGGACAGTAATTTTTCTTTGAGAGTATCCTGTATACCAAACCCTTTTGATATACCAAAAATCATTGCCACAACCGGAACGACAGAAAGGATGGAATACAAAGTAAGCGAAGATGCTTTCAGTTGCACTTTCCCTTCAGCAAACCCCTTCATGGCAAGTGTGAAAATCCTGAGTTGTTTGATAAAAAATGACTTCTTTCCTGGAACCTCCTGCAAGGGAATCCGCCAGATATCAACGGTAATAAATTCAACAATCTGACTGATCCATTTCATTATGCTTTTCACACGAAAATATTTAGGTTAAACAACTGAATTTCTATTAGTTATAATTGTGCATTTTAAACATTTATTTTCTTAAATCGTGGAACCCTCATGTTATTTTCATATCCTTTTGTGACGTTAGTGCATGAGGGTTTCATCTGTAAATATTATGCTAATTTTAAACAATCAGTTTTTTAGTATCTCATTTACATTCAGGATAATTGTTTTAGTTTATAGGTTATAGGTTATAAGTTAATAGTTATAAAGATAAAAGACACCTGTCTGCCTCTGCGATAGCTTTGTGCAGAGGCAGGAGGGAAAGGTAAAAGTACTAAAACCAACACCCAGTATCAAGCAATTAAACATATTACTATTAACATTTTATCCTAAAAGGGATGCCCGTGGCATAACAATTAACATATAACAGTTAACATATAACACTCTTAATATATGACCTTATGGTCTCTGCTATTCAAATGTCCTCTTGTTACGTTGCTATTTCAATTATTACAAATATATGGAAAACTTAATAGTAAAAACCTTAATTATGAATTTAATAAGGTTCTTCCGAAAGATGGGTGATTTCTATCTTAAAAGCTTATCTCCCTTATCTTTATAAAAATACCGCGTAGCGGTTTAATTATTGTAGTATATGATTAACACTATGGACATATTCGTTGTAGACGATTGATAAAACTTATTCTGATTTAACCCAGATTATTCTCCAGGTAGATAACTAAAAGACACAGTCTTTTAAATAGTTGAATCATTAACCTACGTATTTTCCTGAAGAACCTAAAAGAAAATGGTATTTTAGCCCCGGAAAAGAGGTTAATCCGAATAGCTCTGTTCTTCATTAACAGATGAACTAAATGAAAATTAACATTCTACATTATATTGAAGGATCGAAAAATGCCAGGGGATTAACAGTGATCATTGATGTTTTCAGGGCTTTCAGCGTGGCATGCTACGCCATTCATAACGGAGCAAAACAAATTATTCCGGTAGACACCACTGATATAGCATTCAGATTGAAAAAGAAAAACCAGGAATATTTGTTAATGGGTGAACGGCATGAAAGGATTGTACCCGGCTTTGATTACGGAAATTCTCCAACACATATTGAACATGTTGATTTCACCGGAAAAACAATTATTCAAACCACTAGTGCAGGGACCCAGGGTCTGGTTAATGCAACCCGTACAGATGAAATCATTACCGGTAGTTTTGTGAATGCACCTGCTATTATTCATTTTATACAATCACGAGATCCGGAGTTTGTTTCTTTAGTCGCCATGGGATATGCCGGAACCCAACCGGCTGATGAAGACACATTTTGTGCAAGATATATAAAAAATACACTGGAGGACAAACCAACGAATTTGGCTGAAATGATCACAGCACTTAAGACAGGATCAGGAAAAAGGTTTTTCGATCCGGAAAATGTGAACCACTCACCACCTCGTGACTTTGATCTGTGTTTGCAATTGGGAATATTCGATTTCGTTTTAAAAGCAGAAGCATTGGGAAAAAACCTTGTTAGCCTTAAAAAACATTGTATACCCATACCATAGTAAAGTTAAACGGTTTGAAGAAAACATTTTCTTCTGAATTTAAAAAAATTACCCTTTCCATAGGCGACACGCCTTCATGCAGCATCATAAACGAATTTGAAAACATAGATGAAATCCGTCCTGGTAATTTTGTTTTTTACGACCTCATGCAACAATTCCTCGGAGCCTGTACCTTCGATCAAATCGCCGTTTCCATGGCTTGTCCGGTGGTAGCCAAAAATAAAGAACGAAAGGAACTCATTATCTATGGTGGTGCTGTTCATTTTTCAAAAGAATATATCATCAGTAAAGAACAGGGAATCACGTACGGACAGGTAATCGGATTTACTAAAAAAGGATGGGGATTTTTTGAAACGAATAATTATCTTGCAGCGTTGTCACAGGAACATGGAGTAGTAAAAGTCTCCGATCAAATATTTGCAAGATTTCAAACCGGTGATGTTTTGGGAATAATTCCGGTACATTCCTGTCTTACGGCAAATTTGATGAAGGGTTATGTTACCCTTGAGGGAGAATTTATTGACCATATGTCGAAAATACAATAAATCATGGGGCTGGAAGAAATATTAATACTGGGGAATCCTAAACTGCATGAAATTTCAAAGCCTGTAAAAGCAAATGAAATAGGTACATTAAAACCTGTTGTTGACAAGCTGCATTATTTGCTTTTGGAATTCAGGAAAAGATACGGAGCAGGAAGAGCAATAGCTGCACCTCAAATTGGCATTATGAAACGCTTGATATATATGAACATTGAGGAACCTGTTATAATTATTAATCCTGAATTGAGCGATCTTAGTGAAGAAATGATGGAAATTTGGGATGATTGTTTGTGCTTTCCTGATTTATTGGTTAGGGTAAAGCGGCATAAAAGATGCAAAGTCCGGTTTTATGATATGGACTGGAAAAAGCAAACATGGTTTCCTGAAGGAGATCTATCTGAACTAATTCAGCATGAATATGACCATTTAGAGGGGGTATTGGCT
>CAZEWS010000247.1:5007-6112 GCA_964515985.1 uncultured Rikenellaceae bacterium | reverse complement strand
AGATGACCCTGACGGCTTAAATAACCTGATAGACGATCCGGCTTATGCTGACGAAATAAAAAAATTCAGGGAAAAAATGCTTAAACTGATGAAGAGGTGTAATGATCCTGCTTATGAAACATTCAGGAACAGAAGCAAACCGGGTACGGTAGAAAGATTTATGGAAATGGAAAAAGCAAAAGCCAAAAAACACCAAGCCTGTCGTAAATAAGTATCTTCGTTTTAATAGCACAACACCTTATTTATTATTAATATAATCTCACGATGCAAATCCGCTTTAAGATACTGCTTATCTCTGCATTATGCGGTAACTTTTACAGTTGTCACAGGGTAGCGAAAAACAGTAATAGTAAAAAACCAAATATTCTTGTCCTGATTTCTGATGATCAGAGATGGGATCAGCTAAGCTATGCCGATAATCCCTTGATTCCCGGGCTGCAAACTCCGAACATGGACAGATTGGCAGGACATGGCGTGTATTTCAGAAATGCATTTGTCACAACTCCCATTTGTGCGGTATCAAGGGCAAGTATTATAACCGGAAGGTATGCGAGCACACATGGCATGAACCATTTCAAAACCTCTTTGCATGCTGACATAATAAGTAAAAGCTATCCAGCATTGTTGCATGATAACGGATATAAGACAGGAGTACTGGGTAAGTGGGGAATGGGGATCGATGGAACCGAAGATATCTTTGATCTGTTTAACGCATGGGCAAACCAAGGAACATATTTTCATGATACTGACAGTGGGAAGATTCACAATGCGGAATGGCTGGCCATCAAAGCAAGTGAATTTCTTGAATCCTGTACACCTGATAAACCATTTTGCCTCACAGTCTGTTATAAATCACCCCACCACCCGTATCAGCCGGACGAGCGGGATAAAGACCTGTTCGATGAAGCGCATATTCCGAAAAGAGAGACCGATACCCCGGAGGGCTATCTGGCAATGTCATCTCATGTGATGGAAAAATCACTTAACAGGTGGTGCTATTTTGACGAACGAAAAGATGAAGCCACGAAAAACAGATTTGAAAAGGATTTCCTTCGTTGCGTAATAAGCTTAGACAGATCAGTCGGCAAAATTATGCAAACCCTTG
>CAZEWS010000247.1:0-4997 GCA_964515985.1 uncultured Rikenellaceae bacterium | reverse complement strand
TAACGGCTATTTATGGGGAGAGCATGGTCTTGGTGGTAAGTGGCTTCTATATGAAGAATCAATACGTGTTCCAATAATCATCCAAGGGCCAGGTGTGCCTGATAAAATGCGAGGTGTGAAGCTCGACAAACTTGCGTTGAATATAGATATTGCTCCAACCATACTGGATATTGCAGGAGTACCGATACCTTTTGAAATGGATGGAATGAGCTTGTATCCACTCCTCAAGGGTAAAAATTCACCATCACGATCAGATTTTTTCATGGAGCATGCTGATATTATTGATGTTGAGAACCCTATTCCTGACAGCAAGGGGGTACGGACAGATGAATGGAAATATATTCGCTACCTTAATGTGGAACCTGAAGTTGAAGAGATTTATAATCTAAAGGAAGATCCTCTGGAATCACAAAACCTGATTAATGATACTAATTATATTGAAATAAAAAATCATTTACTGGAAAGGTATAACTATTACCTGACTACACTAAACAAAGAAGATTGATAATATTGTATCTGGTATAAATCAACAATTATATACAACACTATATGAGGTTTTCAGGAATAATAAAATTCGTAGTGCTAATTCTGGCCGGCATGTTAGCATTTACCGGTTGTATAAACAGTACCGGAAAAAATTGAACCCCGCCCATGGAATCCGAAAAACCCCGGATGGATGAACTACCTGAGAGCAATGCTGTCTGTAGACGAAAGTGTTGGAAACATGAGGAATTGTCTTGAAGAATTGAATATTCTGGATAATACAATACTTGTTTTTGGAAGTGATAACGGGTTTTTCCTCGGTTCCCACCAGCGTAGTGATAAACGGTTGATGTATGAAGAGTCTATTCGTATACCATTAATAGTCAGGTATCCAGAATTAATAAAAGCAGGCAGCAAAAACAGCGATATGATTCTTAATATAGATATTGCCCCGACTCTTATCGAACTTGCAGGAGCTGAAGTGCCTGCCGATATGCAGGGAATGTCTTTTGTTCCGTTGCTTAAGAATGAAAATGCTGAATGGCGTAAATCATTCATGTATGAATATTTCCAGGAATCATATGCACCGGGTTTTGTCACGGCAACAGGTGTAAGAAATAAAAAATATAAGTATATTGAATATCCGGACATGATCAATGATATTGACGAGTTATATGACCTTGAAAATGATCCTGGAGAGATGATTAATCTTATTAACAGTCCCGATCATCAAACGGTCAGATCGGAAATGAAAGCCGAACTGGAAAAACTAAAAACAGAGACCGGCTATTTTGACCCTAATGTCAACAAATAGAAAATATAATAAATAGTCAATCAGATGATTGCAACCAAAATATTAAAAATTCTAATATTGCTGATCATCTTCCCTCAATGTGGCTGTTATCATAATAAAAAAAGTGATAAAAGTGAAAAAATGATAAACTATCGTTACCACGTTGAGCAGGCAGTAAAATTGCCAGCCATTAACAGCGAATGGGATAAGAGATTCTGGGAAGATGCAGAAACCATTTCCCTGAGAAATTATATGGGCAGCAGGCCAGTCCATTTCCCTGAAACTAATGCAATGCTTAAATATGATGATAATCATATCTATGTTATTTTTAAGGTAAAGGATCAGTATGTCAAAGCCATTGCAAAAGGGATTAACGGAAAGGTATGGCAAGACAGTTGTGTGGAATTCTTCTTTATTCCCGGGACTGATATTTCACGCGGATACTTTAATTTTGAATTGAACTGTAAAGGCATTTTTCTTTTTGAATACCATACTAATAACGGCAGTAAAACAGGATTTGTCGACAAGGAAGATTACAGTAAAATAGTGGTATCCCATTCATTGGATATCGATGTTGAGCAGGAGGTAATTGAACCTGTAACATGGACAGTGGAATATTGTTTGCCATTCTCTATTCTTGAACATTATATGGAGGTAGACAAGCCTGTTCCGGGAACTTTATGGCGTGCAAATTTTTATAAATGTGCAGACAAAACTTCGCAACCTCATTGGCTTACATGGGCACCTGTCGACTACCACAAGCCAAAATTTCATCTGCCGCAGTTTTTCGGATGGCTTGAATTCAGATAATAAAAGATAAAATATTAAAGACAATGAAAGGAACGCATTTCTTACCCATTTTATTTACACTCATATTAGTTAGTTGTACAACCGGTGAAAGAAAAACAGATCTATCAAAACCAAATATCATCTTAATAATGGCTGATGATCTCGGCTATGGTGACTTGGGTTGTTTCGGGGCGGAAGATATAAAAACACCGAATATTGACAGGATAGCTACTGAAGGTATCCGGTTCACAGATTATTATTCTGCATCTTCAGTGTGCAGTCCTTCCCGGGCCGCCCTTCTTACCGGACGCTTACCCCAGCGCATGGGCATTAACGGAGTATTTTCCACGGGCAGTTTCACAGGGATGCCCTCCCCGGAGGTAACCATTGCCGAAGTACTAAAGGCCAAAGGTTATACTACAGGTATAGTTGGGAAATGGCACCTTGGTCATCAATATGAATTTTTGCCTCTTCAACAGGGCTTTGATGAATATTTCGGAATTCCTTACAGCAATGATATGGCGAGTGTTGTCTATATGCGAGGTAATTATGTTGAGGAAATAGAAGTTGATCAGCAATATATAACCAAAAGGTACACCGAAGAGGCTTTAGATTTTATTGACAGACACCATAACGATCCATTCTTTCTTTATATACCACATAGTATGCCACATGTACCGATTTATACATCAGGGGATTTTATTGGTACCTCGGAGAGAGGATTATACGGAGATGTTGTTCAGGAGATAGACTGGAGTGTAGGTGAAGTTTTAAAAAAGGTGGAAGAATACGGTTTAACGGAAAATACCCTGATTGTATTTACAAGTGATAACGGGCCATGGCTTGCCATGAAGGAGTTCGGGGGTTCTGCCGGCATACTCAGGGGTGGTAAATTTTTTACTTTCGAGGGTGGCATGAGAGTACCTGCTGTTGCTATGTGGAAAGGGATTATCCCCTCAGGGCAGGTGACCAGCGATATGGTAAGTATGATGGATTGGATGCCGACGATAATGGATGTAACAGGAGGTAAACCTGCTATCGACAGGGTCATTGATGGCAAAAACATAATGGATCTGCTCTCATGTACAGGTAAACGTGCAAGCAACACATATCTGTATATCTATTTAGATGAGCTACGGGGGTACCAGGAAAATGGATGGAAGGTCAAACTCCCTTTTGAAGGATTTGTCGGTGCCCGCTGGAAAGTAGCTGTTGCACCTCATGACACTCTGCTATTCAATCTAAAAACTGATCCCGGCGAAAAAACAGATCTTTTCAGTGAGAATCCGGGAAAAGCCTGGGAACTGTGCTGCAGAATGGACTCGGCATACAAATCTCTCGGGGATCTACCACCTTCGCTGATCATGAATTCACCTGCAGATAAGAGTCACTTTGAGCGGATGAAGCAATAGAATTATCTACCAGACTTCCTTACCATACTCCTATAACAGCAATATTTAGCCTGCTGTTGGCGGAGCAACCAGTCAAATGAGGTATTACCATTACTCCTGCTGAAGCAATTACTGTTGATCTCACAAAGGATCTGCGTGATATTTCCTTTTTCATGACTGAAATTCTATACGATATTTTTGACTTGTATTTGATTTTTTATTGATCCACAAAATTAACTGATCTCCCTCCATCGTTCTCACCAATCCTGTTCTATAATCCACATTACGAATCAATTCCTTATTTCCCGAGTATATTTTTATATTATCGTTATCAGTATTTCTAACAACAAAACATCCATTTACCATCGGGGTTTCGGTACTGGCGAATATCATAATATCAAGTTTTTTCAAGATATCCCGATCCGTACAATCAAAGATATATGCTCTTTGTGAAAGATCATACCCTTTGTTTAAAACACCTTGCCCATCAATATTTATAATAGGAGCATTATTCCACGACCTGGCTAGTTCGGCTAACTCCTCCGGTGATTCTGTTGATGCGCCATAAATCCATGTATACCAGAATGTATTATTATCACCCTTATGGTAAGGAGGTCTGCCCCAGGCCAGGGAGAAATGTGAAGCACGGTCAGCTGCCTGGCAATAACGCCCGTCAGAGGGATTCTGAGCTACCGGCCAATGGTTCCACCAGGGAAAATGTGATACATCTTCACGCTGTTCAATGCCAAATACTTCCATATTATTATCAGGTTCGAAAATAGTAAAGGGTTTATTCTCCGACTTAAGGTTTACTACCTGGATAACCGGGCCGGGCGGATTTTCTCCCTTTCTAAAGACCGGGGCTCCATTAGCCCATGAATATGTATAACTCTCACCTTTCATATTAACCAGTGTCATGGCATCCAGATGCACATTATCTTCAGGAGTGGTACCCGGTTGGCATAGCACAATAGATTCTGACGGATGAAGAGGTTCTCCTGTACTATATTCCACCACTTTCCGTACCCCTATACCATCAGGATAAAAGGTGAAATATTCGTCGACACAATCCTGCCAGCCAGACACTTCATCGACCTGAGAGAATTTCTTTCTTACACTTACCGGTATATAGCGCCAATGGATAACCACTCTTGCTTCTGTATTTTCAATAATCCTCACATGTGAGTAGAGACAATGAGGGTCAATCATATGCTCAAAACAACCATCAACTTCATCAAAATACTCGGCACTTTGATCTGCCATCCACTGGCCGTTTTCCATCACCCATACAGGTGAATACCTTGTTCCCCTCCAGAATACCACCCTTACAGGAGAATCATCAAACTGTACTACTATATCGCTATGATCACCTACCCTCCACAGGGCATCCCACTCCTCATAATACTTAAGATGCGTGTAATATGCCCCAAACCTCCCATGTCCTGCTGGTCCTGAAGGCAAAATGCGATCCGCAATATCGGGTTGTCCCACTTGTTTTATTTCCAATACTCCTCTGTTTATATCTTTCTCTGATAGAGCTT
>CAZEWS010000246.1:5475-6130 GCA_964515985.1 uncultured Rikenellaceae bacterium | reverse complement strand
CTAACTTGTTTATAAACGAGGTAAACTTTCGCTTTAACGACTTATATAGTTTATAAAACGAATGTTTTGTTCATTTTATTTAAAGTACCAATTTACCTTATATTCTTAAATTATCCAACGGGTTTCTTATGCTTATTAGATTTTTTCTGCTTAATACATCCGGTATCTTCTTTTCTTTTGTTGAGCAATCGAGGGTCTGAGTGGCATAATTTTTAAACATCCAAACCCTGTCAGGTCTGGTAGACTCTGACAGGGGCTATCTGCTAATTTAGCTTGTGTAACAATGCTTCTACCAGAACAACGAAACTTCAACTGAATTCTTTTAAGAACAAAACACTTGACAATTTTATCCGGAGAGACCTGTCAGGATTTTCTAAACCTGACAGGGTCTATGTGTACTGCAACACAATTTTTCAATTTTAGTTACTCTAAACTTTTAGGATTTTTTACTTCGTTTTTCTTTTCTGTATCCTTCGATTACTTTCCTGGGTTCCTGTTCCAATCCTTCCTGTTTTGTTTGTTCCAGTTGTTTCAAGTATTCGAAGCAAGCATTAAAACGCCATGTTCCGTAAAAACATAAGGCAAGTATCCACCCAGGTGTTTTTTGGAAGGTATCGCATTTTGCGAGACCATAAAATCTGTTTCTTCTTCTGTT
>CAZEWS010000246.1:310-5453 GCA_964515985.1 uncultured Rikenellaceae bacterium | reverse complement strand
GCAAGATTGGTACAAATTGAACGCTTTCTAAGTATTGTGTAGACATTTTTCAGGACGGGACACCTTCCTTCATCGTTCGTCGTTAGTTACTCGCTCCTACAGGCCACAATCACAATCCCGCTCGTGAGGTTTGGGTTATTCACTTCGTTCATGAGATCGCCCCGATAGCCATCGGGGCTAAGTTCGTTAAGTTCGCCAAACGTTCGTCATTCTCCATGCTCCATGCTTTCCACATCTATCCACCGCTACATCCGTCGGACCGACTCAAGCGGTCTGACGGATTTCCCCTCTCCTTAACCTAAACCTTAGCCTTAACCTTAACCTTAGCCTTCTTTTTTCTTTGTCTGTTATTAAGCATTGTAAAACCCAAAAGGATTAATTAATTTTAAAATGAAAACTAAAAACATAAATGTCATGAAATTTGATCCGGCAATAGCTTTACAAAATTCGATGAATTTAAGTCCGTACGACGGAGTTAATCCATCCATTTCTGACTCTGCCACCTTTGCTTTTTCAAAAGCAGATGTAATGACAGATACCTTTGAAGGGAAAACGGAAGGTTGTTTTCTGTATTCCCGGCACTGGAATCCTACTAACCATGTATTAGCCAATGCCCTTGCTGCAATGGAAGGAACCGAAGCGGGTTGGGTTACCAGCTCCGGAATGGCTGCTATTACTTCGTCTATACTCCAGATTTGTAATTCAGGCGATCATATAGTTACAGCTATGACAACCTACGGAGGAACATATGCATTTTTTCAGAATTATTTACCCAAGTTTAATATTGGTGTAAGCTTCGTAAATATTACCGATCTGGAGGCCGTTGAAAAGGCCATTCAATCAAATACCAAGTTGATCTATACCGAAACCGTAACTAACCCTCTTCTGCAAATATCAGATATTCCTGCATTAGCAACCATCGCAAGAAAACACAAACTAAAACTAATGGTTGATAATACATTTTCTCCCATGATCTTTACACCCTGCCAGCTTGGTGCCGATATCATCGTTTACAGTCTTACAAAATTTATTAATGGAAAAAATGATTGTGTTGCCGGTGCCATTTGCAGTACGGAAGAATTTATTAATTCACTGATCGATGTGAATAGTGGAACGGCAATGTTACTGGGTCCGGTCTTGGATCCGATTAAAGCAGCCAGCATACATAAAAACCTGTTTACACTTCATATACGACTTGAAAAACACAGTAAAAACGCTATGTTCCTGGCCGGGAAATTCCTTGAGAATGGATTAAATGTTATCTATCCCGGTCTTGAAAATCATCCTGGCCATAATCTCATGAAAAAGCTGATGAATGTTCAATTTGGTTTTGGAGGCATGATCGCATTGGATTTTGACACAGCGGATAAGGTTGGTGAATTAATGGTAGCCATGCAGGAAAAAGGAGTGGGTTATCTTGCTGTAAGTCTTGGATATTTTAAAACATTATTCTGTCATTCAGGATCCAGTACTTCATCTGAAGTGCCGGAAGACATCCAGAAAGAAATGGGCCTGTCCAAAGGGCTAATTCGTTATTCGGTAGGATTGGATCCTGATATCGAGTTAACCTGGAATAAAATTGAAACCTGTCTGAGAGATGCGAAGCTAATTTGATACCTGCCTGATTTTAGGATTTAGGTGGTTTTACGGTAACGCCATACAGCCAGTGAAAGTATAATAAATGCAAAAACAGAAAGTGAAATAAACTCTCTTAAAATATCTGAAAATCCGGATCCTTTCAATATCACCATACGAATCACTCTCATAAAGTAAGCCAAAGGATTAATGATATTTATCTTTTGTGCCCAATCCGGCATGGTTTCAACAGGAGTGAATATTCCGCTCATCAGGATAAACAGGATCATAAAGAAAAACGACACAAACATAACCTGCTGTTGCGTTTGAGAGATTGTTGAAATAAACAAACCTGCACCCATAACCACCAGTAGATAAACCGAAGCAAATCCAAATAGTAATCCAACACTGCCCAGAACCGGAAGATTGAAAAACAATTTTCCGATAACCATTAAAAATGCCAGTTCGAAAAGAGCAATTATCCAGAAAGGAACTAATTTTCCAACAATAAACTGATATTTCCGGATTGGTGTAACATTGATCTGTTCAAGGGTCCCTAATTCTTTTTCACGGACCAGATTTAGCGCAGAAAGAAACATCCCGATAATGGTTATAAGCAGTACCATAAGAGCCGGCAGCATAAATATCTTATAATTTAACCTGGGATTGTACCACAACGAATAAGTTAGTTCAATATTTTGGAAATGATTTGTTCCTGTTGTTCCGATCCATTCAGAAATGATTTTCTGGTTAAACCCAGCTATAATAGCCTGGGTATAGCCATTGATCAAACCGGCAGAAATACCATTAATGGCATCTATTAAGATCTGTATTTTAACAGAACTCTCACGAACCATGGCTCTTTCAAACCCTGAGGGAATATGAAGAATAATATCAACATTTCCGCGTCGTAATTCCTGTTCAGCCTCCTCAATAGACGTGGAGTAGTCTTTTAAAATATAAAAAGGAGAACGTTTGAAATTTTCAACCAATCGCCGTGAAGTTGATGATAAATCTTTATCCACCACAAAGAGCTCTATTTGTTTCATTTCTAATGTCGCAGCATGCAATAAAATGATAAGCTGAACCAGAGGCATAACAAATATAACAGGAAGCATCATTTTGTTCCTGAAGATCTGTATGAATTCTTTCTGTATTAGAAATAAAATTGTTCGCATGGATTGGTTCTCAGTTCTCGGTTTCTGGTGACCAAATGTTTAATATACTAACAAAATTCTCCTCCTTGGAAAGGAGGAGTACCCGACCAACGGGAGGGGGAGGTGGTTGATTTTCTTTATCTGCCATCCCTATCCGCCACTAAACTCTGCCAGGTCTATCAGACCCTGGCAGGTTATTCCCAGCTCAAACGTCGCCAGGTCTATTTCCAATCGAATACAATTCGGCTCTTGTTTCTGGTTTCTGGTTCCAACCCTTCATCATTCGATATTGTATATTCGTTATTCTACATTCAAAATGCACTTTCTACTCTGCTCCTTGCCCCATATACTCTTTACCCTCCGCCCCGTGCTCCATGCCCTTTGCATCTTCCTTCTCAATCTTAACCTTAGCCTTAACCTCAACCTTTGCTTTTACTCCAATCGTATTTTAAAGTTCTTTATACTTAATCCTACAAAAAACAGAATCATAAGAAATAAAATCAATGTTTCTTTCCAAATGTAAATAAACCCGTTACCCTTTAACATAATACTCTTTATGATAATAATAAACCATCTTGGTGGCATCAGAGCACTGAACCATTGCAAGATATCGGGCATGTTTTCTATGGGGAAAATAAACCCTGATAACAGGATGGTTGGCAACATCAGGGAGAAAAGAGATATAAACATGGCCATTTGCTGGGTTTTTGCAAAGGTTGAAATCCAAAGTCCAATGGATAATGCCAGAAAAATATATAATATGCTTTCAGCCATTAGCAGAACAACGCTTCCTGCAACCGGAACATGGAAAACAAAATTCCCCAGCAGAATAATGCTAACTGCATTGATAAAAGACAGGACAATATAGGGTGTGACTTTCCCAAGCACAATCTGAATGGGTTTGAGGGGAGATGCCAAAAGAATCTCCATTGTACCCAGTTCTTTTTCCCGTGCAATGGAAATAGATGTCATCATTGCTGAAATTAAAACCAGGATCATAGCCATGATACCCGGCACAAACATATAAACACCTTTCATCTCCTCGTTATACATCATCCTGGTCTCCGGTATAATTTGCATTGGCATTTTGTCCATACGCATTTTTTGGAAAAGGTAAATGCGAATAATAGCCGAGGTATATTGTACAATAAGATTAGCCGTATTGGCGTCCGAGGCATCAGCCAGTATTTGTATCCCTGCTGTTCCTTCTTTTTCCAGTTTCTTTGCAAAACCCGGTTCAAAAATGATTACTTCCTTCACATTTCCCTCCTTAAATATGCTTTCAACATCATTTATATTTGATAGAGTCCTGTCGAGAATAAAAAAGCCGGAGGAACAAATTTTATCTGTTATTTCCCTGGTTAAATGATCTTTTGACTGATCGTATATGGCAATGCGGATATCTTTCAATTCATTGGTCACGATATAACCAAAAAGCAGTATTTGAGCCACGGGCATACCAAATAAGATCAGCATGGTACGCACATCCCGGAATATGTGGAAGAATTCTTTCTTGACAAATCCGATAAACCGTTTCACTTGTTATGTTTATGTACGTGCAATTTTCAGAAACACCTCATTCATGTCTTCAGCATCATATCTTAATTTTAACTTTTGCGGAGTATCCAGCGCTTCAATTCTTCCATCCACCATTATAGATACCCTGTCACAATATTCTGCTTCGTCCATATAATGTGTTGTTACAAAAATGGTTATACCACTAAAAGATGCCTCGTAAATCAAATCCCAAAACTGCCGCCGGGTTATTGGGTCAACCCCGCTTGTGGGTTCATCCAGGAAAACCAACTTAGGATCATGAATAATAGCAATTGAAAAAGCCAATTTTTGTTTCCATCCAAGAGGAAAGGAAGATATCAACATATTCCTGGCATGTTTCAATCCCAGTTTCTCCATCAATTCATCAGCCCGCTTTCTGATAGTCCTTCGGGATAATCCGTATATTCCACCAAATAAACGGATATTCTCATACATGGTAATGTCCTCATACAACGAAAACTTCTGACTCATATAACCTATATTTCTCTTGATCTTTTCCGTTTCGGTGTAAACATCATAACCCGCTACGGAAATTTCTCCTGAAGTGGGCGAGGACAAACCACATAGAATTCTTATAGTTGTAGTTTTACCGGCACCATTAGCCCCAAGGAAGCCAAATATTTCACCACTCAATACCTGAAAAGAAAGGTCATCATTGGCTACAAAGTTTCCGAATTTTTTCGTCAGATTTTTTTGCTTCAATTACTACTATTTGCTCTGCTTGTTGCATGATTCTGGTTCTCAGTTCTCAGTTTTCAGTTCTCGGTTTTCAGTTCTCGGTTTTCGGGTTTCTCGGTTTATAAATCGTCAAGAAAGAATTCTTCCACATATTCCGGGATGTGCGTACCATGCTG
>CAZEWS010000246.1:0-214 GCA_964515985.1 uncultured Rikenellaceae bacterium | reverse complement strand
CAATTCGGCTCTACTTAACTGGTTTCTGGTTTTACTCACTCCCACATACCTTCCCACAACCTGTTCGTGAAGTTTGGCTTCGCCAAACGTTCAGTTCTCAGTTTTCGGTTTATATTGTTTTACAATCTGCTACAACACTGTTTCCAACAATTTAACAACACAGTCTTTCTATTTTGGCGCATTGCTGAATCTTAAGCAGTTTGCTTCGTCACTC
>CAZEWS010000245.1:4779-6138 GCA_964515985.1 uncultured Rikenellaceae bacterium | reverse complement strand
GGTCATATTTTATGTGTCCGCTTCATTTGCTGCTCGAGATCTTCGGCGAAGGCGTCAATTGCTTCTTTGAATCGGCTTCCCGGATCCCTTTTTCCCAGGGCTTCAATCAAGGCCCCTAAGGTAGTTAGATCATCCTTCTCATCTAACCTTTCAGTTATTGGTGACAAAACGACTCCATGCTCCTCGTAAACCTTTTTGTTAGCCTCTTCCAGGCTGAGCCCGGCTGCTTGGTAAGATTTTAACATTTCAATCAATTTTTCAAGTTCTTCCATGATTTTTTTTTTAATGTGAATTTATAATTTACTAATCATATTTTTCAACTTTACGACAATTTCTATTTGCTCAAAATACCCAATCAGTTCAGTGAGTGTTAATTCCTTTCCAATTGTTTCAATAACCTCATCCAGGGTAATATTTTCATTCTCAAGCAACTTTTTGCAGGCTTGCCTCAAATCCAAACCGTCATCTCTATAAATTTTCAGGACTGCAATTAATTTTTCCGTTTTGATTTTGTCGCGGGTTTCTTCTTCCCTATATTTTTTCACCAGTTCAATCAATGAAGGTGATGCTCCACTGTGCGAAACTTCCAGCTTATCTCCATATCCCCTATGGCGTGCTTGATTGTTAAGAAAATAGAATATGGAAGATTCCTTTTCCTTACTAATATTAATCATCAATTTACTTTCTGCATAATCGATCCGGCTTTCCCTGAGATTGTCTACTGCCTGATCAAATTCTTCTCTCTCAAGCCAGTTATAATAGGTACTCCTGGATATGCCGAGTTTTTCACAAGCCGCAGAAACATTCATAGCTACATTCTCAAAAATTTTAAGAAATTGTTCTTGCTGCTTTTTTAGTTTTTCTTGCATGCTAGATCCCTTTTTTAAGAGGTGTCCAAATTGTCCAACTTTTTTCAAAAACGAAACCAGAGATTATATTGGGAATCAACAAAAAAATATAACCTCTGGCCGTATATACATTGTTGTTAATTCCCAATGTCAAAAATAAAGAATGTTTAGCCCTTTGAAATACTTAGTTCTTAACAGCTTTTCAACATTTCACCGGCTGCTTTTCCCTGGCCCGTTTCACCCTGGCCCGTTTCTTTTTGGGTTTAACTTCTGTCCTGGGTAACAACTTCACATACTTTCCCTGTAACCTATTGAGTATTTTGTTGGCTTTGATTCTAAAGCTATCAGGATACAGATTCACCATAAATGTCTTGTCTGGTTCTTTTTCATAATACTCATACAAAATTTAAGCCCTGTCTGAATTAACAAAGCTCCCTTTTTTGGAACTTTTAGTCAACTTTTTTATGTCAATTTAGATTTGCGATTAATATTTCTTTTATTGCCACAAGCC
>CAZEWS010000245.1:0-4577 GCA_964515985.1 uncultured Rikenellaceae bacterium | reverse complement strand
CCATTTTTCGTTTTCCGATTTTTTTTCAATTTCAGGGTCCATTGCTTCGGATGATATCCCTGTTCCTTTAGAAAGTTCTTGGCTTTTTCGTTTTCTGTCTTTTTCAAAATCCACTTTTTCGTTTTCAAAAAATTCTGAAATTATTTTTTCTTTTTTTAATTCATTGAAAGAAGAATTCAAAGAAGAAGAATTTCCTTTTAAGATTTTCCCCTTATACATACTATCTTCTACTTGTTTGGTACACTTTTCATTTTTTTTGCCGTTGCATACTTCATTAGAACTCTCTTGTTTTGAGTTTGTTATCCGTTGCATTTTCCCGTTTTCACCCGTTGCAAAACCGTTGCACCTTTCCTTGTAATCATTTGAACCTAAGTAGAAAAACCGTTCCGGCTTTATGATCGTTATTCTAACAGTATATTTCACGTTTTGGATACTTATATATCCCAACTTCTCTAATCGTCTCAGATAACGGTATGCTTTATATTTTTCGACATTCCACCGGTCTGCCCAGGTGCTTATACTTTTCAAGGATTGAAACCTATTACACTCGAAACGTTTATTGTTTATGAACACCGGTTTGGGTTCACGATTCATTGTAATAAGGAGGTCGATAAAAGCTTCCCGGATAGTTTTAACATCCCTGGTAAGCCATAAAGAGCTATGCAGAATACTCCGCTTTATTCTTACAAAAGTTTCGTCCATCGGATTGCCCCTGGTGGTTTACTTACCCTCTGTGATCTCAGCCTTTAGTTCATCCATGGTTTTCCGCTTACTCTGAAGAACCCAAGCGTGAATTTCTGATTTTAAAAATCGTAGGCGGCCACCTCGCTTAGAATGAGGGATTTGCCTATGTGAGACAAGGCCGTACACCGTTGGCTTTGACAAGTCCAGCATCTTGCAGGTTTGATCAAGATTCAGAAATTCGTCGGGTTCGGAGCAAGGGGTATCATCCCTTAACATCCGTTCAATGTTTTCCATTTGGGCAGTTAACCGGGAAACAGCTTCAGGTAACTGGTCGAATGATAATTTTTGATTTTCCATCACAGAAAAGTTTTAATTTTCTGCGAAAGATAGTGTGGGCATTTAGGGGCAACAAGGAGGGAGTACTCCTTTTTTTAATTTTTGGTAATCCGTTTGTACTGTTTCTTTGTAAAGGTAGGCTGTGTATCGGTTTTTATTTTCAGGCTCTGAGTTTAAGGAATTGATATAACCTCTTACCGCCCTCCCGTCCTTATCTGAATTAAACCATTTTGATATTTTCTTATTCCGCTCATTATATGTTGTAAAATATTCTTCATCCAAATGCTTGATAAATCCCAAATAATTAATCATTGCGATTTTATACGGCAATTTATTGGAGCTTATTATTTCAATCAGCTTTTTTTTATTTCCGTTTGTTAATTGCTTAACCATTGGTAAATCAAAGAACCCATATTCATTAAATCCATCTTTAATTTTCTCAGTATTTGTTTGCTTAATTTTTATTTGTTCTCCCTGTTTTTTTAGCTGTTCCCGGAATTCTATTAACCTTTGTAAATACTTATAAAATGCCGTCATTTTCATGTTTTCGTTCAAGGTCCAGCCCTTAAGTTTCAGGGATTTTCCACTGTCAAACAGGGCCTTTAACTTCATTACTTTTTGATATTCATCCCCTTTTATACAGCTCCAGTCTTTAAATCCTGCTAAAACATTTTTCTTCCGATACAGGTCTTTATCAAAAAATTCCTGCAGCATCCGAATTTCATTGTTGAGGTATTCGGCTTTATTGAGCGAGTAATCGTAAATTTCCTGAAAATTTCTGACATAGTCATTTACTATCATTTCAAGTGCTGTATCATAAGCTACCTGTTGGTGTTTTCTAACCTGTTCATAATCCTGTTTTGTCATCAATTGACGAAACAGGTCTTCGCCTTTAAAAAATATGAACAATTCGTTTTTCCCTTCAGGAATCTCTCCGGGAATTCTATAATCTATCTTATCATTGAACCAATCTTCAAACGTGTATTTAATTTTATTTTTCATTATCAAACTTTGTTAATTCTCCTCATCCCTTTTAAATCCAACCTGTTTCCTGGGCCGTGGTTCTAAAAGAAGTTTAAATGTTTACCTTTATTGCCCGTTCACTTCTCAGTACGGATGAAAGCATTGCCACGCCCTGTTCTGTAAATGCAAAAGGTGTGTAAGTGATTGAAGGCCAGTTAAAGATCACAGATTGTGACCTTATATTGTGTATCAATGAGTTAATCTCATCTTTGGTTAGCTCAAACATAAAGTCATCAGGGAACCGTTCAATATTTCTTCTTACAGCCTGTTTAAGGATTTTGGTTTCTACTTCATACAATTCTGCCAGGTGAAAGTCAAGTATAACCCTCTGACCCCTTACATAAAAAATGATTTGTTGAATAGCCTGTATATCCATTTGGTTTAAATATTAAAATCAGTTAATTTCCTTGCCGCTTCTTTTCGTTTTTTATCGTCAAAACTCGATAGATAGTTTTCCGTTGTCCTTAGATTACTATGTCCCAGACTTTCAGAAATAAACTCTACATTTTCACCGGCCAATTTTAATACCGTTGCAAAAGAATGCCGAGCCGTATAGGTGGAAATGTTATAATTAATGCCAACTTGCAGGGCTATTCTTTTTAGGTAAGTATTACACATTTTCGTTGCCTGCTTTATCCTGGCCACCTCTTTAGCCGGATCCAGGCCGTCAGACAGGATGTCAAAAACATATTTGTCCCGGATAACGGGTTTTGTTCCCCACCTGTCAATAATATTCTGTACTGGTTCAATTAAAGATGCCAGGACAGGCTTTATTTTTCGATTGTGAGCCGTTTTGTGTCGAATGAATATGATTGTATCACTTTGGATGTTTGAGTACCTTAGACGTGAAATATCAGCTAAATTTGCCCCATTACATAGATAGCTGAACAGGAATAAGTCCCGGTAAAAATGTTCAGGTGATCCCTCTAAAGGTTTGTAGTCAAAAATCTTTTTTATATCACTTTTTGAAAGTGCTTTTTTTATGTTCCGGTGTTGAGGTGGTTGGTATAGTCCGACTTCTTTGTCGCCAAAAGGATATAAAGCCTTATCCACGTCGCCGGTCATTATTGCCATGTTAAAAAGCCTTCTGACACACCTCACATTTATTGATACCGTTGTCGGGCTTTTACCTTCTGCTAACAAATGTTTTTCGTAGTTATTTAACACATCAGGTGTTATGTTTTTAAAAGGTAGTTTGTCCCTGGGTATGAATTTATGCCATGACTTAAAACTTGTTTCGTATGTTGAGGCCGTACCTATTTGTCCGTTTGTTTTTAGTTTCCTGATATGTTCCCTGAATGAAAAAAACAGGTCGGCATGGTCTCCCGGTGTCCTGGAGAAATATTTTTTGAATCCCCTGAAGCTAAACACATCCAACTTATCAATAATGTTAATTGCGTCTTGTTCGGTCTTGTTTAACCTCAGCCGCAAGTCTTTTAATTCTCCCCTGGGCTTTCCTGTAACACGGTTGAAATCCTCTTTTGTCAATGAATACCCGGTATTAAAATATTTTCTTTCCCGCTGGTAAGTAACCCGAAGTTTCACCGGATAGGTATTATCCATTTTTGATCTCCGGGTATCCAGAATGATTGCCGTTAACACTTTATCCATTGCATATAATTTGATACGTAATTTGATACGCAAATATAATAAATATTCATATAATAACAATAGGAATATATAAATTAATTACTATATTTGTGCCTGAAATACAGAATATTAATAAGATTATGACTAACAAAGAAATAGTATCATATTGTGCCTTACAAGCAGGGGGTCATCGGTTCGACTCCGGTATCGCCCACACTAATAATCAACCAGTTATATACATATTTTCATATAGCTGGTTTTTTATTTGCAAACAATTTACACAACTATTGCCCTTTATATCGGGGTTCAGGCTGTTTTTTCAAAGGGAAAAATGGAATGATTATATTAGCTTGCAAGTCCGGAACCCGGAATCCGGTATCCAATATCCACAAAATAGGATATAGTCAGATATCAAGTACCTTGAGAAAGTCCATTAGACACCGTTAAAATGGGTCAAATTTGGCGTTTATCAAACTTTCATTACATTATATATTCCATTTTTATTATTTTCATTTAAGTAATAAATATTTCTTTTCTTTATAGATAAATTAGTTGTTCAAATCCTCAACATTCAAAAGTAATATCATGAAAAAAGATGTTCAAAGCAATGCCCCTGCAAGCGCTGTTTACGGGGTTGGACTCGTTGGAGCAGCAGTATATTATATTTCCACCGCAACAGGCTTCTGGATCGGTGTTCTGGGTTTCCTGAAGGCGCTGGTCTGGCCGGCATTTCTGGTCTATGAAGCACTAAAAGCACTGGGTGCTTAGTTTCCTCGAACCTATTCTTCCAGAAAATAGAAATCTCCTGTCAGGGAAGTGGATTCCCAAGGTATCTGCTTTTCCCCAGATCGCTCAATTACTTTTGTGCGTAATATATTAAATTTTTCATTAAACACAGATTTTCATGTACATAACCTACCCTAAGTTGGCTTTCCTCAGCTAAA
>CAZEWS010000244.1:0-6188 GCA_964515985.1 uncultured Rikenellaceae bacterium | reverse complement strand
CGTTTTTTCGGGGAGTGGCATGTGTGTTAGATTGTGGGAACGAGTAATTTTGAATCTTTATGTTTAACCTGTAGACAAATATCAGGACAAGACAAAGTGACTAAGGATTGAATTTTTATCTACCTTAACAAACCAAACAACTTAACCTATAATAACGTAAATAAATGAAATGCAAATAGCAATTCGTTACGTTAGGATTTATTGTTCTTCGGATAAAAAATAACCATATTGAATAATAATAAGTTTGAGAAAAATTACACACAATTAGTTGCAATATATTGCAATGTATTTTACCTTTGTTTATATTAAAAGAAAATGAAAAGATATTTTGAAGTTGAATATTTACCAGAGGCAGTGAGATTCATAGAGCTACAAAATGAAAAAGTCAAAGAAAATACCTTTAAAGGAAATTAAAAAGGCAGAAGAAATAAGAAAACAGTATTTTAGAAATTTGATTTAAGAACAATTTAAATGAAAACTACATCACACGAACAATTATTAAACAAGTACATAGGCGAGAAAGGAACGCTTAGTAGAATAGCTTTTGAACAAGAACTGCAATTAGATATTCTTGCTTATAAAATAAAAGAATTAAGAAAAAGTAGAAATCTCACTCAGGAAGAGTTGGGAAATCTAATAGGAAAAGATAAAACACAAATATCAAAGATTGAGAAAGGGACAAGAAACCTGACTATTTCAACAATATTAGAAATAATGAATGCACTAAATGCAAAATTTAAGTTTAGGTTTGAAATAAATGAAGACACTATAGAATTCGCATAAAATAAATGCCTGATAAGAGCTCAAAACAACTAAACTATTAGTTTACTGAGGATTAATATGATATGCAAGTTGGCATGAATTATGCGTTTTTCAGATCAGGAAATACTAAAACCTTTGTAACTTTGGGATATATTCTCAGTAAATAATCAATGTAGGTGCTTAGGGGGAAAAAAAATTACTCCCAAGTGATCGGAATTGTTTACTTTTATAAGATTATTGCAGGTTTCTTGTTCCAAGTTACAGGTTTCCGTTATTTACTTGTAACCTGCAACTTGTAACTATTTGTTAAATTCCACCAACACTGTTTTATCCAACAATTGGCGAATTGATTTAAAAATAACATTGTACCTTAGAATTAAAATTCTGTATTCGAGTTTTCGGGAGCAGAAATTTCCAGATGAAAAATCCCAAAAACCAAATATTCTGGTTAAAAGTATATATGAAAAACCACATCCTAAACATTAGACCTTTTTGGTTTTTATTCATTTTTTTTGTTTTTCTAAAAATCAGCTTATTTGATTTTTCAGAATCGCTTTACGCTCAGGATCAATGGAAAACCATGTCTTTTGTTAATCCCAGGGAAAAAACCGTTTCTTTTCCTTTCAAGTTTATTAATAATTTAATTATCATTCCGGTTATTATTAACGATTCCGATACCCTTCATTTTATCCTCGATACCGGTTTAAGCACAACATTAATGACTGAACTATCCATGGGTGATACGTTATCATTGACATACAGCAGGCAAGTAAAACTTAAGGGTCTGGGTGAAGGAGAACCTGTTGATGCCATTCATTCTTATGGCAACAATTTTTATATTTCCGGTATCAAAGGCGCCAACCAGGATCTTTTAATCCTTTTACAGAACGTGTTTAACCTTTCCTCCATATTTGGCACCAGGGTTCATGGATTAATGGGGTATAATATATTCAGTAATTTCATTGTAGAAATTGACTACCAAAACAGAATCATCTCTTTCCATAATCCGGAATATTATAAACCCAGAAGAAAAAGAAAAAGAACCTTTACACTGCCGCTAACTATACATAATACAAAGCCATATTTAGTTGGAACAATTATTCTGGCAGATAATACGGAAGTTCAAGTAAAATTGCTTTTGGATACGGGTGCCAGTCATGCTCTTTGGCTTTACCCAAAGTCACATCCCGGATTAAAACTTCCGGAAAAAGTTGCTGATTCTTACCTGGGAAAAGGTTTGAGTGGAGATATTTACGGTAAACTGGGTAAAATCCATGGGTTTCGTTTAGGAGGATCCCTTTTTAATTCACCTATAGTTGCATTTCCCGATTCTGCTTCAGTGGGTAATTCATCGGGACTTGATGACAGAAACGGAAGTTTAGGATCAGAAATACTGAGGCGATTTCGTGTAATTATTGATTATCCTAACAAACAAATTACGCTTACTCCCAATAACAATTTCAAAAGCCCTTTTAAACTGAACCGGAGTGGTATCGATCTGGAAGCCCCTATCCCCGAACTTCCCTATTACATCATTGCAAGCATTAGGAAAGATTCCCCGGCTGACAGGGCAGGATTGAAAAAAGGAGACGAATTACAGTACATTAACAATAAGAATATCAGGCTACTTACCATTAATGATATTTATAATATCTTTGAAGATAAAGCAGGTAAAAAGATAAAGTTAACCGTTACCCGTGGTGGATTTTCATTCAAAGTAATTCTGTACCTTGAAGAATTTATTTAGTTTTCGTTAAGTTATTATTAATTACGCATTGACTGATTGGTTATTTTAAATTTTATTATCTTCAACAGTTTTAAGAAACTTGTAACTAATCAGTGTGTTGGTGTGAAAAAGTTATAAGTTATAGGTTAAATGTTATATGTCGAAGCGAAGCGGAGATCCCGATAATGAGGCACGAATGTATCGGGATTAATTGTTAGTGGTACCGGGTAATAGGTGTTACGAAAATTAGTCCCATTGTGACATTAATTTTCTTCCGAATAGAATAAATTTATTCCTGGTAAATTAATTCAAAATTCAAAAACTATGAGTGAACAGATTTTGAAGGCTTTGATGCAATTATTTGCCATAATTGCCAGACCTGCAAGCAGTAAAGAAGACAGGAGAATTGTTGTGGAATCCCTCCTGAAAAAACAATTGAACCAAGAACTTGTTGAGGAATATTTAAAGATTTTTGATGATTTCTATAAAATGCACCAGGAAAAACAAAAGGAAAAAGATAAAAGGCAAAGAAGAATATCTTCCAGTTCTGTCAGGGTTTTAAAGATTTGCACAGAAATCAATGAAGAGCTTATTCAGACACAAAAAATCATTGTTTTATTCCAGCTATTGGAATTTTCAAAATCAGGAGAAGGTGAAATAACAGACCAGGAATTGGAATTTGTTAAAACCGTTTCAGACACCTTTAATATACCTGAAGAGGAATACGATCTGATTAACTTTTTTGTATTGAACTCGTTTGACAAGATACCGGAATCGTCCAAAATGTTAATCATCAATAATGCTAAAGATCATTCAATACCCGAAACAAAACATTTCTTAAAAGAAACACTCGAAGGCAATATATGGATTTATTATGTTACCTCTGCCAACATGTACTTATTGCGATATATTGGTGACAGTGAAATTTATATGAACAGTCAACTTTTACAGCAGGATAAAGTATATGTATTAAACACAGGTGCTTCCATCAGGGATCCAAAGTCTAAACCCATTTACTATAGTGATATTGTCAGCAAATTCTGGGCTGAAGAATTAAAGGAATCAAGAATTGTTTACGAGGTTAAGAATCTTGAATATAAATTCAAAGGAGGGAACATCGGACTGCATGATATAAATTTTGAAGAAGAATCGGGAAGGTTAATCGGCATAATGGGAGCCAGTGGAGCAGGAAAATCTACTCTGCTTAATGTATTAAATGGAACATACGTGCCATCGAGTGGAGAAGTTTTAATAAATGATGTTAATATTCATACGGAAAAAGAAAAGATTGAAGGAATTATCGGACATGTATCACAGGATGATCTTCTGATTGAAGAATTAACTGTATTCCAAAATCTATATTTTAACGCCAAACTTTGTTTTGATAATTATACCGAAGATGAAATAATTGATACTGTCAATAAAACGCTGAAAACCCTTGGATTGTTTGAAATTAAGGGCATGAAAGTTGGCAGTCCCTTGAATAAAAAAATTAGCGGTGGACAAAGAAAAAGGCTGAATATTGCCCTGGAGCTAATCAGGGAACCGCCTGTTTTATTCCTGGATGAACCTACTTCCGGTTTATCATCACGAGACTCGGAAAACATACTTGATCTTTTAAAAGAAATGGCTTTGAAAGGAAAGCTGGTTTTTGTTGTAATACACCAACCTGCTTCAGACTTATTTAAAATGTTCGATAAGCTCATAATACTCGACACAGGAGGATGGTTAATTTATAACGGTGATCCGGTTGAATCGATCATTTATTTCAAATCAAGAATTCAACATGCTAATTGGAACGAGAGCGAGTGTCATGTTTGTGGTAATGTGACTCCGGAACAGATATTTAACATTGTTGAATCAAATGTACTTGATGAATTCGGAAAAATTACCAATACCAGAAAGATATCACCTAAAGAATGGAACGCCAATTACCTTAATCGTTTCTTCAAAGACCAAACAAAGCTGGAACCGACCAATGAAATACCGGAAATTGCATTTAATATCCCCTATAAAATAAAACAGTCCCTGATTTTTGCCAGAAGGAATATTCTTTCGAAACTTGCTGATACCCAGTACCTTGTCATCAGCTTGTTTGAAGCGCCAATTTTAGCCTTTTTTCTGGCTATTCTGATAAAATATTTCAATGTGAGTAATGAAATGGGGTACAGTCTTTACGAAAACGAAAATTTGCCGATATATATGTTCATGTCTGTTATCGTAGCTACATTTATGGGGCTATCGGTTAGTGCTGAAGAAATCATAAAGGACCGGAAGTTATTAAAGAGGGAAGCTTTTCTGAACCTAAGCTGGTCAAGCTACCTGATTTCCAAAGTAGCTGTATTATTTATTGTTTCTGCCATTCAGGCGTTTGCCTTTGTGATAGTAGGAAATACTATTATGGAAATTAAAGGGATGTATTGGCAATACTGGCTGGTTATGTTTAGTTGTTGGGCTACGTCAAACATGATGGGACTGGTGATCTCGGATAGTTTCAAAACGGTTGTAACTATCTATATACTTATTCCCTTCCTGGTAATTCCTCAAATTATATTGAGCGGGGTTATGGTAAAATTTGAGAAACTGAATCCCTCGCTTTCATCACCCAACAAAATACCATGGTATGGAGAATTTATTACTGCAAGGTGGGGCTACGAAGCACTTGCAGTATACCATTTTATGAATAATAAATTCGAAAAGCAATTTTATGGTTTGGATAAGACAATCAGTATGGCCGATTTTAAAAAAATTTACTGGTATCCGGAAATGAAAAACAGACTAGAAGCTGTTGAAAGGAATTACCAGGATCCGGATAAAAAAGAAGAAATCATTAATGATCTGGAAGTTCTCAGAAACGAAATAAAAAAAGAATTAAATGACAATACTGTTTTAAAGTTTGACTTAGCGGGCAATCTTTATTATGAAAAGCTTACGCCGGAACTGATCGATCAGACCAAGAAATATATTGAGAGATTGAAAAGATACTATACCAAGGTAAGAAATATTGCAAACAGTAAAAAAGACTCCATTATCACTTATCTTGATAATACAAACCGGGAAGAATACCGTAAAATGAGAAGGGATTATTTAAACGAAACGCTTGAGGAGTTTGTTAAAAACTCAAATGAAAGTCAAAAAATCATGGAATACAAGGGTGAACTTGTTCGAAAATTTGATCCGATCTTTTTTGATCCTCAAAGCAAATTTATTAAAGCACACTTTTATTCACCTCAAAAACAACTTTTTGGAAAATATTATGATACGCTTTGGGTAAATATTTTGGCCATATGGTTGATAACAATTCTTTTGTATGGTGCTTTAAATTACAGGCTATTAAAGAAATTTCTGGATTCATTCGAACAAATTGGCAGTAAGTTTGCTAAATCGGAAGAATAAAAAAAAGCTGCCGGATTGCAGCTTCTTTCTAAATAACATTTTATAAAAAGCTCATTCGGCAATTTCAATCATTTTAAATGGAATCCGGATTATGGATTCATAGTCTTCTCCTGCTTCAAGCATATCTTCATCATCCTCTTCATAATACCAGTTAACTTCAACATCATGCCTGGCTTTATGGATATCTTCAAGCTTCTTGAAAACATCAAGAATACACTTGGATGAACTTGTATTAAAATATTCAAGTTGGATATTGACTCTTGTCAATGGTAAAGGATCCTTTTTATACTCTTCAAGCCAATCC
>CAZEWS010000243.1:5706-6195 GCA_964515985.1 uncultured Rikenellaceae bacterium | reverse complement strand
ATTTATCACCGATCGCGTCAAAGGCCCTCCCTGAAAATGGCTTCACCACCAGTTGTCTCGTCTCCTCCGACACAAAGAATCACAACATCAGCTCTTTCTGCGGCATCTCTGGCTTTTTGAATAGATTCGATTTCCTCTTCAGGCATAAATAATTCATGTTGACCTTTTTTCCCTTTTACTGGTTTTGTTAAACCACATCCTTGTTCATAGATAATTTTAACGTTATCTCCAACCATATTTTTGATGCCATCCAATACGCTAATGCTCGGCTTTTTTCTTTGATAGCCGGCAGACGGATTCGGATGAGCTGTGGGACCAATCACAGCAATGGTATGAATACGTCTTGTATCGAGAGGGAGAATATGATTTGTGTTTTTCAAAAGCACAATGGAGCGTTCTGCAGCTTGTTGAGCAAAGGCAAGATGTTCCTTTGAGCGGCTGACTTTTTTGGCATTGGCGGGATTCACGTAGGGATCATCAAACAAGTCT
>CAZEWS010000243.1:635-5696 GCA_964515985.1 uncultured Rikenellaceae bacterium | reverse complement strand
GATGGCATCAAAAATATGGTTGGAGATAACGTTAAAATTATCTATGAACAAGTCTATTTGAAATTTAACCGTTAAGAGCCTTTTAACCGTTTCATTCAACACAGACTCCAATTTGGGATTCTGTTGAATGATTTGAATTAACTTTGTACATCCTCCCTCTCCAAGTTCCAAATCGATCCCTGCGATTAAACTCTGAAGGACTGCTTCCGAAGTATCTTTTTTCACATGCTGGAAGTAATCGAGACGGAGGATATCATCAGCATCAGAAACAATGATCCCTCGAAAACCCCATTCTTTTCTCAATATATTAGTTAATAGCTCTTTATTGCCATGACAGGGGACGCCATTCACGTCACAATGTGAAGGCATAATACCAAGTAAATTAGCTTCTTTGACAGCTGCTTTAAAAGGAGGTAGGATTTCATCGATAAAGGTTCTGGGTGAGATTTCGACTGGGGCAAAGTTTTTTCCTCCCGAAACCTGTCCGTATCCAGCAAAATGCTTACAGGTAGCAATAAAATGTGGCATTTGAGTATTCCCTTGAAATCCCTTCACTGCAGCCACAATCATCCTACTGGTAAGGTATGTATCTTCACCATAGGTTTCATGAATCCTACCGAACCGGGGATCACGTCCGATATCCGCATTGGGCGTATAAGCCATTTGAAATCCTCTGGCCCTGGCTTCTTTTGATGTTATTCTGTAGACTTTCTGTACCATTTCAGGATCCCATGAGCATGCCATGGCGATAGGTTGGGGGAATATGGTATTTCCTTGAGCTACGACTCCTGTTAAGCATTCTGACGAAAATATCGCAGGAATCCCCCAGCCGGCTATTTTCTATGACATATTTCTGAAGTTGGTTATATAATATAGCTGCTTTTTGGGGTTCTAAATTTCTACCTGCCTGGGAGATACTGCCCTTTTGTATTTCAAATAATCGCTTAAATTTATCACCGATCGCTAATTTATCATTTTCATCAAGTGTTACATACTCTTCTCTCACCCGTAAGACCATGGTTTGCGAAACTTTCTCTTCCAATGTCATACATCCTAAAAGATCATTCACACGCTGTTCAATTGTATATTTTGGATTTTTATAAAAAAGAATTTCCCGATTTACTTCAATTATATGAAAAATATCATCTTTATCATCCGTATTCACCAGTGCTAAATCTGAGCCTCTGGGACCGTTATGTTTCATAATAGCATCCGTGATCGTTATTGTCCTTTCTTGCCACTTTCCTGTGTTTTTCCCCTTCACAGTTATTGCCGTTTTCATCTCTTTACCCGCATCGTATATTAATTTCCATGAGCCTGTATTATTATCCAACCAAACAATTCTAATCTGTAGTTTGCTGGCAGGATATTTCTCAAAAAAACGGTCGTCTAATTTAAAATACAGGGTATCTTTTCCTGTTTTATGTTCAAAACCTCGTGCAAAACGTCCATAAGGCTGGCTTCGTGGGCCGATATGCCACCAGCCAACACTGGTTTCCAATTTATCGACCGGATATAAATATCGATAATAATCATCATCTATTCTGTCCCACCCGACATCGTTATAGCCTGTCCTTGCTCTACTTTTCATTCCACCTCCCAGGGCGGCGTCCAAATCTTCAACAATTGCCCCATGATCTGCATATTCTGCACATATTTTCAAGACGCGATCTTTGTTTTTCTTATTTGCTTCACCGTACTTATCTTCCGGAAAACGCACTTTATCATCCGCATTCAATTCATCCTTTAATGCACAAAATGCCACGGGCGAACGTTGGGGATACTTCCTTCCGGCATATTTATCAAACATATCCAGCGCCATATACCATCTTGGATTTTCGAGAACAAATTCGGGAAGATTCCAGATATCCAATCCGCAATGGAGGGCGTACAGGGCGCTCCAGTACAGGTTCTGCAATGAATCTTTTTGACACCATTTTTTACTGGAGGGACCCGGAAAGGTGTATTGCAAAGAATTATCTTGAAGCCATTTTTTATCAGGACGCCATACTTCACCTTCTCCTCGACAAAACACAGGACGCTTCAATATATTATTATCCGTGTTATAGGGTTCAAAATTTTTCATTTTCGATTTAGAGCCATTGGGATGATACCAATGGGATGCAAATCCCTGTTTTACTACTAATCCCTCACAACTTTTTGCTCCATGTGCTACATCGTTTGTATGTACCAACAAAGCCACAGGCGGTTTCCCATTACTTGTATCCTGAAATGCCTTTATGGTGAATTCCCGGATATATTCCTGGTACTCTGCCCATTCATCTCTCGGAATTGCATATTTTGGATCCCCGGGTTTACCCTTATAACAATATCCGTCGCCGGTAGAACCTTCCACTACTTGGTGGAATAAAACACGTTTGAACAGTTCCGGTGGCAGACTACGAATATGGTCGGCAAAATTTTTAATCATCCGTTCAGAGTAGTATTTATACTTTGCATCAAACGGATAGGGCAGGGTGGCGAAATGAGGATCGGTTTTGAAGGTATTGATCTCAACCTTTGGGATGCCTTTGTCATACAACCATTCAGGATTAACAGGATTGAGCCATAACAGCGTGAAAACATACTTGTTATTATCCGCTGCTTTTTCAATAATGCTATCAACTAATTCCCAATTATACACGCTGTCCTGAGGTTCTATTTCATTCCATCCTACAACAATAGGCACACCACGCATTTTGGGATAGGTTTCTTTGGCTGTGATTTTACCAGTCCATCGGTTAGGTGAACCACCCGTTGAGTACCAGCACCAAACACCACAGGCTTCGGGAGGAAAAACACCGAGAGGATACTCTACTTGTTGCTTTTGATCCGTCTGGCTACATGCCGATATCAAAATCAGACTACCTAAAACAAATGTTAATATTATTGATTTCTTCATTTTATGTTCCTCCTTATTAACTTGAATTATACTTAATTTTTAATACGATATATTGGTTTTACTGTCCCACTTGTATTGAAAAATTGCTCTATAGTTTTGATTACTCCTTATCCAATGTCACAAGTACTCTGTCCCAACCGAAATCACTCCTTTTTCCTTTTTCGGGCAGGAGGATAGGGCCGCCCCTATACTCGTAATATACCCAGAAGGATTTACCGGTAACTTCATTATCGGCTCCCCTGCTTATTATGGACGGATAGTCATGTAAATGATTGTCCTCATGAATAGTCTGCCACTCACTCCAGTGTAGACCATCCGAGGAAAATGAGATGAGTATTGAACTGGTTTTCCCTGGACGTCCATTTGGCCCTGTGTGTTTCCCGGTGCGGGTCACCAATACATATTTATCCAGATAACTGTTATAGGCTGCATCACCATGCATGAACCCCATAGGCTCAATATTCAAGGGAGTAAATTTACCCCCAAGACCCTTCTCATTCCATTTTCCTTTATAATACTTCTTCCACTCAGCGGTTTTAAACTCTTCTGCTTCTCTAAGCACATCCTCTACCTTAGCTCTGACAACCGCTGCTCCATTAATGGTAGTATCCGGATGATCCCTCGTATCCTGATAGTAAAGATAGAAATATTCATCCTTGATAATGTAGTTTGCCAACCCCACATTATTTTGTATTAACATATCATTTTGGTATAAGGCATTTACCCAGGTCTCAAAAGACAGCTCAGGTTTTATTATATATCCGCACCATTTGAATGTCTCACCCCCATCTTTGGAGATTGACAACCCAAAACGGAAATAAGTTTGGCGCCTGTTACCTTCATACTTGTATTCCAGATGGACGAAGCCCAGGATATGACCGTTCCGGGGATTGCGATAGACATTTGCAATCCAGTGATTGTTCACCGAGTGATGTATCTCTTCCCAGGATTTGGACTCTGGCCGTGGTTCAGGTATATCATCGATGTAACCTGTGATTGCACTATCATAGGGGTTATTTTTGGGTCCAATACCATACTTATACCCACCACCGCAAAACCATTTCCACTGACCTTCGTCATTCATAGCATAAATGCCGGTATCGATCCATCCTATCCCCTTTTCCTGCCTTTGCTTATAGGTAAGGATCGTCTCCGGTTCGCCAACAGAGAACTCTTCCCCTGAAGGATACTTTACTTGTTGCTTTTGATTTTTCTGACTACATGCCGATATCAAAATCAAAAAACTTAAAATGAATGTTATTATTCCTGATTTCATCATCTTATGTTACTCCTTCTGTTAATTGTTTTGTTCATAGTTTTTATAAAATCACGTCTATTAATATTAGGCATTGTCAACTCCTATTATATGATTAAGATATTACTACAAACTTAAAAAACTTAACACCATTAGGTGGTATATTAAAAGAACGAATCTTGCCTTTGAATAATACTTGTTTATCATCCCAGATATTATACAAATTGTAGTTTTTCCGGTAATTTAATGATAAATCCGATTTTGATAAGTTCGCCTCTCTCGATTCATCGCTCCTGTTAAAAATCCCAATCCAGCCCTTGCCGGGTACTTTTTTATCCGGAGTCAGCCAAACTTCAATTTTATTTTTTGAGTATACTTTAAAGCCCATTACACCATTTTGATTACATACCAACATCTCTTTATTGGTCAATATCTCACGGGAAAAATCATCCATAGTCGGTAAATCACCGCCTATAAACAACGGCGACGCAGCCAGCGCTCTCATTGTAATAAAAGTAAGCTGCTCATCTTTTGTAAACCGACACCATCTTGTACATCCGTGTCCGGCAAATTCGGAATTTTCCTTGTCCTTAAAATATTTCTTTGGCGTCATTAGCATCAATTTCCCGAAAGGGATCATATCTAAATCCGGATAAAATCCGTCACAGGTTGTTCCCCGGTATTTTTCCCACGCTTTAAATCCTTTATCAATATCTGATGCTCTGTCCCAAATATCTTTGGTGATTCGCACCATATTTGCTCTTTTATAATATGGCAAATTCGAAAGTTTTACACCACCGCCTGGCGATAAACTGAATACAATTTCCCTGTTACAATTTTCAATAGCGTTCGCAAATCCAATTATTTCTTTTGGGTATGGTGTTAAATCATCTGCTTTAATAAA
>CAZEWS010000243.1:0-625 GCA_964515985.1 uncultured Rikenellaceae bacterium | reverse complement strand
AATCTGCAAGCTGATTTATCAAACTATTATAGTATTCCTGGGCACCAGGCTTATCCATATCAACCCCATAATTATAATGACACCATTTACAAATACTGCTGGTATCCGCAATATCTTTTGCTCGATATTTTGTGCCTTTAATCGGTAGATTCAATTGAACGGCTTTACGAGGAATACCACGCATCAGATGCAAGCCGAACTTCAATCCCAGCGAATGAGCTCTCTCAATGAGAGGCTTCAACCCACTGGGGAAATAGGTTATAGAAGGCTGAACAAGTCCGTATTCATTAAGCCTGACATCCGAAGCATGCTTCTCATCGGCGTATTTTGTTCCGGGAATTAATTTATATTCGCCATACCAACCGTTGTCAACTATAAAATATTCATAACCATAAGGTAAATAGGTTTTCGCCATTTCTTCGATATTTGCTAACGCAACTTCTTCATGAAGATAAACTCCGTAGCTGTCAAAACTATTCCAACCCATTGGCGGCGCCGTAATAAGACCGGGAATTTTGTATTTGGTTTGCTCTATTTCTTTTTTACAACTTATTTGAAAAAGTGACAGACCCACTACTGCAAAGGTTAACAACCTAAACAAAACACTGCCCCTTAACCATAATAT
>CAZEWS010000242.1:0-6196 GCA_964515985.1 uncultured Rikenellaceae bacterium | reverse complement strand
TATGATTAACACTATGGACATATTCGTTGTAGACGATTGATAAATCAGTATTTTGGGAATATTTCCTGATTAATTTATAAGCTTGATTATTAATCCCCTACAGGGAATAGTTATAATTTCAAATTTTTCTTCTACAATAATTAATGCCCTACGGGCAATTTTCATTAAAAATGTATTTTAACTTAACCCAGATTTTATTCACCAAGAAGACAATAAATAGATATGGTTTTTTAAATATCCAGATCATTAACCTACGCATTTCCCTGATGAATGGTTTTTTAAATTCGAGTATCCTGTCCTCAAGTACTTTAATTTTCTCTTCCGCCTCGGATTTTTTTATCAATTCCATCTGAATAACTTTTTCAGGAGCATTATTTATAAATTGCTCGTTATCAAGTTTTTGCATTACAGTCCTGAGAAAACCCCTGGTATACTCCAATTTGTTCTCTAACTTCCTGATTTCCTCTTCCGCATTAATCTTATCGCCAAGAGGAATGTAAAATTCTGTTGTTTTAACAATAAACGAAACAGCCCCCTCCAATTTTTTAGTGATAAAATTAATTTCGAAAAGGTAGCACAGTTTCTTTAAAACCTCACCGAAACGATTATCGTAAACTTCTTCTTTTTCTTTAACGTTAAGTGACAGGGGCCTTTTGTTGGGAATATTTTTCTCTTTCCGGATGGTCCGGATTGAGCTAACCGTTTCTTTGGTCTTTTCAAATCTTTCGATCATTTTATTATCATATTCTCCACCTGTTGGCATTTCAGAAACCGTGATGCTTTCCCCATCTTTTCTGTTTTTAATCAGATGCCAGATCTCCTCTGTAATAAATGGCATAAAAGGATGCAGGAGCTTGATAAGCTTATTCAGAAACTCAATGGTGGATTCATACGTTAATTTGTCTATGGGTTGCTGATAAGCGGGTTTAATGATCTCAAGATACCAAGAAGAAAATTCGTCCCAGAATAATTTGTACAGGTTCATCAGCGCTTCTGACAACCGGTATTTTGAATACTGATCATCAAGTATCCTGATTGACTGATTCAATTTGGCATTAAACCATTCAACTGCAATTGCTGAAGCTTTTGGCTGATCAAGTGCAGGATATACTTTCCAGTTTTTTACCAGCCTGAAGGCATTCCATATCTTATTGCCAAAATTCCTGCCCTGTTCTGTAAGGCTTTTATCAAATAATAAATCGTTTCCTGCCGGGGAACACAACAGCATTCCTACTCTGACACCATCAGCACCATATTTCCTGATAAGGTCCAGGGGCTCAGGAGAATTACCCAGTGATTTAGACATCTTTCTCCCAAGCTTATCACGCACTATTCCGGTAAGATAAACGTTATGAAAAGGTTTTTCTTTGCAATATTCATACCCTGCAATAATCATTCTTGCAACCCAGAAAAACAATATTTCAGGAGCCGTAACAAGATCATTTGTAGGATAATAATAGGTGAAATCCTTGTTCTGAGGATCTCTGATGCCGTCAAATACAGATATCGGCCAAAGCCATGATGAAAACCATGTATCCAGCACATCCTCATCCTGTTTCAGATCCTCAATATCAAGAGAAGGATTTCCTGTTTTTCTTCTTGCCAGGTCAAGTGCTGCTTCCGGTGTATCTGCTACAACAAACTCATCACTCTCCGGTAAATAATAAGCCGGAATACGATGTCCCCACCATAACTGGCGCGAGATACACCAATCCCTTACATTTTCCATCCAATGACGGTAGGTATTTTTAAATTTCGCCGGATATATTTTAACCATATCATTCATTACGCTTTTAAGTGCAGGGTTTGCCAATTCTTTCATACGAAGAAACCACTGCATGGATAACCTTGGTTCAATGACTGCCTCCGTTCTCTCTGAATATCCAACCTTATTCACATAATCTTCTATTTTATCAATATGGCCATCTTCCCGGAGTTTTTCCGTTACCAAATCTCTTGCAACAAACCGGTCTTCGCCGGTAAAAATTTGGGCATTCTCATTCAGGGTGCCATCTTCATTGAAAATATTTATAACTTCAAGATCATGCTTCAGGCCTATTTCATAATCATTTTCATCATGCGCCGGTGTGATTTTCAACACACCGGTCCCAAATTCTCTGTCAACATATTCATCAGCAATAATTGGAACCGGTCGGTTAACCAATGGAATAATTATTTTTTCACCAATCAGATGCTTATACCTTTTATCTTCGGGATGAACGCAAACAGCTGTATCACCCAGTATGGTTTCTGGCCGGGTAGTAGCAATGGTTAACCATTCATCCTTTCCAACAATTTTATACCGGACGTAGTATAATTTCGACTGAACTTCCTTAAAAATTACTTCTTCATTCGAAACGGCTGTTTTTGCCTGTGGGTCCCAATTTATCATCCTTACACCACGATATATATACCCTTTGTTATACAGATCAATAAAAACCCGGATAACACTCTCCGACATATCATCATCCAGGGTAAATTTAGTACGTTCCCAGTCGCATGATGCACCTAACTTTTTTAACTGTTCGAGGATTATTCCTCCATGTTTCTTTTTCCATTCCCAGGCATATTTCAGGAATTCCTCGCGGGTTATTTGGGATTTTTCTATTCCATCTTCTCTCAACCTGGCTACAACTCTTGCCTCGGTAGCAATTGAAGCATGATCAGTGCCAGGAAGCCATAAAGCGTTTTTGCCCTGCATCCTTGCCCTGCGAATTAAAATGTCCTGAATGGTATTGTTTAACATATGCCCCATATGAAGCACTCCGGTTACATTGGGTGGTGGAATGACAATTGTATAGGGTTCCCTGTTATCAGGTTCCGATCTGAAAAAACCATTATCCAGCCAGTACTGATACCATTTGTCTTCGGTTAAGGCAGGGTTGTATTTTGAAGGTATATCCATCGTTCAATGTTACATTAAAAACTTGATCCAAAAAGTAACTTTGTAAAAGTATAAAATTCCGGCTATTCCATTATTCCATTATTCTATTATCCCATTATTCCATTATCCCATTATTCCATTATCCCATTATTACTCGCTCCCACTGTCCTTCGCTCAAACCTGCTCGTGAGACATTCTGTTCGCTTTGCTCACAGAATGGTTCCATTATTCCATTATTCCACTATTCTTAAACATATAGAAAATCCTGAATTAAAACTAATTTTGTAAAAAAACAACTTAACCATGCCAAAGATATCAGAAAGAGGCATTCGTATACCGGAATCCCCAATCAGAAAATTGGTTCCATATGCAGAGGAAGCCAAGCGAAAGGGAAAAACTGTTTATCATTTAAATATCGGGCAACCAGATATTCCGACTCCGGAAGTTGCCCTTAGTGCCATTAGAAATACCGATCTGAAAGTAGTCGAATACAGTCATTCAGCCGGTATCGAATCATACCGCAGGAAATTGGCAAAATATTATCAAAACCTCGATATTCATGTTGACCATAATGAGATCCTTATCACAACAGGAGGCTCAGAGGCTATTTTATTCGGAATGTTGTCATGCTTTAACCCGGGAGAAGAAGTGATTATTTCCGAACCTTATTATGCTAACTATAACGGTTTTTCAATTGCTGCCGGCGTTAAAATAAAACCTGTAACCGCATCGATTCAGAACGGATTCGCACTGCCCCCAATTGAAGAATTTGAAAGGCTGATCACCCCTAAAACCAAAGGGATCATCATATGTAATCCGAATAATCCAACGGGATATTTATACTCCAAAGAGGAATTACTTAAATTGAAAGAAGTCATTAAGAAGTATGATCTTTACCTCTTTTCCGATGAGGTGTATCGCGAATTTTGCTATGACGGGCATTCACATTTCTCTGCTATGCACCTTGAGGACGTTGATGAACAAGTTATTTTGATGGATTCCGTTTCCAAACGTTATAGTTCCTGCGGAGCCCGGATAGGTGCACTTGTGACCAAAAACCGGGAAATTATTCAAACAGCATTAAAATTCGCCCAAGCCAGGTTAAGCCCGCCATCCTTTGGTCAAATTGCAGCGGAAGCAGCACTGGATACACCTCCGGAATATTTCAAGGAAGTATATCAGGAATATATTGAACGCCGGAATTTTATGGTTGGCGCTTTAAATAAAATGGAAGGCGTGGTTTGTCCGCTTCCGAAAGGGGCTTTTTATACGGTAACTCACTTACCGGTTGACGACACGGATAAATTCTCACAGTGGTTGCTATGTGACTTTGAGTATAATAATGCTACCGTTATGCTTGCTCCTGCATCCGGATTTTATGCCACTCCGGGGCTTGGTAAACAGGAAGTTCGCATTGCTTATGTATTAAAAATTGAGAATCTGGAGAAAGCAATGAAGTGCCTGGATGAGGCATTGAAGGTTTATCCTGGTAGAACATCGTAAAACGAAGCTCCGGTTCGTTATCTTTTCAACGATCCAGGAGGATCGTTGTACTAAATCGTTGTACAAAACCAGCATCCATGCTTATGGAAAAGAAAGAATTTTACAGAAAAAATCTCCCACATCTTCAGATCCAGGGGCAAACATTTTTTGTAACATGGTTATTAGCTGGAGTGCACTCAAATAGAGAATTTTCAGAATTAAAAATGGAGTTTGAACGAATTATATATCAGATCAAAGAAAAATCAAACAACAAAAAGAAAGACCTGAAAGAAGCCAGTAATAAATACTTTCTGGAATTTGATAAAAAGCTTAATACTTTAAAATCCGGAAAGCACTTCATGAAAAAACCTGAAGTTGCCAAAGCGGTGGCAGATTCTATTCATTACTGGGATAATAAGCGAATTGATTTATATTGCTATTGTATTATGTCAAATCACGTGCACGCTGTTTTCACCGTTTTCGAGAAAGATGAGACCGGCTCTTCAATATTTCTCCAAGACATTATGCAATCCATTAAAAATTTCAGTGCAAGAGGATGCAATAAACTATTAGGCTTGAAAGGACAGTTTTGGCATCATGAAAGCTACGACCGATTAATCCGAGACAGGGAGGAATTGTACAGAATTATCTGTTATGTACTTGACAATCCCATCAAAGCAGGATTATGTAAAGAAAGAAAAGATTGGAGATGGTCGTATATCAATCCTGAATACAACGAATTTATGTAAAACGAAGCTCCGGTTCGTTGAATGTAAAACGAAGCTCCGGTTCGTTATTGTAAAACGAAGCTCCGGTTCGTTTGCGACATATGAATCAACGATCCGGGAGGATCGTTGTACTGTTTGGAATATTACTCCAGCTTAAATTCAATGGGTAGAATCAGATCACAACTTACAGGTTTTCCGTGTTGGGTGCCCGGTTTCCAGTCAGGCATGGTGCTGATCACACGTAATGCTTCTTTATCCAGCAAAGGATGAACAGCTTCTATCACCCTGGTATTTGTAACTTCACCTTTTTCATTTATCCTTACTGTCACCAGGACTTTCCCTGATTTACCTTCCTTAAGAGCATCTTTGGGATACTTTATATTTGAGGAAATATATTCAACTAAAGCTTGATTACCTCCTGGAAAATGAGGGACATCTTCAACAACCACAAATTTCTCATCCTGAAATGATTTTGTGGGTTTTACAGGAGGTGTTGGAGTGTCATCTATCTTTTTTACCTCCTTGTAATCTAACTCTAACCGGTAAGATTCCCGTTCTAATTTGAGATTCAAGTATTTACCTTTTTCAGCTTTCACCTGGATGGTCTTATATCCGACATACGAAATTGCCAGCCAGACTTTTTCTTTATCCACATGCAAGGAGAATTCACCATTAAGATCCGTAATTGTGCCTATAGTCGTATTCAATATTATTACGCTAGCTCCCGGTAAAGGCTCACCGGTACCATCATCAATGACCTTACCTTTTACAAAATATTTTTTATTTGAATTGCTGGAAATATAATCCTTTAGTGTAACAATAATCACACCATCTTTTGCTCTTTCACCATAATTCTTTACAGCATTCTCTCCTTTCAATACTGTGACTGACTGTATATTATCAGGATTCAGCTGCCTGAATTTCTTATTTGTTACTTCTTTTCCATCTATTATATATAATACACTATCATTTAAACTAAGTTGTGTAACAGGCTTTTTTTCAGGATAATCGAGTTTCTTTTTGTCTGATTTCCGTTTTAAAACAATATTTAAAGATTCACCCTTTTTAGCTTTTACCACAAGGGTTTCATATCCGATAAAGG
>CAZEWS010000241.1:0-6228 GCA_964515985.1 uncultured Rikenellaceae bacterium | reverse complement strand
ATCCGGCTGAATAACAGTCACAGTATCATGTTCAATTGCTTTCAGGATGGTGATTATGAAGGTTGAATCGATTTTATGACCTAATTCTTTTTGTGAAATAATACCCCGGACGAGGAATTTTCTCGGGTGTTCATCGGAGAAAATTTCAAGCCGGAAAATATCCCTTTCCCCATATCCTTCTTCGGGAAATTTGGAGTAAAAAGCGTAAAAGCCTTCCTCAACCGGAACGTAGAACACATCATCATCCGGTGTATTAATCGGGTAACCCATATTTAACGGAGCCGACCATTCATTATTTTCAAGGAGGTTAGAATAGAAGATATCGTATCCTCCCATATTGTAATGGCCGTAAGAACTGAAATAAAGGGTTTTTCCGTCTACTGAAATATATGGCGATTCTTCATTATAGGGAGTGTTAATTTTAGGACCAAGGTTAATTGCAGGCCCCCAATTTTCTGTGGTGTCTTTTTCTGATTTATAAATATCGAGTGCTCCAAAACCATCCTTGCGGTTACTGGTGAAAAACAGGGATTGGCCATCACTTGAGATACTGGCATGTGATTCCCAGAATTTGGTATTGATGTTATCATTCAGTTTTTCAACTGTTGACCATCTGTCGTCTGAAAACCGGCTTACATAAATATTCCCGTCATAATTATCAAGCCTGTATAAATAGAGTGTGGTACCATCGTATGATAAACTGGAAGAAAAAATATCCTGGGCTCCCAGATCAAAAGTCATATTATAGGGAGGAGACCATTCTTCATCTATATATTTTGAATAAAATACAAAATCCCCAAACTGTTGAGACTGAACATATACAATGGTTTTCTGGTCGCCGGAGACAACAGGGTTGATATCAGGGAATCTGGAATTAATTATTGGTCCAAGGTTTTCGTATTCGACGAACAGTGGTTTTTCCTGGAGTTTTTTTGCATTCCGACAAGCCTGCATTTGTTCCTCAACAATTACTTTATCATAAACTTTCGAATTGAGGATTTCTTTAAATTTTTGGTATGCAGCCAGGGCAGAATCCAGTTGGTTGGTTACCCTGTAGGCATGGCCCAGGTAATAATAGGCATCAGCAGGGGCTTGTTTTTCTTTAAACCGACCCTCCTTATATTTAGGGTTTATATTCCTGACGGCTTTTCTCAGGTATTCGATAGCCTTGTCTTTTTGTCCGGGAGTATTCAGATAACACAGTCCAATACGGTAGTTGTAGTTATCGTTTGTTGAGTCAATTTTAATTAAGGACTGGTAATTGGGAAGAGCTTCATTATATTCTTCAAACAAAACGTATGCTTCAGCCCCAATGAATGCATTTTTCCTTCCTTCCTTCGTTGAATAATCGTATACTTCCTGACCAACCTGAGAAAGAAGAATAGTGGATGAAATAAGAAAAAAAGTAATTAGTGTAAGCAGGGACTTTTTCATATGATAAACATAATCATTTTACGAATTTAAGAATAAATTTATGAGATTTGAAATGAAAAATGATCAATTCGCTTAATCTATTGATAAAAAGGCTAAATTACACGATTTGCAAGATATTCATTTTTTTTTATCTCGCGTTGCTTAAAACAATTACTTTATGGATAGACACTAATTACCAATGTTTTTCAGACCTTTCAAAATTAAGTGGATGTCATTTGCTGTTTTATAATCTTTGGCATATATAAAGTTAAGGCCTTCAATGGTTTCTTTACTTAATCCTTCCCTGGTTTTCCCTTCAAGGGGTGTTAATATTCCTTTTTTCAAAGGGGGAAGATTTGCAGTAGTTATTTCAACGGATTTGTAATATCCTACCAGGGATTTCCTTCCAATCGTAACCAGGAATAGATTCCTGAAAAACCCTGTTTTGTTTTTTACAAAGATGATCAGTACAGGGGTTAGAACAAGGAAGCAGCAAGTGCATAAAAGATCTAATATACGTTTATTCCTTTTGTTTATCTTTTTCGAAACAGAATTTAACTCAATAAGATACAGGTCACCAACCAGGTCAACTGTATTACTGCCGATTATAGACAGACTCTCCGGAGGAGCAATTTTAACAGCAGTATCCAGATGTGTAAGTTTCATCAACGATTTTATTATGATGTTGGAAGGGATGTCATTTGCACAAAAAATAATCTCATTGATGTTATTAATTGTAATAATTTCTTCAACTTGTTCCAAATTGCCTAAGTAGTAATTTGATTGACTGTGGTTCCGGGGATTTACAAAACCAATAATGTCAGGATTTGTTATGGTCTTTTCCAGAAGCAATTTAACCCTTTGTGATTCTTCTTCTTCTCCAACAATGACAATTCTTCTTCCGTATTTATTTCTAAACTGAAATGCATTAATGTTTAACAAATTAAGGAGAATGCGGAACGTAAAAAGTGAAATGCCTGTCCAAAAAGCACCGATCAGGATTAATGCTCTTGAAAAGCGTAAATGTAATGGTAACAGAGCATAAATAATCAGGATAATAACTGTACCCCAAAGTACACCTTTGAGCAATTTGAAAAGTTTGATAGGTTTTTCATATCCACCTGTTATAAGAATGCTGAATAACCAAATTAGAATATAAGACGGTACGGCAAGAAGTAAAAATTCTCCGGGGTAGTTGCTGCCAAGTGAAAATCTGTAACTTGCCCAAAAAGGTGTTATGATATAAAACCCAAGATAAATAAAAAAAGCATCGCTTACAGGCAAAAACGATTGTTTAAAAAAGCGTTTAAGAAGAGTTAATGCTGCCCGAAAATAGATTGCAACGTGTATTAAACTATTTAGAATTGTTGCGTTTTTATTTGAAAAATGTTTTTTGGCAAAAATTATCATTGCCTTATAAAACTGCACAACATAATTTAAACTGCTTTTTTTAGTGCTTTGTCCTTTATAGTGGATAATTGTTGTCTCGGGGTAATAAAAATTTTCGTATCCGGCTTTGATTAAACGATAGGACAGATCAATATCTTCTCCGTACATAAAAAAATCCTCGTCCAATAATCCCACTTCATCAATGGCTTTTTTCCGCAGAAACATAAAAGCACCGGGAAGGATTTCAATTTCATGAATTTCATCTTTATTGATATATCCCAGGTTATACTTGCCAAACAAGCGTGATTTTGGAAACATTTTCGAAAGGCCGAATATTTTAAAGAAAGCCACACCCGGAGTGGGCAATGCACGTTTCGATTCAGGAAGGAAATTTCCCTTACCGTCAATCAGTTTCACACCTAATCCGCCAGCGGTAGGGGTTATGTCCATGAAATTTATGCATTTTTCAAAAGTAGTTTCTTCAACAAGAGTATCCGGGTTAAGCAGAAGAATATATTCCCCTTTTGCCAGTCTGATGGCTTGATTATTTGCATAAGAAAACCCTGTGTTTTTTTTGTTTTCGATTAAAATAACCTCAGGAAACTTTTCCTTTACCATTTTGTTTGATCCGTCAACCGAGTGGTTATCTACAACAAAAATTTCGCTTTTGATATTTTTCAAAGCCTTTTGAACCGAATAGAGGTTTTGCTCTAAAAAATATTTCACATTATAATTAACAATGATAACGGAAAGTTTCATGTTATTTAGCGAGAGTTGTTTCAAAGGGGGTCCGGTTCAGAATTGATCTCCCAAGCGTGATTTCATCTGCATATTCAAGTTCGTCGCCAATTGATACACCACGGGCGATTGTTGATATTTTTATGGGATACATTTTAAACTTTTTATAGATGTAAAAATTAGTGGTATCTCCTTCCATGGTTGTACTAAGAGCGAAAATAATTTCTTTTACCTCAGCTTTTGAGATTTTTTCTTCGAGGGTATCTAATTTTAATTCTCCCGGACCGATGCCGTCCATTGGCGAAATAATTCCACCCAGGACATGATAAATACCATTGTATTGCTGAGTATTTTCAATGGATAATACATCCTGAATATTTTCCACAATACATATTATGGAATGATCCCTTGAATTATCCGCACAAATATTACATACTTCGGTATCGGAAATGTTATTACAACTCGTGCAATATTTTATTTCATTTCTCAATTTTATCATTGTCTCGCCAAAGTGATTTACTTCCTCAGTTTCCTGTTTCAATAAATATAGAACAAGCCGGAGTGCCGTTTTTCGTCCTATTCCGGGTAATTTGGCAAATTCATTTACAGCATCCTCCAATAAACTGGATGGATAATTTTGTATGCTCATCTTAATTGTTTATACATATTATTGTATTGACAAGGCTTATGAGAAGGCAAAGGTGTTAAATCTGTTAAATATTTTTATTCTGTTACATGTTCATTCTTAATTATTTATACGATTTATTTAGAAATATTAATTAGAATTTATATTAACAATTTTATTATAAACTTAATAATTCGATATTCAATATTCGATATTTAAGGTTGATTGAAAAAAGGTACGAACATTTTTTCGACAAAATCCTACATATTCAACAGCATAGACTAAGGTTTTGAATGATATCATATTGATCGTAACATGTTTATCCTGAAACATTTCCTTAGCCTTTTTAATAATAATCATTTTATACTTTACATGACACGAATTATTTCCATCAAAATTAACATCATTACGAGCCATTACCAACATTTTTTAAGAATAATAGTTTTTCGTATCCTTGCAATATTGAAGTAATGTTAAGATTTTTCAAATGTCTTCCTCTGCTATTGCTTTTATCATCCTTTCCTATTTTGTTGTTCTCATAGGAATATCATACATAACGGGACGTAAAGCTGATAATGCTGCTTTTTTTCTTGGGAACAGGAAATCGCCCTGGTATATTGTTTCTTTTGGTATGATCGGAGCATCCCTTTCGGGTGTAACGTTTATTTCCGTTCCGGGATGGATAGGCGACAGCCAGTTTTCATACATGCAAATGGTACTTGGATACTTACTTGGCTATTTTGTGATTGCCAATATTCTGATGCCTCTTTATTACCGGTTAAACCTAACATCCATTTATACTTATCTGGAATCTCGTTTTGGCTTCTGGTCCTATAAAACCGGCGCTTCATTTTTTCTCTTGTCAAGGATAATTGGCGCTTCTTTCCGGCTTTTCCTCGTTGCCAATGTTTTACAGATTACAGTTTTTGATGCATGGAAAGTTCCTTTTTGGGCAACCGTTACAATAACAATTCTTCTCATTTGGCTTTATACATTTAAGGGGGGAATAAAAACCATTATCTGGACCGATAGCATGCAAACTCTTTTTATGCTTTTGGCGGTTGGATTTACCGTTTACTATATCAGCGATAGTTTGGATCTGAATTTTAAGAGTATGGTAAACATCATTGCTGAAAGTGATTTTTCAAAAACATTTTTCTTCGATGATTGGCATGATAAAAGATATTTTTTCAAGCAATTTTTCAGTGGTGCATTTATTACCATCGTTATGACCGGTTTAGACCAGGATATGATGCAAAAGAACCTGAGCTGTAAAAATATACGTGAAGCAAAGAAAAATATGTACTGGTTCAGTATTGTACTTGTACCTGTAAACCTGCTATTTATGTCTTTGGGTGTATTGTTGTTTCTGTTTGCTTTCAAAAACGGAATACCCTATCCTTCCCAATCTGATGATTTGTTCCCAATCATTGCAACCCAGGGGTATTTGGGTTCGATGGTAACTGTTTTTTTTATTTTGGGTTTAATTGCAGCAGCTTATTCCAGTGCCGATTCGGCTCTTACAGCTTTAACTACTTCCTTTACCGTTGATATTTTAAATTCTAAAGGAAAAAGTGAATTGGAATTAAAACGGCTAAGAAAGAAAGTGCATGTATTTATTTCCTTTGTTCTTTTAGCGGTAATACTGATCTTTAAAGCAATTAATAACCAAAGTGTGATTAGTGCACTATTTACTGTTGCAGGATATACTTATGGTCCTTTATTGGGATTATACAGTTTTGGCTTGTTTACCAGGTTTTCTGTAAGGGACAAATTGGTACCCATAGTAGCAGTCCTTTCCCCCATAATTTGTGTTATTTTAAATTATTTTTCTGAGGAGTGGCTCTTTGGGTACCAGTTTGGGTTCGAACTTTTAATTTTAAATGGTTTAATTACTTTTTCGGGTCTCTACATCATACATATAAAAAAATCCTCTACAGACAAAAAGTAATTAGTTCGAGTTGCAGCTTGGATTATTTAGATTTTATATTATTCCCCGCCCGAACGCCCACCTGAATGAAAGAATTCATTCTTTCGGGCAGGTATCGTTCGGTACGGGCGGG
>CAZEWS010000240.1:0-6249 GCA_964515985.1 uncultured Rikenellaceae bacterium | reverse complement strand
GGTGGTTTTAATTTATTTCTGGCGTCTAACTGTACAATAACCTTTTTCCCCAATTCCAGAAAGGCTTTCCCAACAATGGATCCTTCATCCAAAGCAGAGGGGATACCGTTATCTCCACCTTCACAAATGCTCTGTACAATGGGTATCTGACCAAGTAATGGTACATTATATTGTTTTGCAAGAGTTTCGCAACCTTCTTTCCCGAAAATATAGTATCTATTATCCGGTAATTCAGCGGGAGTAAACCATGCCATGTTTTCCACTAGTCCCAGAATGGGCACATTGATTTTATCTCCCGTAAACATGGAAATGCCCTTAATAGCATCAGCCAGTGCGATTTCTTGTGGTGTGCTTACAATAATTGCACCTGTGACAGGCACTTCCTGTACAAGGGTTAAATGGATATCGCTCGTTCCCGGAGGCAGGTCAACCAGTAAATAGTCCAGCTCTCCCCAATCGGCTTCATTTATTAGTTGCTTCAGGGCACTGGTTGCCATGGGTCCACGCCATACCAGCGCATCATCAGGATTAATAAAAAATCCGATTGAAAGAAGTTTAACATCATGTTTTTCGACTGGAATAATTATATCAACTCCCTTTACAGGGTGAACTTTCGGACGGATATTTACCACATCAAACATTCTGGGAATAGAAGGACCAAAAATATCAGCATCGATCAGTCCCACCTTGTGATTCATCTTTGCAAGAGATACAGCCAGGTTGACAGCAACAGTGGATTTCCCAACACCTCCCTTTCCCGATGCTATAGCAACAATATTCTTTACTCCTGTTAAAATCTCTTTTTTCTCCTGTGGTGCTTTACCTCTGATAACCGTATTTATGCTAACACCGGCTTTTTTATCAACATATGTTGATATGGCTTTAATGCAGGTCTTTTTTATAGAATTAACAAAAGGATCTTGCGACTTTAAAAACACCAGTGAAAAGCTGATTTCATTTCCCTTTATCTTTAAATCTTCGATCATTTTTAATGAAACAATATCCTCGCTTTTTTCAGGGTGTTTTACTCTTCGGAGGGCATTTAATATTTGTTCTTCAGAATAAGCCATCATCTAAACCAACTCTTTATGTTTATTTAATTTAAATTAAAGGTGCAAATATAAATATTTTATTTGTTTCATGTAAAATACGGTGGGTTATTATAAAGTCAAAAGATACCCGCCCGACTGTCCGTCCGACCGGGTCATCCGGGCGGAAACTACGTCAGTCGTCCGGGCGGGAAAGGAAAAAGATAAAAAAAACAAATTTCTCCTCCCAAAGGGATCCCTTCGGGAAAAGGAGTCCTTCGGACAATCACCAAATTATTTACCCTGTAAAATATTGCTTTGTAATTTCACAGGGCAGGTAAAATTCAATTTCCAAAATACTAAACACCAAACATTTTTTTTAATACAATGACTTAATGGACAGACGCTATTTAACTATAACGTAGTGGCTTTCATGCTAATTCTTTACCCGGATCCCAAAAATGCTGTTCAAAATTCATTATCAAATCATTTTCAATTCGGACACCTTCATTTTCAAGCAATTGCCTCATTGTGTTGGCATTACCGAAGTGATGTTTTCCGGTTAACAAACCTTTTCTGTTAACGACCCTGTGAGCGGGTATAAATGATTCAAAATAATTGGAATTATTCAAGGCCCATCCAACAACGCGGGCTGATTGCCCTGTACCCAGATATCTCGCTATAGCACCATATGTTGTTACTCTTCCGGAAGGTATTAACCGGGTAACCTTAAATACTTCTTCAAAGAATCCGTTTTCTTTCATCTTGTTCTAAAATGGGATTTTTTCTTGCCGGTTTAAAACTCAAATAATATATTTTCTCCCCTTGTGATAAAAATTGTTTTTCATAATGGGTTTTTATGGCTAAATCATTGGTTACCTCATCCTCATTATATAAATCTTCAGATGATTTAACGATTTCGAGTTTGTTTTTCTTTATCAGATTAAGTGTATAGTGATACAAAACAGCATTATCCGTTTTCAAATGAATTATTCCTCCGGGTTTAAGAAATTGGTTATAGGAGTTCAAAAACCGCGGGGAGGTTAGTCTTTTTTTATTCCGCCGTCTTTTTAACTGCGGATCAGGGAAAGTAAGCCATATTTCACTAATTTCATCTGTACCAAAGAAGGAATTGATTAATTCGATCCGTGTTCGGAGAAAAGCAACATTTTTCAATTGCTCATCCATAGCATCTTTTGCACCACGCCACATTCTGGCCCCTTTTATATCAACCCCGATAAAACTCTTTTGCGGATTTTTTCTGGCAAGGGCAACGGTATATTCACCTTTTCCACAACCAAGCTCAAGAATAACCGGATTCATATTGCCAAAAAACTCATTAGCCCATTTCCCTTTTAGATAGTAATCTTTTTTATAAACTTCCTCGAACCCTGGTTGAACAACATGTTCGAAAGCTTCCATTTCAACCCAACGTTTAAGCTTTTTTTTTCCCACCTCTATTTAAGACTATTAAATGTTTGTGTTGAAAGTATCGTAAATTTCAATATAAAGCACCAAAAATCAATTCACAAATAACAATACTCAATCCTGAGATTTCGGGATTGGAATTTGTGATTTATTTGAATTTTGTATTTTGTAATTTGGTGCTTGTTTTAATAAAATACTGACTTCATGAATTGACTCTATTTAAATTTTGCATTTTCGATTCTTAATCCAACATCATAAACATGCGATAGTTCTTCTGTTCGCATTGCTTGTTCGAACGTAAAAGAATATATACCAGGGTAAGGAAATCTCACATTTTTTTTATACGGGATCTGAATATCATAAATATCACCTATACCACTGCCAAGCCATTTTCCCTTTTCATTCGCCAAAATGCAGTTAACGGTATCACGCACCCATTCACCTGTTGGAGCATAAGTATTAATAAAAAGAAAGAGGTTGCGATAAGAATAATCGTCTCCATTTCGAATATTAATATATAGGTTAAAAGAACTAACCGTATCCGTAATATTTACCTGAAATTGCAAAAGATTATTCCGGTTCCATTTATGTTCCGGAATTAGAACATTCTCCTCATATACCCTGTCGGGGTCACAGGATAGCATAGAAAAAGAAAGGAGAAATGCTAAAATTTGTAAGACGGCCGTAAAATGCTTCATCCGGATATGTAAACTATGTTTCCGCCAGTGGTCGGACAGGTTCTGCCAGTCACGAAATATGTAACTCTATCATTTGTTTCTTTTTTTCTTTCTTTTTTTCGTTTTTTTGTATTTTTCCTGAAATCGGGTAACACTTTCTTGTCCAACTACATCTTCAAAATCAGGAGGTTGTTCTCCTACCAGCATTTGTTTATCAATTAAAGATGATACTTTCAATCCTTTCTTATTAAACTCCTGAATTTGAGTTACCCGTTCGACCGGAACCGGTGTAAGATTAACTGTTGATTCCCGGTCAAATGAATACCACATAATCCTACGGAAAATATCTGTTTTCTGATGATAAACAAGCCCATCTTTAGTTTCCAGCGGAATAGACTTATCAGGGTAGTCTTTTTGTGCATCGACATAACAATCCAACTCATAATTCAGACAGCATTTCAATTTTCCGCATTGTCCTGCCAGTTTTTGCGGATTAGGAGAAAGCTCCTGATACCTGGCGGCACTGGTTGTAACGGAAACAAAATTTGTAATCCATGTTGCGCAACAGAGTTCTCTTCCGCACGGGCCAATTCCTCCGATCCGGCCAGCCTCCTGCCGTGCCCCAATTTGCCGCATCTCAATACGTACTTTAAACTCTTCAGCCAGAACTTTTATCAATTCCCTGAAATCAACCCGCTCATCGGCTATATAATAGAAGATAGCCTTTGTTTTGTCTCCCTGATACTCAACATCACCGATTTTCATATTCAGCTTCAGATCATCCGCAATTTTTCTGGCTTTGAGCATGGAGGAATCTTCCAGGCTTATTGCTTCCTCCCATTTTTCAATATCAACCTGTTTTGCCTTGCGATAAACCTTCTTAAAATCATAATCTCCAGGAGAAATCTTGCTTTTTTTCATTTGGATAAGAACTATATCTCCTGTCAAGGAGACAATCCCAATATCATGTCCCGGGGAAGCCTCAACAGCAACAATATCACCTCTCTGAAGCCTAATAGAGTTGACATTTTGATAGAATCCTTTTCTTGTGTTTTTAAATCTTATTTCAACAAGATTACCAGATAAACTTGTTGAAGGAAGATCACCAAGCCAATCAAATGTATTTAACTTAAAACAGCTACCCGTATATTCGGAGGATGGTATGGCGGTATTAGATGAACAAATCCTGCAATTTTTCTCCTGTTCACTCATTTTATTTAATCTTAAAATAAACCCTGTATTGTCTCAGGGTGAGATTATATTAACTCAATTGAACAAAATTAATGAAAATTAAGTTTTGATCAATTTTATTATTTTTAATGCCAGGTCAAGAAATACAATTTTGCTATTCGCATTTGAAACGATATGAAAATGGGCACGATTGAATTCTTCTGCAATTTTATAAACATTATTCTCGTGAATAAACGGATAAAACTTTTTCGAAAATTCAGCCTCATCGCCTGATAATTGAATAATTTTTTCATTTTGTCCTTTAGCCAGGTTTAACATAAAATTTTCTCTTATCATTCGCAATGCATAAGCCAGTAAGGATTTTTGTTTTTCCCTGCCTTTTATTGAAACCTCATCCACCCATTTGACAATTTCAATGACTTTCCCTGCATAACACAATCTCATGATTTGTGTAAACATCCGGAAATTATCCAGGTTATTTTCTTCTTCTGATAACAAATCAACAGCTTGCAGGTAATTTCCGTCAGCAAGTTGAACGGTTTTTTTCAACTCGTCATTGCTTATCAGAAACCGCCCCTTCAGGGTATTAAACAAACTGTTTTTATCAATTTTCGGGACTTTATTAATAACGGTTCTTGAGAGGATGGTCGGCAATATTTTACCTGGATCTTCTGAAACCAGCAGAAATAGGGTTTTAGGAGACGGTTCTTCGATTATTTTCAATAATTTATTGGCTGCAACCTGGTTCATTTTCTCCGGCAGCCAAATAATCATCACTTTATACTCCGACTCAAAAGCTTTAAGACTTAGTTTCCGGATGATTTTATAACTCTCGTTCTTACTGATTATTCCCTGCTTGTTCCCCACTCCGATATATTCGTACCATTGTTCTTGTCCCTGGTAAGGATTATCAAGGATGAAGGATCTCCAATCATTGATAAAATCATCACTAACAGGGTCTTTTGTAATGGTTTTTGTCGTTGCAACAGGATAAACAAAATGCAAATCAGGATGTATCAATTTCATGTACTTCTGGCAGGAAACACATGTCCCACACGAGTCGGATTCCTTTGGGTCAAGACAAGAAACATACTGAGCAAAAGCAATAGCCAGCGCAAGGCTCCCTGATCCTTCCTGACCTGTAAAAAGTTGCGCATGGCTAATCCTGTTATCCTTAACGGTTTTGATTAGCCGTTTCTTAATAATATCATGCCCTATTACATCTTTGAAAAACATCCGTTAAGATTATTAAGTTCCAGGCAAAAGTAATTAAAAAAAGAATTGGCTGTCTTCCCTAATCTTAATACTTTTGTCAGCACAAATTTAGTTTTTGGTTTTTGGTTGCTGGTTTTTTCGGGTTACCAGTTACAGGTTACGGGTTTATACTAACAACAAATTCTCCTCCTTGGAAAGGAGGAGTACCCGACCGAAGGGAGGGGGAGGTGGTTGATTCACTGATTCATTCTTTTTTTTATTTATCAACATTACAGACTGATTAAACCTCAAGACTTAGAACTACTTACTAATACTTATTAAATAAAAAGATATGGAAACAATTGATAACTATAATTTTACAGGAAAACGAGCCATCATCAGGGTTGATTTTAATGTTCCCCTAAATGAGAATTATGAAATTACTGATGATACAAGGATCCGGGCTGCCCTTCCTACCATCAGGAAAATACTTAACAGTGGAGGTTCAGTCATCCTGATGTCTCATCTGGGCAGACCAAAAGATGAGTATGAAGAGAAATTTTCGCTCAAACATATCGTTTCACTTCTGTCCGGTTTACTGGAATTGGATGTAAAGTTCGCTGAGGATTGTATTGGTGAACAAGCCCTGAACCTTGCACAAGGGATGAAGCCCGGTGAAGTTATGTTACTTGAAAATTTAAGATTCCATAAGGAAGAAAAAAAAGGCGATG
>CAZEWS010000239.1:1548-6271 GCA_964515985.1 uncultured Rikenellaceae bacterium | reverse complement strand
TTGGGCTTTTGTGTATGCCGATACATTGAATTATACACTGGAAAAGGGCCAGGGCAGATACCAAATTTCCATTGACGGCGATGAGGTTGTTTTGGTTTCCTCTTCTGTACATATTCCTGAAGATTGGGAAAGAAATTATGACGATCAGCAGAGTAAACGGAGCATAATACAAACAATTGGAAAGGTTTCCATAATTATCATAGTGATTGCCGCTATGGTTGTGGGTATCATTTGGTGGACACGTAAAAGATTTTCTGTAAGGCTGTTCCTGTATTTTACCATCGGTTTGTTTGTTTTGTTTTTTCTGGACGAATTCCTAAGCTGGGACACCTTGATAGCCGGGTATCAGACCAGTTTGCCCATGAGTAATTTTATTACCATGATGATTGTTACTATTGCTATCGGTGGGATTTTTATTTCTGCAGGTTTAGGGATTATTGGAGGGATGTCGGTTAATCTGATCCCTGCCGGAGAATCGGGAAAATATAACATACTAAAAGCTACAGGGCTTGGGTTGGCAGTAATGGGACTGTTTGCTTTGTTTTCGGAGCTTGAGGTAAAAAATTCACCTTTATGGGGCGAATTTCTGGCAGCAAATTCAAAATGGCCGGTTTTAAGCATTGGTATTGCTAAAATTCAAAAATATATTTTGTTAACCGGTTTCTTACTGACCCTTTATTTCGGACTTCATACTTTGACAAAAGGATGGTCAAATGGCCGGTTATTGTTTGGAACATTGGTCGTTCTTTTAGGAGTGCTGATTGAAGCCGGTTCACTCGAAAATTATTCTTACTGGTTAATATCGGGAGGATTCCTGGGGCTAATTCTACTGGGATTATATATTTTGTTTGTCCGGTATCACTTTGAATGGATCCCTTTGATTGCCATGGTACCAGTTGTGCTCGAAATTCTAAAAACCACATTTACATGTGCCATACCTGTAGCTTTAGCCGGTGGAATATTGGGATTAATTTTTATCGGAGCTTTGAGTTGGTGGTGGTACTCCGAATTTCGGAAGGCATAGGATAAAACAAGAAGGTGGGAAAAGGACTTATCATAAAATCCACTGGTAGCTGGTACTCCGTCAAACTGAATAACGGAAATACAATTAATTGTAAAATTAAAGGGAAATTTCGTATCCGGGGGAGTAGATCGACAAATCCGGTCGCTGTTGGAGACCGGGTGAGAATTTTTGTCGATGAGAAAAAACAAATTGGCGTTATTACAGAGATTTTCGACCGAAAGAATTACATCATCCGGAAATCTTCAAAGCTTTCAAAATATTCTCAGGTTATTGCTGCAAATGTCGACCAGGCTTTTCTAATCGCAACCCTTGTATCTCCTGAAACGTCAAATGAGTTTATTGACCGGTTTTTGGTCACTGCTGAAGCCTATCAAATTCCTGTTCATATCATTTTTAATAAAATAGACCTTTACAGCGATCCAATGCTAAATACACTAAAGGATTTAATATCCATATACAAAAAGATTGGATATACATGTTATGAAACCTCTGCATTAAAACAGATAAACATAAAAAAAGTGGGGAAAGCAATGAAAAATAAAATCAACGTGGTTTCCGGAAAATCAGGAGTTGGAAAATCAACACTGATTAATGCAATTGATACCAATCTGAATATCAAAACAGCAGAAATATCGGCATTTCATCAAACAGGAAAACACACAACCGCATTAGCCGAAATGCATGAACTTGCTTTTGGTGGCTATATTATTGATACACCAGGCATTAAGGCATTTGGAGTTGTCGATATGCAAAAAGATGAAATTTATCATTTTTTCCCGGAGATTTTCAGGCTTTCAAAAGATTGCCAGTACTATAATTGCTTGCATACCAATGAGCCAAATTGTGCAGTTAAAAAAGGTGTGGAAAACGGAGAGATCAGTACATCAAGATACAAAAGCTACCTCAATATACTTTCCGATAAGGAAGGGAAATACCGGCGTTAAGAAACTCCTGATAAGATTTGAATTCCAGTTATTTTTATCTTAACTTGTTTATTTATATTTTTACCTTGATCTTTTGTACTATTGTTTGTTGAACCTATTGTATTAACTTCATCTTTCGAATTCCGTTCTAAGTAATTACACATTAAATTTGTAATGAGGAAAATTTACTTTTTAATTTCTGCGGTAATTGTCATTATCCTCTCTTTAAATGTCTACTATTATTTTGACATTTATGATCAGCAGGTTGACTTTCAAAAAAGTTTCCTTTTAAAGCAAACCCAGTTATGCGAAGAGGAGATTGAAAAAGTAGGATCTCAATTTGTAAGTGATTTGAACAGAATATTATTTTTAGATGATATAACGCAATTTTTCGATAATGAAGAAATAATGCAACGAGGTGCAAAGAACCTTGAAATATTCTACTCAAAATATGATAACCTGATCAAGAACATCTTACTTTATGATAACAAAAAAAACGTTTTTAACTTATATAAAGATAATAATAACAACTTTATATCAGACACATATACTACTCATAATCAAAGGGAATTAGTACCACGGGAAAAGATTAGTATCGAAAAAAATAAGTATGTCTTTTTTTTACCCATAATCAACAACAATTTCGTTACAGGAAATATTGCCGCTACGATAGATTACATTCATTACATTAATTCTGTTTTTGAGAAATCCCATCTTGAAAATACCCAATGGCAATGGTTAGTAAACGATAAAGGAGAAATCATTTTAAACAACTTTTCAGGTGGTGAATTACAAATAAACCAGTTACTTCGTATCACAGATGACCTCAATGAAGGTTTCCAGGGAGCTCTCACTCATTCCGTTTTGATCAATAACAAGGACGAGAAAGTAATTTCAGCGTATTACCCAATACGGATCTTAGACAGAGAATTCGGCATTGTTTTTACACTCAAAACAGAAACCATCCTGGATACTATTATTAAGAATGCCACTATCATTGTTTTCTTAACCCTGATTCTTGTTTCCTCGATTATTTTCATTTTTCTTTTCTTTATTCGCAGACAAAATATTGAAGCAGAAAAGTTGCAAGAATCTGAACTGGCACTTGCTCAAATCCTTGAATCCCTGCCCATAGGAATTATGATGCTTGGTAAGGATAGAAAAATCAGGAAAATTAACAACACGGCTATTGAGATGTTTTCTCTGGAGAAAGAAGGAGATTTGGTTGGGAAAGATATTTCAGACCGCTTTTCCTTCGGAAAGAATTTTCTTTACAAAGAATATTTTGGTTTAACTTTCGATATCAGTCAGTTTTTTTCGTATGAGAAAAACGGGAAAGAAATCGTTATTTATAAAAAAGAAATCCTATTTAAACTCGAGGGTGAAGATATAACGCTTGAAGCATTCGTTGATGTTACTCCGCTTGAAAAAGCACGAAAACAGGAAGTTGTTGCCAATCAGGCTAAATCAGAATTCCTGGCAAAAATGAGCCATGAGATCCGCACACCTTTAAACGGCATTATTGGTATAGCTGATGCTTTTTCACGCCAGAAATTAACTAAAAAGCAACAGGAATCTGCTCAAATAATAAAACAATCAGCCGATTTATTGCTATCTATTATCAACGATATCCTTGACTTTTCGAAAATTGAAGCCGGCAAGATGATGCTTGAAGAAATTCCTTTTAGCCTTAGTAAAGAACTGGATTATGCCTTAAATATTTTCAAACCGGATCTTTGGAAAAAGAATCTTGATTTTATTTTAAGTATCGAACCCAATGTTCCGGACAAAATTATTGGTGATCCCTTCCGTTTACGCCAGGTCCTTTCAAATTTAACAGGCAATGCCATAAAGTTTACCGAAAAAGGTAAAATCATGGTGACGGTTAAATTAGTAGAGGAATACTGCGGCAATCTTACCGTTCAAATTGATGTTGAAGACACGGGTATTGGTATTCCGGGAAAACAATTAAAGGAAATATTTATATCCTTTAAACAAGCTGATGATTCAACCACAAGAAAATACGGTGGTACCGGACTGGGTACAACTATTTCTAAACAACTCGTTGAGCTGATGGGAGGAGAAATATGGGTTGAATCTCCTTCAGGCATTTCAGACGACCCGGAAACTCCCGGAACCAGATTCAGCTTCATCATAAAAGTCTTTTCAAATGAAAAGATCAAGAAAATTATACGGGATGAAAAAATTACCAAATATCATCAAATAAAAACCCTGATTATCAATGAAAAAACCGGGAAAGATAATCATTTGTTAGAAATCCTTCAAGATTTTGGAATTTCTTCCTATGTTACAAATTTTCAGGAGAAAACCATAGATCTGATAAAATCGAATATTACAAACCGTACTGAAAGCTATAACGTAATTATTATAAGTGATACCCCTTCTTTCAATGGTTTTGAAGTTGCACGACAACTTCACCAACATAAATTAAGCGACAAGTTCCTTATCATAATTGTAAGTTCCAACAATCAAAAAGGGAATTTTGTAAAATGTAAAAAACTAGGAGTTGATTACTATTTGATCCAACCATACCAATCATCTGAAATCTTTGATATCTTCCAAACCAATTTCCCAAATATCAAACTTGATGAAGACAAAACATATAAAGTTGCCATAATTAAGAAAGACCTGAAGATATTGGTCGCAGAAGATAACCTGATAAATCAACAAGTGGCAAAAGCCATATTCAAAAATTTGGGTTTTGAAATTGATATGGCAGAAAACGGCAATGATGCAATTGCTAAAATTAATGATA
>CAZEWS010000239.1:0-1538 GCA_964515985.1 uncultured Rikenellaceae bacterium | reverse complement strand
ACGGTATGGAAGCTACAAAGAAATTAAGAAAACAAAACCATAACTTGCCCATTATTGCACTTACAGCAGATATCAACAAAGAGATTCAAGACAAAATGAAAGAGGTTGGTATGAATGATTTCATTGCAAAGCCCATTCGTGTTGATGAAATTAAAAGGGTTTTGATAAAATGGTTTTCAGAATCAATAAAATCAGACTAAAATGAAATCACATGAGATTGATTATAAGATCTTCGGAGATGATATTCAACTAGTTGAGATTGAATTAGATCCCGGGGAGACCATAATTACTGAGGCAGGTGCAATGGTTTACATGGAAGATGGAATTCAGTTTGATACCAAAATAGGAGACGGATCAGAATTGGATCAGGGACTATAGATAATGGAAATAATACAGATACAGGATTTTCTTATGAAAGCAAAAAATGTACCTGTAATTGATGTTCGCTCTCCAGGAGAATTTCTGAAAGGGCATATACCCGAAGCTAGTAATGTTCCTCTTTTTAATGACGACGAACGCGCAATTGTTGGCATTAAATACAAGGACGAAAGCCGTAATTCCGCCATCAGAGCCGGGTTAGTCGAACAATCTAAAAGCATAGCAAAGAATAACAAAGTAAAAATCCATTGCTGGAGGGGTGGTCTGCGAAGTGAAAGTATGGCATGGTTACTCAATACAGCTGGTATTAAAACGTTTGTTCTAAATGGTGGATACAAAGCCTACCGGAGATATCAAAAGGAATATTACTCAAAGAAAGTGAATCTGATTATTCTTGGTGGTAAAACGGGAAGCGGGAAAACTGCAATCCTTTATGAAATTGAAAATCTTGGAGAACAGGTGGTCGATCTGGAAGGCATTGCTAATCATAAAGGATCGGCCTTTGGAGCCCTCGGTCAGGATTCCCAACCATCAAATGAACAGTATGGAAATAACCTTTTTGAAAAATGGATCAGTCTGGATTTTCATCGAAACATATGGCTCGAAGACGAAAGCAAGGCAATAGGGAAAAATTTTATTCCTGACGAAATCTGGATTCAAATGAGAAATAGTCCGGTAATTGCCCTCGAAATGGGAAAACCATTAAGGATAAAACGTTTAGAAAAAGAATATGCTCAGTTTAACAAGGAAGAATTGAAAAAATCAATTTTTAAAATCTCCAAAAGGATTGGCGGATTAAATACCCGGCAATCCATTGAAGCCATAGAAAAGAGAGATTTTTCAACAGCAATCGATCTTAGCCTTACTTATTATGACAAAGCATACCAATTTGGCTTGTCAAGAAAAGAAAAAAAGATGGTGTTCAGGGTTACTCTGGAAGAAGATAATCCAAAAAAAAATGCGGAAAAGATACTGGATTTTGCAAAAGATAACGGACTTTTAAAGAGTCTTTCCCCCCTGAAGCCATAAGGACATAGTTTCACAGGGTGAATTAAAAAAAACCTTAATTTTCAGAAATAAATTTCAAATTTCGAATATCAAATGATAAATAATAAATGTCGAATGTGATGACGCTTTGGTCACACCCTGACTAAAACGTC
>CAZEWS010000238.1:1775-6316 GCA_964515985.1 uncultured Rikenellaceae bacterium | reverse complement strand
TATATACCCCTGAAGCAAAAGATATTACGAACGAAAAGAATATTCAAGCTATTTATATTAAAAAATAAGATTAATTATGCCTTAAAATAGCGCCTGCCAGCACCCCGGTATGGTTTCCGTTTTTAACGGTTACTTTACCATTAACAATCACATATTCAATCCCTGAAGGAAATTGATGCGGGTCTATAAAGGTTGCATTATCGATAACTGTTTCCGGGTTAAACACAACAATATCCGCATAGTAATCTTTGGCAATAAGCCCGCGCTTATGTAAACCAAGTTTTGTCGCCGGCATTGAAGTCATTTTTTGTATTGCGACAGGCAAATCAAATAATTTTTCTTCTCTGGAATATTTGCCAAGAACCCTGGGAAATGTCCCGTAATATCGTGGGTGAGGTTTCCCTTCTGCAAGCTTTCCATAAGGAGCCACTGCAGTTCCATCAGAACCGATCATAACTAAAGAAGATGAAAGCACTTTTTTTAAATTGTTTTCATCCATGGCATATCCTATTATCTGTACACGGTTTTTCTCTTCGAGTAAAATATTTCGAATAAATTCAAACGGTGTTGTACCTGCCTCAACTGCACAGGTATAAATTGTTTTTCCCTCCAATCTTTTATTTTTTTCTGTAAAACAAGAGCTAATCATCACCCGATCCCATCCTCCAATACTTTGGCCACGGTTTTCAACATATTCTTTTATCTTTGGTATCAAGGTATTATCATTAAAGCGAGCTAGTATCTCCTCTCTACTCCCCTGTCGGAACCATAATGGTAAAAATATTGTAAGACCTGTACCGTAAGCGATATATGGGTAACGATCAGCTTTAACCGGCATGCCCGACTCAGCAGCAGTGTGAATCATTTCCAGTATATGGTCAACTTTGTTCCAATTGGATTTATTGCATGCTTTCAGATGTGAAATCTGTAAGGAAACATCCGTTTCTTTACAAATTTGCAAAGCTTCCCGGATGGCTTCTTCAACGTAATCATTTTCACTACGCATATGAGTAGCATAAATACCTCCATTTTTTGCAACCACTTTGTTCAACTCGATTAGTTCTGCAGTGGGGGCATAACTTCCCGGAGCATATTCAAGGCCGGTAGACAGGCCAAAGCTGCCATCTGTCATGGATCGTTCTAAAACATCCTTCATTTTCTTCAATTGTTCCTGGGTCGCCTGAACATCATTCTTACCGATCACATAGCTACGTAAATTTCCATGCCCGGTAAAAGTCGCATAATTAATTGAAATTTTCTGGTCCTCGAGTTTTCCCAAAAAACCATTGATATCTCGCCAATTAATATGAACTCCATATTGTTCAAAGGTATTTGTATCCAATTCCTGGAAATCAACTTCATTCAGAGGAAAGGGAGAATCGCCACAGTTGCCCGATACTTCTGTGGTAACTCCCTGGCGTATTTTACTTTCCGCTTTGGAATTAACAATTAATTCTGTATCTGTATGAGTATGGATGTCGATAAAGCCCGGAGAAACCACAAGATTTTTGCCATCAATGAAAATATCAGCTGTCGCATTTTTTAAATCATCGATGGCTGATATTTTATTTCCAATTATGCCAATATCTTTTTTAAAGGCCTGGGCGCCTGACCCGTCAATAATTTTTCCGTTCTTAATAATAATGCTAAATCGATTGTTAAACCGGCAACCGGCAAGTAATCCCAAAGTTCCTGCGGCAATAGTTATATTAAATTCACGACGGCTTATTTTTATTTTCATGATTATCTCCTTTATTTTGCGTTCCTCAGTGGGTTAATGTGGGTTTCATCCGCATCATTAAAGACGCCCACAAGGGACATCCCTGCATTCACCTGTTCCGATGATGTATTCCCGTCATTTTCCTCGGATAATATTTGAAGGATGCCGTGAAGATAGTTCGGCATAACATAGTATCCCGATCGGGAATAATCATATCCTTTCAATCGGATCGATCAGCGATGATGCCTGTAAGGATCATATCCCATTCATCAATATCCTTGGACAGTTAACGGTGCGCAGCGCCGCTTAACACAAAAATCAGCCACTTAAATGAGCCCGCGCGAGCGGTGAATTTAGGTCGGCTGGATTGGCTTGTTAGCCAAAATTATTACCGATAGAATGATATAAAAAATAATTTCAATGGCTTCCGATAACGGTATAGACGACTGGTTGCCGGGATTTTGAAAAGGATATTCGTGCTGGGCGAATAGATTTATAACACCCACTATCAACCCCAAAAATAAACTTATGTGAAGTTTCATTTTCATAAGGATTCTTCCTGACATCTATTTTCGTTTACTCCGAATAAAGTCTCACATTCCAGCTGATTTTACCAGTAAGTGGATCATTATTAATTTTTTCTGGTTTATCTTTGAAAATAAGGGAAATCTCGCGTAGTATATTGTCCTTTGGTGAGCAGATGAGTCCGTAAACTTTCGTTTTATCGATTGTATAAACGACAAGATCTAATTTTGACCAGTCCATTTGCGTAGTTGATTGCGCAAGTTTGATATGAGGTATTACTGTACCCTCACGTACCAGCATTATAACAGGAATTTTGCCGGCTTTAATCCTATGCCAGCCCCCGGCATAGGCCTTGCCGGTTTGGTAATCGATCCATTGTCCCGGTGGTAAGTAGACATTACGTTCAGAGACATTTTCAAATAAAGGAGCCACAAGAATATCTGAACCAAAAAGATACTGGTTATCAACCAGCCATGAACCTGGATCATCCGGATATTCAACAAATAATGCGCGGAGCATTGGCAGACCACGTTCAGAACAATCCTTTGCCTGAGCATAAACATAGGGCATTAGCTTGTATTTCATCTCAGCAGCCTGACGGAAAAAATTCATAAAATCTTCACCATATTCCCATGGTTCTTTTGGAGGAGTACCATGACTGCGTGTATGTGAGCTAAGCATACCAAAAGGTGTCCAGCGTCGATACAAATCTTCCGGTGTTTTTAATACAAATCCACCAATATCATGAGCCCAGAAAGAAAAACCGCAAAGCCCTATTGATAATCCAGCTCTCAAGGTAGCTGCCATGGCAGTGTTGGTATTTGCAGGATCACCTCCCCAGTGAACTGGATAACGCTGACTTCCTGCCCAGGTGCTACGAGCCCAGATGATATTTTCTCCATTTATTTTACGGGTAATATCAGCCACAGCTTTATTATACCTGAGCGGATACAGGTTATGTTCATAAAATCCTGTTCGTCCGGATTCATAGATACCATTTGCTGGTGCGGCCTCACCAAAATCAACTTTAATAACAGCAACTCCTTGACGCAGTAAACCGGCAATTTTATCCTGGTACCATTTTACCGCTGCAGGGTTAGAGAAATCAAGAACAGCATCTTCATAAGGAAGGTTACCTTTATTATTCTTTACATAGAGTCCCTTTTTAATTATTTCCGGAAACAATGTGTTTTTAGGCACGAAATACGGTAGTTGCCATAAGCATATTTTGAAGCCTTGTTTTTTTAGGTCTGCAATCATTTTTACAGGATCATCGAAACGCGACTTGGAGAATTTGTAATCACAACGCCAGTTAGTTTCAAACCAGCCGGTATCAAAATGAATCACATCGCAGGGAATTTTATTTTTTCTAAGTTTGGCAGCTGCTTCCCTACCCTCTGCTTCAGAAAAATAAGTAATACGGCTCATCCAAAATCCAAATGACCAGAGCGGAGGCATAGCTGATTTTCCGGTAAGATCGGTATATTCATCAAGAATATCCTTCGGTTCACCAATAAAAATGAATAAATCCAATTCTTCATCGCCAATCATCATTGAATTGATACCGCTAAAATATTTACCAAAATCGCAGGTTATAGGCGTTGAGGTATGCATAAACATTCCGTAACCTCTACTGCTCATAAAAAATGGGATGGGTTTATACATGGTTTCGTTCTGAGTCCCGTTTGCATCATCAGTCCATAAAACCACTTTCTGACCCCGCTTGTTAAAACTTGTAAAAGACTCACCGCAGCCATAAATTTTTTCGTCTGGCGAGAGTGAAAATACCGCTGCGAAACTTGTAGAATAATCGGAAGCCCTTCGTACAAATGAAAATGGTAATATGGGTGTAAATGTTGAATTGTTATCTTTGGGATGATTTGTTCTGGTTAGTAATCGACCGTTGTTATCATGTATCTCAATATGCCAGGGTAATTCTATAATTGTAACCGAACCATATGGTCCACTGTACTTATGCCCGCCGTCGATTTTCTGGTATTTCCACGAATTATTATCCACAGGTGCCGTACCTCCCACCAGCATAAGGGATTCGGATTCAGGATTGACCTGAAAGCGAGAACTGGCTCGAATGCGAATAGTACGGGGAGAAACAAAAGTAACTGAAAAAGGGAGTACAGGTGATGCTTCATATTCCACAGTGGGAAATTCATTTGGCATGACCGGTCTTAATACTGCTAACATATTGTTAAATGCCTGACGGGTAACATATTCATAACGTCGGTAGACCATTTCACCTTTACCTGTTTTTGGATTGAACGAGGACAGGCTATCGGCT
>CAZEWS010000238.1:0-1692 GCA_964515985.1 uncultured Rikenellaceae bacterium | reverse complement strand
GCACAAAAGCATCGTTAAATCTTTACGTACAAAAATCATAAATTACCTCCTTTTAGTTTATTAATTTAATTAATTTATCAGGTCTTTCTTATACGGCTAACGGGGGCGAGCTGAGCTGCAGCATGTCAGTCTAAGAGCGAGCTTGCTCGCTGCTTAGGCTGCGAGTCAGCTCCAGAAATTGTTAGGCGGCGCTGCGCGACGTCGTGAAATCGCTGGGTGCGAAGCTCAGCTTTTGTTAGGCAGACATACATATTTTTTTAATAATACAAGAAATAACAATAACTCAATATTATCATCAAAGGATTATCGTTTCGTAAGTTACTAAATATCTTCGACACCCAAAGAATTGAATTATTACTTTACGTGGCATTGGGTCATTTCCCCTTTACTAAGATAATGAAAACAGAGGTTGCAGGAAATACACGTACACTCCTTGCCCCCTCTTCCTTCTAGCCAGCGGTTTGGTAAATCGGGCTCACGGATCAATGGTCTCGCGAAACCAAAAAAATCCACCTTATCTTCGTGAGAAATATTCTCAATAAGCTCTACAGATTTATTGCCGCCAGTTAGTATTACTGGAATATCCAGATCCAATCTTTCTGCGTATTTCACGAAATAAGATTGCTCCTCAGGATTATGGAGCCCCATTCGAATACAATTGCTACCGCTAACCTCTATTGCGTCAACTCCTGTCTTTGCGATTTCTTTAGCTAAGGCAGGAAAACTGTCTAAATCAATTCCTCCTTCTACAATATCATCAGAGTTCATCTTTACGAGTATAGGGAAATCAGAACCAATGCGTTTTCGAACCTGGGTAATGATTTCTCTAACTATGTTTACCCTTTTTTCTGTCGAACCACCGTATTTATCTGTTCGTCTGTTCGTGTATGGCGATAAAAACGAACTTAGCAAGTAGCCGTGGGCACAGTGAAGCTCTACACCATCAAATCCTGCTTCATGCACTCGTTTTGCCGCATCAACAAAGTTTGCCACGATATCTTCGACTTCGTTTGTCGATAGTACACGTAACTCTTTTTTAATGTTTGGCCAGCAAACATCTGAAGGGGAAACAGGATTATCAACTATATCACTCATGCCAACGTGATTAATCTGTGCAAACACTTTACACCCATTACCAACTTGATGTACTGTATTGGCAATTTTACGAATTGAGGGAGTAAACCTATCATCATAAATACACGTCTGAGGATAGATTTCACCTTTACTTTCGGGTGGCACTACCGTCATATGACCACTGATAATCAGTCCAACACCCCCTTCGCTAAGTGCTTTATATATGGCAACTCCTTTTTCTGAAAAGTAACCATCAGGTGAAACTCCCATAAATGTAGCTGCTCGTACCAAGCGGTTCTTAAGCAACAAGTTAGCTATGCGACCTTCCGAAAAAACCTTGAAATTTTCCCGTCGTCCTGTCGTAGCACGCTCTTTATACCTGGATTTGCCTAATGTATAAGCTAAGAGTGATCTTCCGCTTAAAATAGTAAAGGCTGCGCCTGTGCCTATCTTAAGAAATTTTCTTCGTGACGTTCTTATTTTTTCCTTTTTCATGTTTTATACCTCCTTTCTTTGTACTGCCTAACGGTGCGAGCTGAGTTGCATGTCAGTCTAAGAGCGAGCTTGCTCGCTTCTTAGGCTGCGTGTCAGCTCCAGCGATTGTTAGGCGGCGCTGCG
>CAZEWS010000237.1:5310-6321 GCA_964515985.1 uncultured Rikenellaceae bacterium | reverse complement strand
CCAAAGTTCAAAATAAATTCTGCCATGGGCATCCTCCGAAGCTCCAAAGCTCCGAAGGAATCCCTGTGGGAGAGTCCTTTCCCAAAGGTGCCATAGGCATGCCTTTGGCAGATCACTATGTGACGGACCTTTGGGACAAACCCCAAATTCCAGGTTCAAAACTATTGCTTTGAAAAGCAGGATTAACTTCTTTTTCCAAATAACAACAATCGCTCACGTAAGTCGCAGGGTTTTTTCCTTTCTGCCATGTTTAGGTTTTTGGATTTTGAGCTTTGACCTTTGAACTTTCATATCTACTGTTTTTCAATTAGTTTACAAAGTTATGTTCTAAAATCATTTAGTAGCTTTCCTGCTAAGTTATTCATTTATTATAATGAATTCAATCCTCCGGTTCATTTTTCTTCCTTCTTCAGTATTATTGCTGGCAACCGGTCTGGATTCTCCGTATCCTTTGCCTTTTAACCTTTCCGGATTAATTTCTTTTACAACTAAATAATTTACTATTGACTGAGCGCGTCTTTGGGAGAGATTCATATTGTATTCAAAGGAGCCTATATTATCAGTATGAGCTGCAATTTCGAGTTTAAGAGAAGGATTCTCATTCATGATCTGAACTATTTTATCTAAAATAGGATAAGAAGCAGATGAAATTTTATAATTATCGAATTCAAAATATGCATCGGCAAACTCCTCAAACTCTTTATTAATTTCCTTTAGCTCTTCTTCTGTCAGATCAGCAAGAATATAGCTTTTTACCCGGGCATCACTAAATCCTCTGGATACCACATCATTATATATTGGATAGGTGGCTAGGAAATGTAATTCTTCTCCTACAGTATAACTATAAATACTATCGCTGTATATATAGTTTTCATTTATTTCATATGTATTCCGCAATGGATCGAAAAAACTACTATCGCTCGAAACCTGACTATCGGAATCTAAGATCTGAACCCGAAAAACCTCGTCCCCCTCTTTTTCTTCACCTAATGAGTAAAGAGTATTTAGTTC
>CAZEWS010000237.1:4147-5300 GCA_964515985.1 uncultured Rikenellaceae bacterium | reverse complement strand
ATCGCTCGAAACCTGACTATCGGAATCTAAGATCTGAACCCGAAAAAAACCTCGTCCCCCTCTTTTTCTTCACCTAATGAGTAAAGAGTATTTAGTTCAGATTGTTCGCTTTCCTCAACTTCAGGAATTTCTTTAATCTCTCCCTTTTCCCTGGCTGTATGCATAGCCAAAGCCTGGTAGTCTTCAAGGATATTTATCTTTTTATATACACAGGTTTTTGGAATTACGCCGAGACTGTCTTTTTCCCCCAGCAAGCCCAATTGAACGATATACTCACCTTCCTTCCGGTAAGTATGGTCAACTACAGGTCCCGTTGCTTTAAATCCATCCCCGAAATTCCATATATAATCTGCAATTTCGAAATCCGGCAAATTGGTTTTCAATCCATCATATTTTATTTTATTACCCACAATGCCGGCATCTGTTGAATTGATAAACGGTTGTTCAATATCTTCCAGTTCAAATTCATAGGACGATTGTGTGAAAAATGTATTTCCTGTATTGTTATCGACAATATTTAATTGAACGGAATATTTCCCTGGTCCGGGAAAGCAATGTTCGGCTTCCAGGCCAACTACTTTTTCCCCATCTCCAAAATCCCATTCATATCTTAAAGGTAATGTATCAACATCAGGGAAACCTTCATCATAGAATAAAAAACAATAATGATTTTCTTGTAGACCATCACAATTATAGAATTGATGAATTTCCGTTTTGAAATTAAAAATGTCATCTGTTTTTTTTCTGTGGGATGAAAAATAACCTTCTTCAAGATTTATGTCGGTGACCAGTCCGAAATCATCCTCTTTTGAATTTATTGGAGGATCTAAATGAATGGGAGTTATCCACTCGCCTTCAACTTGCCTGGAAAAAAAAATATCCTTTTTCCCTAAACCTTTATGCCCGTCAGAAGAGAAATACAATTCCCCGGATTTGCTCGCAAACGGATAAGCTTCATTTCCTGTTGTATTTATTTTCTGCCCGAGGTTTACAGGTTCATCCCAATCGTTATTATTCCATTCGCAATAATAAAGATCAGCTCCGCCAAAGCCACCTGGCATATCAGAAGCAAAGTACAGCCTTTTACCGTCCGGTGCTAAACCCGGAGTTGTAAGGGAATACCCGGGATTATTGTACTTAAATGGTTTTATGT
>CAZEWS010000237.1:3473-4137 GCA_964515985.1 uncultured Rikenellaceae bacterium | reverse complement strand
AGTCCATATTCGATTCGTCATTTCGGCAGAATAAATTCCAAGTTTATTTTTAGGATCAAAAACATCTCTCATTTTATCCTTCACCTTGTTGTTCCTTGAGTAATAAATAACATTTCCATCTTTATTAAATGTTACAGGGCCATCATTAAAATTAGTCATTAGATTTTTTGATAAAATCCCGGAATTTTCCCAACTGACACTATCACCTAATTCAATATAATAGATATTAAAAAGTTCTTTCTTTTTAGGAGTTGAATAGGTTATAAAAACATCGTTCTTGCGGTTCGAACAGAAAACAATTCCATCCTTGTAATACACAGGTGAGAATTCATCATATTTATTCGAACTGAAAGGAGCTAAACGAACTGAATAACTTTCGGTCTGTCCCCAGGAAGAATAATTTATTAAACAAGTGACTAACAGGAACAAAATAAATTCATTTCTCATTTTTTCAATTTTAAAAATATCGTGGACTAAAAACATCAATTGTATAATTAAATTCATATCTGAGCATTATTTCATGTGAACCATTATTGTATCTCCCGAGTTTACCAAAATCAAAATCATAAGAGTAAGCTACTCTGAATTGATTATTTATCTGGTATTGGAATATTCCAATAAGGGTGTTCTTACTGCGATAGGAAGCACCTATCCATAATTTGTC
>CAZEWS010000237.1:0-3463 GCA_964515985.1 uncultured Rikenellaceae bacterium | reverse complement strand
GGTTGTAGTGATCAAGATACTGTAAAAGTAACAGTAAATCCATTGCCTGAAGTGAATTTCCCGGATTATATCTTAATAGCAGCGAAGGCAAAATTTTAACGTCAGGGTTTATTTCAAATATGTATCCTCCATTGATCAGGTAATTATACTCTGAATAGTCATTATGTAACTTAAATTTGTTTGTCGTCGGATTAAACTTGTGTATCAAAAACAAGGGTATTGAGAACCCAATAAAATATTGATTGGTGTTATAATAAGTACCTATACTAAAATCCGGAAAAACAAATGTTGGAGAATTATCCATAAGCAGTTTATCATCCCGGTCTGTGGCTATCAGGTCAGCCCATGTGTTGTTGATTAATGTTATACCTGCACCCAATCCAAATGCTAATTTACCATTTCTCAAATTAATCCTGAATGCATAGTTTCCTATAAAACACGTCTCATTGGTAACTCCAATCCTATCATTAATTAATAGAAATCCTATACCTATTTTGTCCTTTCTCAATGGAGCATGAACAGTAAAGGTCATCGTTTCCGGAGAGCCTTCAAATCCAACCCATTGGTTTCTATATAAAACAACAGTGCTTAATGCTTCCCTGCTACCTGAATAAGCAGGATTTATAGCCAAAGCATTGAATAAATACTGATTAGATAACGGATGTAGTTGTCCACAGACCAGGTACGGCAGAATGATACTTAATATGCAAAGAAGGCTTCGCCTCATTTTATCTTTTAATTACTACGTATCCCTTTATAACTCGTACATTCTTTATATTCAAAATAAAGAAATACGTATCATCCGGAAGCTCATTTCCATTATGATCCCGCCCGTCCCAATCATTTTTGTAATTTTCATTTTTATAAATTTCGGCTCCCCAACGGTTAAAAACAATCAGTTCACTCGAATCAAAATTCCCAATGCCACGAACCACAAAATAATCATTTTTATTATCTCCATTTGGAGTAATAACCGATGGTACTAAAAAATCACTGACAGTTATTTTAACTTCATCAGCAGCTTCCGGACAAACTTCATTTGTTACTTTCCAGATAAAAATATTTTCTCCCAGTGATAAACCGGTGACCATGGAAACAGGAGAATTTTTATTTCCAAACTTACCTGATCCTGAAACCACCGACCATTCACCTGATTCTAACGAAGATAGTTCTGCCTCCATCGTGGTTTCAAAAATATAATCCAGCTCCTGATCAGGCCCGGCATTGGCTATAGGTTGTTTATGAACAACCACTGTTAATTCATCAAAATTTTCGCAACCATTATTGTCTGTTACTGTAACAAAATAGGTTGTTGTGGCAATAGGACTTGCAATTGGATTTGAAATGCCTGGATCGCTTAATCCTGTTGCAGGGTTCCAGGAATAAAAAATTCCTCCGCTTGCGTTTAATTTTGATTCTTCACCAGAACATAATGAAACATCCTGACCTGCATCTGCTACTGGAGGTTCATAAAAATTGACCGTTATCGTGGAATCATCCGAACAGGTACCGTTAACCTCCGTCCAGGTAAACTCATAGCTGCCATACGCATCAACCGTCACCAAAGCATTTGGAGTACCCGCATCCGGGGTAAAGCTCGCTGTTCCAGGACCCAATGTTTTTGTCCACGTGCCCGTTCCTGCACTAGGAGTAGCATGCAAGGCATAATCCAGGTCACATTCATCACCTCCCACACCAGCATCAGCCACCGGCTGCTCATAGAAGTTAACCGTTACTGCATCATTATCAGAACAGGCACCGTTCACTTCTGTCCAGGTAAATTCGCAGGTTCCATAAGCACTGACCGTTACTGTTGCATTCGGATCATTCTCGTTTGGTGTAAAGGTAGCTGTACCAGGACCTGATGTTTTGGTCCAGGTTCCTGTTCCGACACTGGGCGTAGCCTGCAGGGCAAAATCCAGGTCACATTCATCTCCCCCGGGACCTGCATTTGCTGCCGGTTGTTCGTAGAAATTAACCGTTACTGAAGCATTATCCGTACATGTTCCGTTTAATTCAGTCCAGGTAAATTGGTAGGTGTCATATGCATCAACTGTTACTGTTGCATTCGGTGTATTTGCATTCGGTGCAAATACTGCATTGCCTGAACCGGCTGTTTTTGTCCATGTACCTGTGCCTACACTTGCTGTGGCATTCAAAACAAAGTCAGGGTCACACTCATCACCCCCGCTTCCTGCATTTGCTACTGGCTGTTCGTAGAAATTAACCGTTACTGAAGCATTATCAATACATGTTCCGTTTAATTCTGTCCAGGTAAATTGATAGGTATCATATGCATCAACTGTTACTGTTGCATTCGGTGCATTTGCATTCGGTGCAAATACTACTTTGCCTGAACCGGCTGTCTTTGTCCATGTTCCGGTGCCTACACTTGCTGTGGCATTCAAAACAAAGTCAAAGTCACACTCATCTCCTCCAACTCCGGCATTTGCCACTGGCTGTTCATCGACATTCACTGTAGCTGTTCCTGAAACAGTTCCATTACAACCATGGACATCCCCGACAGTTACCAAATAATAAGTGGTAGCTGACAACGGGTTTACAGTGATGAAATAAGGTGATGAATTTATTCCGGGAATACTAAAAGTATCAACCCCATCAGAGTATTCGAGATACCAGGGATTATCACCAGTCAGTTCAATCTTCAAGTTTGCAGAATTTCCTTCACATATTGTTGTGTCTCCGCTAATAGATGCTTGGGGTAATTCATACACATAAATAGTTATTGTGTTGGAGGAATCAGGTTGAAATGGATCACTTGTCAGGAAAGCTCTATAGTCAGTAGTATCATTTGGTGTCACAACCAGGTTGGGGGCATTTTCACCAGATATGTCAGTCCAGTTATTTAATCCATAAGGAGATGATTGCCATTGGATCATCCCGTAATAACCAGCCAACGAAATTGTAGTGCTCTCAGATAAACAAATGTGATCCTGAGCAGTAGAAGCAGTACCTCCTTCTGCATTAATATCTATATTGACCAGGAAAATGTTTTTACCTCCATCGGCAGGAAGCGTATCGGTATCAAAAAATGCTTTTTGGCCATAATAACCCGGCTATATAAATAATCCGGTAACTGTTTCTTCCAATAAGGATATTTTTATTTCTTCTCATTCCAAGATTAATGGTAATACCGGGTGGGTTAGGGCTGTTGCATGCACAAATGCAGGAGATGAAGAGGGATTGGATATCGTAACTGATATTACCAATTCAATATATGTTACAGGCTATTTTAATAAAGTTCTAAACTTCGGTGATACAACAATTACGGGTATAGGCAATGAAGATATATTTGTGGCTTCTTTCCTGGATAATGGTACGTTTAATTGGGCAAAAATGGCGGGAAGTTTAGGAGTTTCGGATATAGGATATGGAATAAGTACTGATAACTCAACGAATATTTATATAGCGGGTTATTATGGCCAAAAAGCATTTTTTGATA
>CAZEWS010000236.1:0-6345 GCA_964515985.1 uncultured Rikenellaceae bacterium | reverse complement strand
AACAACTTGCAAAACTAACAACATGTTGGTTAGTTCTGCGAATTAAGTGCCTAAATCCAGTTGCCATTGTGTTATAATTGTTTGATTGTTATTTACTTTTTTGTAGACTGCCGACTATTAACTAATTATTTATGAAACCTGAAAATTAAGGTTTTTTTTAATTTACCCTGTGAAATAGTGGCAAAGCCACTGCTGCGAAGCAGCATTTCACAGGGTAAATTTGTGAAACTATGTTCTTGTATTTTATCGCGTTATGGAGTTGAAATTTGTATCGTGCTGATTTTCCGGGTTCCGGGTCTCTGTTCCGGGTTAATTAAATTTTTGAAATGCTTTCCACCAACGGTCGGGAATTTCCTGGTTGCTTGCCTTCATGTAGTCATTGTAGGAACACGCGATATATGTGTGATATTGAGTATTTTTACGGAGAAATGGGTTTCTTAACCACCACCGGTTAGTTTTTTCACTTTTATAAAAAACCAGCTCCTGTTTAACTTCATTCAGGTGAATAATATATTGAGTGAATTCCTCTGGTTTTATATTGGGTTGTTCAACTGTTTTTCGGGAGAATCCATCGATAAAGTACCAGATCATTTGAGCAGCAAGATGAACCGTTTGATTTTCCCTGTCAAATTCCGGGTTAACTTCATATAAGCCAAAAGATGCCAGATTATCGCTTAAACCTGCATACCTGGATATCTGACAAATCTCATCCGCATAAAACCCGTTTGGGGAAGGATTGTACTGGCCGGGGGCATCGGCTTGTTTAACGGATCCGATATCGATACTAATCATATTGGCGTCACGTAATACAGGTTCTGTTTCCTTAAGGTTTGTTCGAATAACCCCCAACCGATATGTATCATAAAAAGACTTTTTTAATTGATCAACATCTTTTTGATCTACCAAACAAACCTGATCTCCTATGTTGGTATAATTCACGGCAGCAACACCTTTCTTAAAAATGATTTTACCCAAATAGGATTGAGAGTCAAACTTTTTTATATCATTAGTCAAATCGATTTTTGAGTCGACAGTAACCAGACTTACAATTTTTTTATGTTTTCTGAAAGCCAGAAAGGTACCGTAAGTCAGATCCTGGGTTCCACCGATAAAAACCGGGAAAACATTTCTGGTTATCAGTTCAGTAACGATATCCCTGATACCGAAATAAGTATCATTAACCGCATCCCCGATTTTAAGATTTCCCAGGTCAATTATTTTTAGTCTTGAATTGGGTTTAATTAATTCATATAATTTACTTCTGATTTTATCAGGAGCTTTGGAGCATCCCTTGTTGGGTGAATTCCTCTCTTCAGGCACACCGATTAAGGCAAGGTTGAAATGTTGCAAATCCCTGATGGGGCCATCAGGTGTATGGGTAATAATATTTCTGCCGAAAACTGATTTTTCTGTTAGAAATTTTTGCTGCGGCCTGTCTAAACTTACGGGATCGAAATAATCATTTAAATTCATTTTCAAAAACCTATTTGTTTTTGGTACTTGACTTTTGTCCTTTTTTAATTAATTCCAGGGATTCCTCATAACTTAATGCCCCGGGATTTTTTGCTTTAGGAATTCTGTAATTTTTCTTCTTATAGGAGAGATAAGGCCCATAGCGACCTTTCAGGATCAAAATATCCGGATCTTCAGAAAAGGTTTTAATCACTTTTTTCCTGTCTGATTTTCTTTTTTCTTCGATCAACTCTTTTGCACGTTCGATTTCAATGGTTAACGGATCATCAATTCCCTTTTTCAGGGAGTAAAATTTATCATTATGTCGGATATAAGGACCAAATTTCCCAACACCGATGATCACTTCTTTTTCCTCATAGGCGCCTATTGTACGGGGAAGCTTAAAAAGATTTAATGCTTCTTCCAGTGTTATGGTTTCAATGAGTTGTCCCTTAAGAAGCCTTGCAAACCTTGGTTTCTTGTCTTTGCCGGCATCTCCTAATTGTGCCACAGGTCCGTATCTTCCCATTTTTACCAAAACCGTTAACCTTGTTACAGGATCTTCTCCAAGGATTCGTTCACCTGTTTTTTTCTCAGAACGTTTAAGTGTTTCTTCTACTTTCTTATGGAAGGATTGGTAAAATTCATCAATCATTTCAGTCCAATCCAGTTTTCCCAGAGCAATCTCGTCGAATTCCTTTTCAACTTTAGCTGTAAAATTGTAATTTATGATATCCTTAAAATGATCAACAAGAAAATCATTCACAATCATGCCTATGTCATTTGGAAACAATTTACCTTTTTCCCTTCCGGCAAATTCTGTTTGAATCTCCTTCGTAATTACTTTGTTTTCGAGTCTGATCAAGTTGATTTTTCTTTCTGAGCCGGGACGGTCTTCTTTAACAACATATCCCCTGTTTTGAATGGTAGAGATAGTAGGAGCATAGGTTGAAGGCCGTCCGATACCTAACTCTTCCAGATTTTTTACCAGACCGGCTTCGGTATACCTGGATTGGGGTTGGGTAAATTTTTCAATTCCAAGAATTGATTTATTTGTCAGCGTTTGGTTGATTTTAAGCGGGGGCAATATATTTTTTTTCTTTCCTTCTGCCTCTTCGTTTTTCGATTCAGTATAAACTTTCAGGAATCCATCAAATTTAATTACTTCACCGGTAGCAATAAAATCTTCTTCGGTTGTTGAGACATCAATTGTAGCAACGGTTTTTTCAAGTAAGGCATCACTCATTTGGGAGGCAATGGTTCGTTTCCAGATTATTTCGTAAAGTTTTTTTTCTGTTGCCGCACCATCAATGCTTTTGTTTTGTAAATAGGTAGGCCGTATGGCTTCATGCGCTTCCTGTGCCCCCTTGGCTTTGGTTTTGTATTTCCGTATTTTTATGTATTCATTTCCAAATTCATTCGAAATAGCTTTTTTAGCAGTAGACAGAGCCAGGTTTGACAGATTTACCGAATCGGTTCTCATATAGGTAATTTTACCGGCTTCGTAAAGTTTTTGGGCAACCAACATGGTTTGTGTAACTGAAAAGCCAAGTTTCCAGCTTGCTTCCTGTTGAAGTGTTGAGGTAGTAAACGGAGGGGGCGGCCACCTTTTGGTCGGTTTTACTTCAATATTGGTAACAACGTATTCGGCATCCTTGTTTTTGTTCAGGAATTCCAGTGTTTTCTGTTTTGAAGGAAACCGTTTTGGGATCTCTGCTTTAAAGGATCTTTCCTGACCATCCTGATCAAGGAACATAAAAATTCCCTCAATTTTATAGGAGGCAGCAGGTTTAAAAGATAAAATTTCCCTTTCTCTTTCAACCAGGAGCCGTACAGCAACCGATTGTACTCTTCCGGCTGATAAAGATGGCTGGACTTTTTTCCAGAGAATTGGAGAAAGTTCAAATCCAACCAAACGGTCAAGCACACGACGGGCCTGCTGCGAATTCACAAGGTTCCGGTCAATTCCCCTTGGTTGCTGAATTGCCGCCTGAATGGCACTTTTTGTTATTTCGTGGAATACTATCCGTTTTGTGTTTTCAGGCTTTAAGTTGAGCACTTCACTCAAGTGCCAGGCAATTGCTTCTCCCTCACGGTCTTCATCTGAAGCCAACCAAACTATTTTGGCTTCTCCGGCAATTTTTTTTAATTCAGCAACAATTTTTTTCTTGTCTTCAGAAATAATATATTGAGGTTTATACTTGTTATCCAGTTCTATTCCAAGGTTCTTTTTTGCAAGATCCCGGATGTGCCCAAAACTGGATTTAACATGAAAATCCTTTCCTAAAAATCGCTCTATTGTCCGGGCTTTTGCCGGTGATTCTACAATAACTAAATTTTCAATCATTTTCCAAATTGTTTGACCTGAAAAATATTTTTCAGGTAGTTATAAGTTATTAGTTAATTGGGAATTCCTTTCTAAATTTTTTCACAAAGTAAAGTAAATAGCTTGCTAAGATCAAAATTTTAAATCAGATATTCTTTAAGAATTACTAATTTTGGAAAAAACTAAAGCGATACCATGCCGAAGGTTAAACCGAAATACAGGATTTACATCGGTTGGTTTTGGGCTCTGTATGCCACTCCTTTCTTAGTTGTTGTGGTTCTGTTTTTCCTTATTTCGAAAGAGGTTCTTGGCCCAATGCCGACATTTGAGCAATTAGAAAACCCTGAAAACAATCTTGCTGCTGAGGTATATTCTGAAGATGGTTTTTTATTGGGGAAATTCTATATACAAAACCGTACCTGGACCCAATACAGGGATATTTCCCCGCATATTGTTGATGCCCTGATTGCCACCGAAGATATAAGGTTTTATAAACATTCGGGAATTGACCTAAAGGGGTTGGCAAGAGTTATTGTTCGCACTTTTTTAATGGGACAACGACAGGCAGGAGGCGGAAGCACAATAACCCAGCAGTTGGCGAAAAATCTTTTCCCAAGAGATACAACTTATTACCGGTTTGGTTTGGTAAGGAAGGTTAAATTAGGTATATCCAAATTCAAAGAGTGGCAAACTGCTGTAAAACTAGAAAAACAGTACACCAAAGAAGAAATCATTATCATGTACCTGAATGTTTTTGATTTTCTTTATCAGGCAGTTGGTGTCCGTTCAGCTGCTTCTGTTTATTTTAATACTACTCCCGATTCACTGAATATCGAGCAATCAGCCATGTTAATCGGAATGGCAAAAAATCCGGCCTATTACAATCCAATCCGCAGATACGATGAAACCTTAAAGAGAAGGAATATTGTATTATCCCAGATGGTTAAATACGGATACCTTGCAAAAGAAGTTTATGATTCGCTTAAAATTCTACCTATAGAACTGGATTTTCAAGAAGAGAGTCATATTTCCGGATTGGCTACGTATTTCAGGGAATATTTAAGGACCACAATGATCAAAACCGAACCAAAACGACGTTTTTTTCTTTTTAATGACCAATTTGAAGAGGCAGTTTATGAATGGGAAAACAACCCGCTTTACGGTTGGTGCCACAAGAATCGCAAACCGGATGGTTCCAATTATAATTTATACAGGGATGGGATTAAAATATATACAACGATTAATTCAAAATTGCAGCAATTTGCTGAAGCGTCGGTTAGGGAACATCTGGCAGAACTTCAGGAAACATTTATGGGAAAAGTTACGGAATTGAAAAACCCGCCCTTCTCTGATGATTTGGAAATAGAGGAAATTGAAGGGATTATGGAATCGTCTATCAGAAGGACTGACCGGTACAGAAGTTTACGAAATGCCGGTGTTAATAATGATTCCATATTTACTGTTTTTAATACTCCGGTTGAAATGACTGTTTTTTCGTGGGACACAACGGCAATAGATACGGTAATGTCACCTCTTGATTCAATTCTATATTATAAATATTTTGTCAGATCGGGCCTGATGTCGATGGATCCGCATACAGGTTATGTAAAAGCTTACGTGGGTGGCCCTGATTTTCGCTACTTTAAATTTGATGCTGTAAAAGCTCAAAAACGACAGGTTGGCAGTACGATTAAGCCGTTTCTGTATACATTGGCCATGCAGGATGGCTATTCACCCTGCTATAAGGTTCCAAACGTTCCTCAAACCTTTAAGGATAATGATTCAACCTGGACCCCTGCAAGTTCGGGCAGAAAAGAATTTTGGGGAAAGATGGTAACCCTGAAATGGGGTTTGGCAAATTCTGAAAATTATATTTCTGCCTGGTTAATGAAACAATTTAACCCACAGTCGGTTATTGAAGTAATGCAAAAAATGGGAATTCGCAGTCGTATAGACCCGGTGAACTCCGTTTTCCTTGGCACTTCGGATATTACACTGTATGAGCTGGTTGGATCCTATGCAACCTTTGACAACAAAGGAGTATATACAGAACCAATATTTGTAACAAGGATTGAAGATAAGGACGGTAATGTACTATTAAAATTTATACCCAGGATCGAAGAAGCCATCAGTGAGGAGAATGCTTACCTGATGCTGAATTTACTTGAAGGAGTAGTGAAGGAGGGCACAGCCGGCAGGTTACGGTGGAAATATGAACTGATGAATCAAATTGGGGGGAAGACAGGTACAACCCAAAATCATTCCGATGGTTGGTTTGTTGGAGTAACGCCAAATCTGGTTACCGGCATATGGACCGGCTGGGAAGACCGGAGCATTCACTTTGATAATATAGGTCTTGGTTCAGGTGCTAATATGGCTTTGCCTGTTTTTGGCCTTTTCATGAAACAAATCTATGAGGATGAAATGTTTGGGATAATGGAGGCTGATGAATTTGAACCTCCCCTGCAATTTAATATTGAACTGGATTGTGACAAATATGAGATGGAACACAACCAGGGAGATTTTGATTTGATTGACAGGGATATTTAGTTTCTGGTTTATGGTTT
>CAZEWS010000235.1:0-6359 GCA_964515985.1 uncultured Rikenellaceae bacterium | reverse complement strand
ATTGACAACTGCAAACAGAAAAATAAAAGAAAAAAAAATTAAAAGGGGTGGGTGCAATCTCAAGTTTTCTGGCTGCAGAAAAATACGGATTAGAGATACTGTTTTCAGGAATTGAAACGAACAAAATGAACTATACCCGTTTCCTGATTGTTTCGGATAACAATCATCCGGAAGAAAGCAAAAATTCCAATAAATCATCCATCTATTTTTCACTTGCGCATGAAATAGGAAGCCTGTCAAAAATTTTATCCATTCTTTCCTATTATGATATGAATTTAACCAAAGTCCAATCCCTGCCTATTATTGGGAAAGATTGGGAATACCAGTTTTATGTGGATATGGAATTTAAAAATCACAAACTGTACCGGCAGTCACTTGATGCCATTAAACCATTTACAGGTGATTTTGGAATATTAGGGGAATATTCAAAAGGAAAAAAAATATTAGAATGATCCAAAAAGCCGATCGAATTAACGAGATAAAGGAATATTATTTTCCCAAAAAGCTTAAGGAAATTGACGAATTAAACAAGCGTGGATTTTCTGTAATAAACCTTGGAATTGGTAATCCGGATATGCCTCCTCCCGGTGAAACAGTAAAAAAACTGATAGAAAGTAGTGGGAAAGACAATACTCATGGTTATCAGGAATATCGTGGTATTCACCAGCTCAGGTCCGCTTTTAGTCAATGGTACCGGCAATACTATAATGTTAACCTGGATCCGGAAAAGGAAATCCTTCCATTGATGGGTTCCAAGGAAGGAATTTTCTATATATCAATGGCTTTTTTAAATCCGGGGGATAAGGTGTTAGTCCCTGATCCCGGATATCCCGCATATAGGTCGGTGACTACCCTGGTTGGTGCGAAACCTCTTTCCTATGATCTTGCTGAAGACAATCATTGGTTTCCTGACTTCGATACACTCGAAAGGACTGATCTGAGTAAAGTGAAAATCATGTGGGTAAATTACCCGCATATGCCAACAGGGGCAAGAGGTACCAGGGAATTATTTTTCCGGCTGATCGAGTTTGGAAAGAAGCATCGAATTCTGATTTGTAATGATAATCCATATAGTTTTATTCTAAATGATGCTCCTTTGAGTATATTTGAAGTTGAAGGCTCAAAGGAGGTAGCGCTCGAACTCAATTCACTCAGTAAAGCCTATAATATGGCGGGTTGGCGAATGGGTATGGTAGCCGGCAAGACTGACTTTATACAGGATATTTTAAAAATTACCAGCAATATCCAATCCGGTATGTTTCTCCCAATCCAATTCGCTGCCGTAGAAGCTTTGAAGAATCCTCCTTCCTGGTTTAAAAAGCTTAATTCGATATATTTGAAAAGAAAACAACTTGTTTGGAAATTATTGAATAAACTGGATTGTATGTATGACAAAGACCAGGCAGGTATGTTTATTTGGGCAAAAGTTCCCGGGAATATGAATTCCATTGAATTTTCTGATTATTTGTTGAATGAATACAAACTATTTATTACTCCGGGGGCGATCTTCGGAGCTAACGGTGAAAAATATATCAGAATTTCACTTTGCTCAAACGAAGTAAATGGAAATGAAATAAAATAAAGAAATACAACCATGGTATTAAATTTGAAACTTGAAAAAATCGCCTTACCAGGGATAGAGTTTAAAAGACCTTTTATTGTTTCCGGGCCGTGCAGCGCCGAAACGGAAACACAGGTTTTAGAAACAGCCAGGAGATTGGTAAAACATAATATTTCGGTTTTTAGAGCGGGTATTTGGAAACCAAGAACAAGGCCTGATTCTTTTGAGGGATTAGGTTCGGTTGCGCTTCCATGGTTGAAAAAAGTAAGAGAAGAAACCGGTTTATATACAATTACTGAAGTAGCAAACGCCTGGCACATGAAGGAGGCTATTGATAACGGCATTGATATGTTATGGATCGGGGCAAGGACAACTGCAAACCCCTTTGCCGTTCAGGAACTGGCAAATGCCATAAAGGGTTTGGATATTCCTGTTTTTATTAAGAATCCAATAAATCCTGATATCGAATTATGGATTGGCGCTATAGAAAGGTTCAATAAGGCCGGAATAAAACAAATAGTAGCCGTCCACAGGGGATTCTCTAGTTATGGTGTATCTCTTTTTCGCAATATTCCACAATGGGAAATCCCCATAGAGTTGAAGCGAAGGATCCCTGATATACCTCTCCTCACTGATCCAAGTCATATATGCGGAAGCCGGGAATTATTGTACGGTGTTTCCCAAAAGGCAATGGATTTAAATTTTGATGGCTTATTCATTGAATCTCATATTGATCCGGAGAATGCTCTCAGTGATAAGGATCAACAAATTACTCCTGAAGAACTGGGAGAATTATTAAATCGCCTGGTTTTAAGAAAAACCAGGATAACCAATCATCGCCTGATCGATACACTGACTGAATTACGGAAACAAATTGACTACTTTGATGATGAGATGATGAAGATTTTTGAAAAAAGGATGAAGATTTCCGAAGTAATAGGAGAAAATAAAAAGAAAAGCAATATTACTATTCTACAGCCCCAGAGGTGGAACGAGATCCTGGATAAGAGAATTAAAATGGGGACTAGAATGGGATTGAGTCAGGAATTTGTCACCAAAATTTTCAGGGCAATCCATCAGGAATCAATTAACAGGCAAAATAAGGTTATGAACTGAAGTATTATGGAAGTATTAAATATCACAACACCATCCGGTCGTTCACAAGTATTGCTTGGTGAACGTTTTTTAAATATTAACCGGCATTTACCGCACAACAAAGTTGTGATTATTACCGACACCAATGTGGCGAAATGTTATTCCGGGAATTTTCCGCCATTTCCGGTTATAGAGATTGGCTTTGGGGAAAAAAATAAAAATCTTGATACGGTAAGGTATATATATGATAAGCTGATTGAACTCGAAGTGGACAGATCCTGTTTTATCCTGGGAATAGGAGGAGGAGTTATTTGCGATATCGTTGGATTTGTTGCTTCAACGTACATGAGAGGCCTTGATTTTGGATTTGTATCAACCAGCTTGCTATCCCAGGTGGATGCCAGCATTGGTGGTAAAAACGGGGTTAACTACCAGGGATTCAAGAATATGATAGGAATTATCCGTCAGCCTGCTTTTGTTCTTTGTGATTATACTATGTTGAAGTCCCTTCCTGAAAAAGAGTATTTATCCGGTTTGGCGGAGATTGTAAAACATGCTGTGATCCGGGATCGGGTTATGTTTGAAATTCTTGAGAAGAATATCCGGAAAATCCTGCAACGGGATATTCATATTATTTCCGGACTTATATCCGCTTCAGTTAAAATCAAAGCGGAAATTGTGGAAAAGGATGAGCTGGAAAAGGGAGAGAGAAGATTATTGAACTTTGGACATACTTTTGGGCATGCCATGGAAAATATATACAATCTTTCACATGGTGAAGCGATAAGTTTGGGAATGATTATTGCAGCTAATTTTTCTGCTGAAAAGGGACTAATACCTTTAAAAAGTGTCAAACGATTGGAAATATTATTGGATAATCTTCATCTTATAACCAAAGTCAGTCCGGATAAAGACAATGTATTGGATACTATGCGAAAGGATAAAAAAAAGTATGGAACGAAAATATATTTTGTGATGCTTGAGAAAATAGGAGAGTCAGTTTTACGTTCCATTCCGTTTGGCGACATTGAAAGATATTTGTTAAATCAATGACACTCGATGAAAACGATCCGTCGGCTGACGGAGAAGTTATCATCGTTAGTGGAACTTAGCGTAGCGATCTCATAGCCTGTCCCGATTTTCGGAAACCGAAGGGAACTTTACGAACTAAGCGAACTAAGCGAACCGTTCTCATGATCCGAATGGCGGGGAGTTTCATTTTCAAAATACATTGAATAATCCAGAATAAATAAAATGAATAAAACGGTTTGGCCTACCCATGTAAAGGGTGAAGTTCGGGCGCCCGCGTCAAAAAGCATAATGCTAAGAGCTGTTGTAGCTGGATTACTCTCGGACGGGACAACATGGTTGAAATTTCCGTCGTATTGTGATGATTCTCTTGCTGCCTTAGAAATATCAGAACAATTGGGGGCAACCGTTACACGGGGAAAAACAGGGGTTTTTATTAAGGGTGGTTTTAAACCCCGGGGTGAGGTTTTAAATTGTGGGGAGTCAGGCCTGGGAATTAGGATGTTCTCATCGGTAGCTGCCCTGCATCATTCCGAGCTATTTCTAACAGGCGTTGGGTCTCTGGGAAAACGACCTCTTTTTATGCTCGAAGAACCGCTTATGGATCTTGGCGTAAAATGCCAAACAAATAAGGGTTTCATACCTGTTAGGGTTAACGGTCCATTAATAGGAGGTAAAACCACGGTCGACGGATCTATCAGTTCCCAGTTCCTGACTGGTTTGTTAATGGCTTTGCCTGTAGCAAAACAAGATTCTGAAGTAAAGGTATTAAACCTGAAAAGCAAACCTTATATTGATTTAACCATTAAGGTTTTGTTTGATTTTGGGATTGTTGTTAATCATCGAAATTATGAGGTATTTAAAATACAGGGTAATCAAAAATATAATGCCGGAGAATATGAAATTGAAGGTGATTGGAGTGGTGCAGCCTTTATGCTTGTTGCAGGAGCATTAGCAGGCAGTGTTAAAGTGTCGGGATTAAAGCCGGACTCCAAACAAGCCGATAAAGCTATTCTTAAAGCTCTTGAAAAAACCGGGGCTGTTGTGAAGACATCCGATGAGCTTGTGGAAGTAACTCATAATAATCTGGAGTCTTTTGAGTTTGATGCTACAGATTGTCCTGATCTTTTTCCACCCCTGGTTGCCCTTGCTGCTCATTGTAAAGGTAAAACCTATATTAAAGGGGCGAACCGGCTTCGGGAGAAGGAAAGTGACAGGGCTTCGGTACTGGAGAATGAATTTAAGAAATTAGGAGTTGGGATTCAACTGGACGGAGATCAAATGGTTGTTTGTGGTGGAGAAGTAAGTGGTGGGTCAATTTATTCCAACAATGACCACAGGATCGCGATGGCTGCTGCAACTATTGCCCTGAACGCAAAAGGGAGTATTACAGTAATAGATTATGAATGTATTACAAAATCGTATCCTGACTTTTTTCAGGATTTCCTAACTATTGGAGGAATTGTTTATGAATAGCTACGGTCGTATTTTCAGAATTAGCATTTTTGGAGAGTCGCATGGTTTTTCAATTGGTATTGTTGTTGATGGTTGTCCACCTGGAATTCCTTTGTTGACGGATGATTTCACTCAAGACTTCTCAAGGCGCAAAAGCGGTGCAAAGGGTACCACTTTAAGGCGTGAGAAAGATATTCCTGAAATTGTTAGTGGTGTTTTAAATAATAAAACTACCGGAGCGCCAATAGCCATTCTTTTTAAAAATACCAATATGCGTTCACATGACTATTCCGGGTTTAAAGAGGTACCCCGTCCGGGGCATGCTGACTTTGTTGCCATGAGAAAATTTGACGGGTACAATGATTACCGGGGAGGAGGTCATTTTTCGGGACGCTTAACATTGGCTTTAGTGGCTGCCGGTGTGATTGCAAAAAAAGTTATCCAACCTGTTCAAATAAATGCCAGGTTGGTGGAGGCAGGTGGGAGTGCCAATATTGAGAAAGCCATAGACCAGGCTACAAAACAAAAAGATTCCATAGGCGGTATTGTTGAGTGTATAACTACTAAAGTGCCGGTTGGACTTGGAGAACCTTTTTTTGACTCGGTTGAATCCATTATTAGCCATTTTGTTTTTTCAATCCCGGCAATAAAAGGAATCGAATTTGGAGCCGGTTTTGCAGCTGCTGCGATGAAGGGAAGTGAACACAACGATCCGGTCATTTCGAAAGATGGAAAAACGGCAACGAACCATTCAGGTGGGATAAATGGAGGAATTACAAATGGTAACGATATTGTTTTCCGTGTGGTTGTCAAACCAACATCCAGTATTCATCAGAAACAGCATACCATCAATCTGAAAACAGGGGAGATGGTGGATTTGGAGATTGAAGGCAGGCACGACACATGTATTGCTTTACGGGTTCCGGTGATTGTTGAGGCTGTAACAGCAATCGCGCTGGCCGATTTGTTTTTACTGGAGCACAGGGTTGCAGGAGGGGTTAAGTAAAGCGAGAAACCGGTGCTCATGGTGAGGTGGTTAATAAATGGTCATTCTGTGGTCATTTGATAGTCATACAATGGTCATACAATGGTCATACGATAGTCATACAATGGTAATTCAATAGTCATACAATGGTCATTCAATAGTCATTCAGTAGTAATCTGGTAGTTTCACTTTGTACTTTTTACTTTTGTCTTTTTACTTGATTAGTCATACAAT
>CAZEWS010000234.1:0-6387 GCA_964515985.1 uncultured Rikenellaceae bacterium | reverse complement strand
ATGACTTTTAAGAATATTGCAATGAATCATATGGAATTTAGACTATAGCCTCATTTGTTTAAGATCCTGAAACAAGTTACGGATGACTATAACACTGACTTTTGAGACATCCGCAATTGGATCACTTAATCACCTTGATTATTACCGGGATGGCCCCGGATATATTGTCATTCTCCAGACTGACGGTAACAATAAGTTCGTTTACTCGATAGTATACAAGATCAAAGATTCTTCATCCTTTATATATATATTATTCCCTGACACAACAGGATGAGCATAGATTGGTGTTTCAGCAACCTTTATCAATGCTATTTGCCTGAAGGCATCCGTAGCAGGTTTGAATACAACCAGATTTGATGTGCTTGAAAGAGCCAGCATGACTGAGCCCGCATCGATGATTGATCCGAAATCCCTGTGCCGGGTAGTATCGGCCCAGGCTGTTTCACCATTGGATGCATTCAGGCAGTACAGGTAGCCCAGGTTGGAAAATCCGAAGAGGAATCCATTCTTTAATACAGGTGTATTGTAGGTGGTCCCGTATGAAGCATTTTTCCATAGTTCACCGACAGTATAGTCATCCCCTTTCTTCGAGATGTTTACCGCCCTAGATCCGCTGCCCTGTCCGGTGTAGAAGACCTTATGACCATTGATCAGATGGCTGGAGGAATTATAAAATCGCCTTTCCGTTGGGGTAGGGATTTTCCATAGCACCTTACCATCATTTGCAGATAGCCCCAGTAATGATTTATCAGTCTGCATAACTACCACTTTAACATTATCAAAAGTCATTATATCGGGTGATGCATATGCAGGTCCATCCCCTTCGTATTTCCATACGATCTTGCCAGAGGTCATATCAAAAGCAATAATTGCAGATTTTTCTGCGCTTCCCAGGTGTGCAAAACAGGTATTACCTAAAACAACCGGAGACATCCCGGTAAAATAGGCAGGTACCATATTTGCATAGTCATTATTACGCCAGAGCAGCTTCCCTGATTCTGCATTAAGGCATGAAATTATACCGGTAGCACCAAGTACAATGACCTTCCCGTTGATAACGGTTGGGGAACTCCTGGGACCGGGATGCCTGGCAGCAGGCCCTGTCACCGCATTTGCCGGGTAGCTATCCTTCCATATTACCTTACCGGTTGATGCGTCAAGGCACTGAAGGACTTCATTCCCATCCTGCCGCGTAAAAACATAGATTTTCCCTTTCACCAATGCCGGTGTTGCATCACCATATCCAACATTGATCTTCCATTCCTGAGCCAGTTCCTCAGGCCAGGTCGCGGGAGCTGTAAATCCGACTATCTTGCCATCACGGTCGGATCCTCTCCATTGAGGCCAATCCTGTCCGAAAGCTGAAATTAATCCGGGAAGAATAATCAATAACCCTGTCACGGTGATAATTTTAATTCCTTTTTTCATGATAAATGTGTTAAGTGGTCAATATTTACATAGCAATACAAATATAAGAAAAAGGTGAAATCTGCATTAATAACCTGAAATAATTAACTCAAATTAAGTTCCTGATAGTTTGTTCCAAACCTTTCCCCTGCTCAATTGTTACCTATCTGTTCTAAGTCAGATTTACGACTGACACTCAATAGACCTATTTTCAAGTTTTGCTTTAAGTACTTCATAGGGTGTAAAACCTTTATGTGAAGAGTGCGGTCGATGCAAATTATAATACTTTTCCCAAGCCTCCAATTTTTTGGTAAAATTAACATCATCCGTATATTTTAAGAAATGGTAAAACTCCTGCTCATCGGTTCTGTGAGATTTCTCCACCTTGTAAATCGTCAAATTAATCTGGACTTTTTCGGGTAAAAAATTAAGAGACTTTTAACCTACCTATTGAGAATCATTTTAGCCCCATAAGAACTAACCATTATTAAATAATCGTCCAATTTTTTACTTCCATATATCAAGGGAGGTTAAAAATACGATTTCAATACTGATTTGATAAAGTAATATTTTTCGAGATATTTTTTTGATCTTATTCAAAATTATTTAATCTTTAAATAAACTTCGCTCAACTTATAATTCCAATTTTCTTATCTTTGAAGAATGAATTTCATTTTATCACTCTGCGCCAATATTTGAAAAATTTAAGACCCGTATTAAACTGATATTCAAATGTATATAAAATTTTATGAAAATGAAAGATTGGAATCCCATCATCCACCCCAGAAATCACGAATCCAACCGAAGGGAGGATGAGTAACCCCATCATCCATCCAAAACAAAAAAACCGGTTTCTGTAAGAGTCCGGTTTTATTTTTTATTAACAATTATCCAGTAGCACAATTAAAACTCATTACACCTGAAAATTTTAAAACATTTTAAGAAATATAATGCTGAGATTGTTTGAATAAACGAAATTTTATTCATTCATGACTTATAGCATCTGTAGGATTAGCATTTGCTGCCCGAATAGACATAAAGCTTACCATAAGCAAGGCAATAGTCAGCGCAGCCAGGGTTGCGAGCAGAAATGGGATTGCTGTCGCCCATATCAAAGGTGACAGGCCGAAATCAATACGGTAGGCAAAATCCTGTAACCACTTATTCATTGCAATATAAGCAACCGGCCAGGCGATAAGGTTGGATAGCAAAACAAGGATAATGAATTCTTTGTTGAGGAGCCGCACAATTTCGCCGCTGCTGGCTCCCATGACTTTCCGTATACCTATTTCCTTTGTTCTTTGTTCGGTCACAAACGATGTCAATCCTAACAGACCCAAACATGAAATAAAAATTGTTAATAACGAGAAAATGGTAAATAAATATCCCCATTTCTTCTCAGAAGAGTACATATCATCCAGTTTATCCTGGAAAAAGAAATAATTAAACGGTAAGATATTCCCAAATTCTACCCTTTTGTCCCTGATAAATTCAATAGACTCGGGAATTTTTTTCTTATTTAATCTGACATAGAAATTCAGGGTTGGATCTTCACTCACTAAAAAAATAAAAGGTTCAATTTTGTTATGAATCGATGCAAAGTGAAAATCCTTAACAACTCCAATTACTTTACCATCATTTCGGGCTGAACCATCAGCCGGGTTTATTCCAAATCTTACTCTTTTGCCCAAAGCGTTATCACCCCATCCCAAACTTTTTGCAGCTGTTTCGTTAATAATAAATGCTTCCGTCAAATCAGTGGTCTTATCCTTATCGAAATCCCTTCCCTCCTTGATTTTAATCCCCATCATATCAATAAAATCGTGATCAACAACTGAAAAACTAATTGCAAGCTCAACCATACCTTCTTCTTTTTCTACCTGGAATACAACCTTACTTGCCATTCTTGGTGGAATTAATACAGAAGAAGATACTGCTTCGATATCCGGGTTTTTTAATAACTCTTCCTTAAAAGAAACTAATTGGTTATTAATAAAAGCCGTATCCCTATTCGGAATTAATAGAATGTCTTCTTTATTGAACCCCAGATCTTTATTTTGAATAAATCTTTGCTGGCCGGTAATAACTAATGTGCTAATAATCAAGCCTATTGATACAATGAACTGGAATACAACAAGTATCTTTCTCAGAAAACCTTTACCCTGTCGAGGGTTAGTGGTTCCTTTTAGTACGAGTACCGGTAAGAAAGAAGATAAATAAAATGAAGGATAACTACCAGATACAATTCCAACAAAAATTACAATAAGCAGGATAGTAACTATTCTTCCCGGATTAAACAGGCTTGAAAAGCTAAGTGTTTTTTCAGCCAAAACATTAAAATAAGGCAATAATAATGAAACAACTACTATAGCTATAACAAATGCTATAAATGCCATAACAATAGATTCGCTTAAGAATTGCCTTATTAATAATCCCCTGTGTGCTCCTATCATTTTTCTCAGTCCTACTTCCTTTGCCCTGTTAGCAGAACGGGCTGTTGCCATATTCATATAATTTATACAGGCTATCAGGAGTATGAAAAAACCTATTATTGAGAATATAATTATATATTTATAATTGCCTACCGGAAGATCAAACTCAAGATCAGAAAAAAAATGAACTTCATCAAGGCGCTTTGTTAATAAATCATAACTAGCATTTATCTGATCCCCCAGGGAGGCCATATATTTTTCATAAAAATCCGGAAATTTCTCATGAATACTATTAATACTGGTGTTTCCCTTTAATAAAATATAGCTGAACGAACTAATATTCCAGAACGAGGGAGCGCTTCTGTCATTATAATCTCTCCTGTCTCCCATCATTTCCTGGATTGTGGCAACTGAAAGTAAACAATCAAACTTTAAATGCGAGTTCCCGGGAACATCCTTAATTACTGCACTAACACTAAAATCTCCAAAATTACTGGTGGCTAACACTTCGCCTATTGGATTTTCATTCCCAAAATACTTTTTTGCAAAACTCTCGGTTATAACAATTTTATAAGGTTCATTCAGGGCATTCTCCGGCGACCCTAAAATAAATTCATGAGTAAATATCTTAAAAACAGTAGAATCCGTAAAATACATATTATCTTCATAGAATTTCTTTTCACCATATGTAAAAAGAATATCATCAACTCCAAATCCTTCAAAACGTACACATTCTTCTATTTCAGGATATTCATCCATTAATGTAGGAGCAAATGGCCTTGGTGTTAATGCGGCCAGGGTATTTTTGCCCGAAATAGTAAAGTTCGATTCAAGACGATATATCCTTTTGTATTTTTTATGATGCTTATCAAAAGCAAGCTCATCCTGAACATACATGAGGATCAGAATGGCACAAATTATACTAATAGCAAGACCAGCAATATTTATTGCCGAATAAAACCAGTCCTTATTAATATTCCTGAAAGCGGATTTAAGATAATTTTTAAACATGGTTACGTTTTAAGTTGTGAAAATTAAAGAGAATTCGTACAATTGATGTGCCAATAGTGTTAACCATTTGAATACAAGCTGAATAAAGAGAAATAAGATTGATTTAGTTCATTATTTTTGTCCGATTATGAACAAAAAATGTTCGAATCTGAACATCAAATTATTATTATGGGTCTATCCTGATAATCTTAAAAAATATTTACCACCTTCTCGTATTATATTAGCCTGATTAATTACCTTCGATGAGCTTCACCGAGTTAAACGAGCTCACGTTTGTAATAATGCAGGTTAATTAATGGTATGGCTATGCGTAGCGCGGGATTTTATGCACTTAACTTTCAACTTATCACTAATTTTCATTACTTGCATTTTCTTTCAATTTTGCACTGAAACCCGCATTACGTATAGCTTTTGTTGTGTGCTGCTCTTATTCTTCATCAAAGATAAAGACATCTTCAATTTTATGCTTAAAAACTTTGGAAATATCGTATGCCAGTTTTAGAGAGGGATTATATTTCCCCTTTTCAAGAAATACAATAGTCTCTCTGCGTACTTTTACTTTTACGGCTAAATCATTCTGGGTTAAATCATACCTTGCCCGTAACTCTTTCATTCTATTTTTCATCTTTAATTCCTCTATTATTGATTATCACCCAGCTAATAACAAAAATTATTGCCATTCCAATCATTCCAGTAGAGAATAGCCATTTAATGTTTATGATTACATGACTTTGAATATATATCAATACTAACCATAGAAATAAAGATAAATAATAAGATATTGCAGCTGCCTTTTGAGCTACTTTTCTCGACAGCTCATCATCTTCAGGTAAGCCTTGTTTTTTTCTTTTAATTCTTCCGTATGCCAAATAAACACCCATTATAAAAAACATTAATAGCACTCCGATAAAAACGTACTCCAAGACCGAAGAAGTTGAATTACTTGGTTGAACAATCCATAATCCGGAAAGAACCAAAACCCAAGTCAAAATAAAAATTGGTAAAAAAACTTTTTTCATGATTTATAAAATTTAAATGTTAATAATATCTAACACAAAGATAGATATAAATAACATTCATTTCCAAATGTTTTTATAAAATATATTTTCCAATATTTTTAACATGCAGATAAACAGATATATAAACTAATATTATTTTTAGAATTTTTCTGGGTTATTCTATAAAATTTGTAGAATTATGTAGAGATTTTGCTAAAAAACAACCGGCCGGAAGTGATTTTTAATATATCGAACTCACGTTAAAATAACTTAAGTTACTGGTTTCAAGTGTTCAAAGTCAGTCAGTAATTCAGAATTTTTAATTGGCGATTGCAAAGCATCTGAAAGATAATCTTTCAGTCCCTAACGGGACGTGACACTTTTTTTTAACGTTCCATTCCAGCCAATAAATTGGCTGTCTATTACCTTCCTGTCCCTACGGGACGTATTGTTTACAATACGATTAGTACCTCACTGAAATTTCCTGCAGATTCGATTTCCCGACTGAAATAAAACCAAGTGTGAGGTGGTTCTGAAAT
>CAZEWS010000233.1:0-6422 GCA_964515985.1 uncultured Rikenellaceae bacterium | reverse complement strand
TGAAGGTTGGAAATTAGCCAAAAGCCAACTTCAAGATGTGGGTACACGGTAGCCTGGCCAGGAGGGGTGTCCCGAGCGTTAGCGAGGGACGGGGTGGTTGTTTAACTAAGAATCAACCACCTCCCCCTCCCTTCGGTCGGGTACTCCTCCTTTCCAAGGAGGAGAATTTGGTACTAGCAAGTAATCAGGAACCAGCAACCGAAAACCGAAAACCGAAAACTGAGAACCGAGAACCGAAAAACGAAAACTACGGTAAAATATGCTCCTTCCCTGGTGAAATGTTTTCGTACCTCAAATTTTACCCTGTGAAACCCCAGCATAGCTGGGAGCAACGAAGTTGCTGTTTCACAGGGTGAACCCCGACACAGTCATTCTTCCTTGCGGGGCAGGCAGGGCAAGCGTCGCATTTCACGGGGCAGGCCACAAACTACAACCGCACCTATGTATTTCAAACTTCATCAATCATCTTTCATCCTTCATATTTCTGTACTGACCCCTTAAGAAACTGGACTAAAAGTACTACTTAAATTTGTACTTTTATGTTAGTGAAAAAGCAATTACACAAAAGAACCGGCCAAGAAAAGGAGAAGATCCTTCTGGATATTCAAAGACTTGGCGTTGTTAGTGGATGTCGCAAGCACAGTATCTCTAAATCTCAGTACTATGATTGGTTAGATCGGTATAACGCTCATGGCCTTAATGGTCTTGAAGATCGTAGAGGTCAGAACTCAGATGCTCAAGTAAAAAGATTGGAAAAGGAGAATAGATTATTGAAAGAGATTCTGGCAGAGAAAGAACTGGAGTCAAGATTGAAAGATGAGCTTCTAAAAAAAAAGATTGCACAATGGGACAAAGGAAAGAAATCGTAACAACCTTTGTCAGTCAAGGTCTACCAGTATATAGAGCAATCAATATCGCAGGGATAAAGAAGAGTACCTATTACTACCGATCAAATGGTAGGCCAATTGGCAAACGACCCTCCACTCACACCTTTAATGGTAATAGGTTGTTGGTTCCAAATCATAAGGTAGTAAATGAGATCATCGATATTATCTCTCCCGAGTATCATGATTATGGCTACCAGGTTGTAACTCATCAACTAAGACGTAAGGGATATATCATTAATCCCAAGAAGGTATATAGACTGATGAAAGAACATAAATTATTACATCCTAAAATTGTAAGAGGAAACAGACTGAACAAAGTGTTTATAAAACACACTGTTCCTCCTTTGGAAGGGCCATTCTTTACAGTTGAGGCAGATATAAAGTATATCTACTTACATGAACAAAACAGGAACGCCTTTTTAATAACATTTTTATGTACATTTTGTCGTTATGCTGCAGTGTGGGAGTTAAGTTACTCAATGCGTTCCAATCAGATCATAGATTTAGTTAAGGATTTTATCAGTCATCCGGTTGTTAGAGAGAATATAGATTACAAAAAAGTAAATGTTAAGATCCGTACAGATAATGGCCCTCAGTTCATTGCTAAGAACCTTGCTAAAGCACTTGACAAACTAAAAATTAATCATGAATTTATCAACCCTGGTACTCCTCAGGAAAACGGACATATCGAGTCTTTTCACAGTACAGTAACCCGTCTGGTATGCAAAAGAAACATTTTTAAAGACCTTAACCATGCCATAAGCATATTCCAGGAGTTTTTCAGTGCTTATAATAACACCAGAGTAATGAAAAGCTTACTACATCACTCCCCAATAGAGATAATAAAACTCTGGAAAATTGGAGTTATTGGAATAAAAAAAGATAAATATGGAAAGGAAATTTTCTTCTTAAATGAGAAACCTGTTTACAATATCAAAACAGGTTCAATCTTTAAAGTCTTGACTAAATCAAAAAAAATTAATACTTTAGATTATTCATTGTTAAACCTTCAGGAAATTAGTCCAGTTTTATAGGGGTTAATACAACACCCAGCACCCAGTACCCAGTACCCAGTACCCAGTACCTGGAACCGGAGGCACCTTACTCCACTATTTCATCATTCACTTATTTTTTACAAGTCCATACAAGAACCGGATTTCCTCCTTCCATTTTTCATCGTCTGGAGTTTCGAGGATAAGAGGCAAGTTGTCGAAGCGCGGGTCGTTCATGATAAGCCGGAACAGCTCCTTTCCAAGAAATCCCTCGGCAATTTGTTCATGGCGATCAACACGGCTGCCAAATACTTTTTTGGTATCATTCAGGTGGAGACCCATCAGGTAATTAAATCCGATTACATCATTAAACTTCCGGAAAGTTTCTTCATAACCCTTTTGTGTTTTCAGGTCATATCCGGCAGCATAAGTATGACATGTGTCAATACACACTCCTACACGGGTTTTATCTTCTACAAAATCGATAATAAAACGGATTTGTTCAAAGGTATGCCCCATATTGGTTCCCTGACCTGCAGTGTTTTCGATCACCGCCGTTACACCCCTGGTCTGATCCAGCACAATATTGACAGATTCTGCGATGGTCTTCAGACAAGCTTCTTCATCGATTTTGTTCAGATGACTTCCAGGATGGAAGTTCAGCCTGTCAAGGCCTAATTGCTCACATCGCTGTATTTCATCCAGAAACGCCTTCCGGGATTTTTCAAGGCCTTCTTTCTCAGGATGTCCAAGGTTGATGAGGTAGCTATCATGGGGGAGGATATATTCCGGATTGTACCCATACTTTTCACAATTTTCTTTGAAGGCTTTAATGCTTTCCTGCGAAAGTGGCTTTGCTGCCCATTGATGCTGGTTCTTTGTGAACAATGCAAAGGCTTTTGCTCCGATAGCAAAAGCATTGACCGGGGCATTTTCCACTCCCCCGGAAGTACTTACATGAGCTCCAACAAATTTCATAGCATTATTTTAAACGATTCTGACAAAGGTAAAAGTTTCAGGGATTTATTGGTAAAAGACCCTAAGGGTCTGCGAAAAAGTAGTATTTTTCCGGAATTATTTAATGAATGGTAAAGCGTGATCCGGATATTTTACCGGCTCCCCTGTTTCTTTATAAACTGGCATTTGTGCTTCAACCTTCCTCAGGTAATCTGCCAGGAGCCCAGCCATTTTCCTGAGCTTTCCCGATTCCTTTTCAGCCAGGTTGGTTGTTTCACCGATATCCTCCGTGAGGTTAAATAATTCAAAGCTTTGATTTTCGTGGTAATAGATTAGTTTCCAGTCTCCTTCCCGGATTGTACTGGAGGCGCCGATCCCCGGACCTGTCGGTCCCCAGTTGTTGGGATAATGCCAGAACAAAGCTCTGCCGGTTACAGTAGTTCCTTCCTGTTTCAGCATGGGAACAAAGCTGATCCCATCCACGTGCTGGATTGTCTGGTAATCTTCTACCCCTGCCAATTCAAGGATGGAAGGAAAGAAGTCTTCAATGATCAGGTATTCGTTACATACAGATTTAGACTCAACCACTCCTGGCCATTTAACGATCATAGGTTCACGAATGCCTCCCTCATGGGCTGATCCTTTACCGCTGGAAAGCGGTTTGTTGTGTGTATGTGGCTCTCCACCCCGGGCAACAGCACTCAGTCCGCCATTATCTGACATGAAAAGAATGATTGTATTATTCTCAATTCCTTTTTCATCAAGGTAATTCATCAGGTCCCCAAGACTTTTGTCCATTGATTCGATCATCGAAGCATATTTAGCCTCTGTTTCATGGAGCGTATCTGACCGGTATTTATCGAAAAATCTCTGATCTTCCTGGATGGGAGCATGTATTGCATAATGCGACATATACAGGAAGAAAGGTTTTTTTATCAGCAAAGCACTATCAAGGGCTTTTTTAGCTTCCAATGTTAGTGCTTCGTTAAGATATATATCCTTACCATGATATTTTTCAAGGCCTGGAATTCCCCATGGTAATGTATGTTCTCCCTTTTTGTTACCAAAATTCTTTAACCCATAATAACTACCGGGTCCTCCGGCCGCATGTCCGGCTATATTAATATCAAAGCCTACATTCAGAGGATTAGCTGCCGGTGTTTCCATTGCTCCAAGGTGAGCTTTCCCGCAATGAATGGTGAAGTATCCTGCATCTTTTAATAACTGGGGCAGGGGAGTGGCATAAACCGTTCTTTCAATGTCTGGAACTGGGCTCATACCATTCACATTCCATTCCGGAAATTCAAGGATTTCATGCGGACGGTCATTGCTTACATTTTTACGTAAGGTCCAGTTGGTAACCCGGTGCCGGGTTGCATTTATCCCCGTCATCAGGCTGATCCGGGTAGGAGAGCATACTGAACACGCGTAGGCCTGGGTAAACATCATCCCATCACTGGCTAATCGTTCCATATTTGGTGTATAGTACCGTTCGTTGAAGGGCGTCTGTTCTTTAAAAAAGGGCACGGAGGTGTCCTGCCATCCCATATCATCCACCAGGAACATAATGATGTTGGGATTTTGTTCTTCCCGGTTTGAACAGCCTGTGCTCATAATCAGAGCAGGGATCAATAGGAATGAATTTACGCCAATAAAAGATTTTGGATTAAAGAATTTCATTTTGTGATAAATTTTGAGTTTTTATCAGTTTATTTCGGATAAGAATTTTCTTAACGGAACATGCTGAATTCCTTCGTAGCTGGTTCCCGAATATTCATCCAGGGTAATTACAAATTTTGGATAATTATTTTTGATAGACAACAGGTTACCAAATTCTCTTTCCATTGTTTGTTTTTCTGTAACCCGTAAAGAAACCTGCAGATACATTTTTCCCCCATTCTTTTCGCATACAAAGTCAATTTCTTTGTCCTTTTCTTTTCCTACCAATACGTTAAAACCATGAATTTTTAGATGCAAGTAAACAACATTTTCGATGATTTTACCTAAATCAAAGGGAGAAAAACCTGCAATGGCGTTTCTTAAGCCAATATCGTTGAAATAGAACTTCTCTCCAACTTCAAATACTTTTTTCCCGTATACATCAGTGCGCGATACTTTTGATATAAAAATTGCTATGGTTAGATAATCCAGGTAATTGAGAATTGCAGAAACTGAAAGATTTATATTTTGTGATTTAAGGGACTTGTTAATACTTCTTGCAGATATGATATTTCCTACCTCACCAGCGAGGTATTTTGTAAGGCGGGTTAAAAAATCAACATTACGTACTTGAAACCGGGAAACTACGTCACGGAATAAAATTGCCTGATAAATATTTTTCAGATAATCAAAAACAACATCATCGGTCAATTCAAGATGTTTCAAATATGGGAGACCACCATATTTTAAGTAAGTATCAAGGCTTTGAGAAGAGTTTTCAAGATTATGAAATAATAAAAACTCATTAAAACTTAAAGAATAAACAGGAATTTCAATGTATCTACCGCTTAAATATGTGGCTAATTCACCAGAAAGCAATTTTGCATTACTCCCTGTGCAGTATATATCATACCCACCTTCTGCCATGAGGCTTTTTAACGCAATTTCAAAGCCTTGCACCATTTGGATTTCATCGATAAACAGAAAATTCAATTGTTCATTAACCGATTTTGTTTTTATATATTCGTAAAGAGCTTCGGAATTATTTAGTTTTTCAAATTCATTTAACTCCAGATTGATGAAGATAATGTGTGGGTTGGAATATTGCTGCCTCACAGTATCCATGGTTTGAAACAGTAAATAACTCTTGCCAACCCGTCGTTGGCCAATCAAAACTTTGATTAACTCTTTTCCTATATATCTATCAATTCGTGTTTGATATATTTTTCTTTGAATATAGTGTTTCATGTTTGTCATTTATAAATAACACATATGCAAATATAAGTAAATATGTCATTTATAACAAACATAATTATGATTTTTAATAAATTTGTTTTTTATAAAAGAACAATCCTGCAATAATATGAGCCTTAGTTATCAAAAACCAATTAATGAAGACCCTAAACTAAAACTATGTTTAAACTGTATTTACGAATCATTAAATTTTATCTGAACCATTGTAGAGCGACTCTCTGAGTCTCTGACGACTCTTCCAAAGGAATGCCTTCTGCAGGAGAGTCGTCCTACAATTTGTTATCGACTGGGAGATCTGCCTTGCAGGCAGGTTTTTAGAGGGGAAAATGTAACAGTAAAATTAACAGTTTGCATACTGTTTTATTATTTTGCACGTAGTTACACCCCTCTATCAAGAGGGGCTGGGGGTGTGTCGTTTATCAAAACCTTTTATTCCGGTGTAATGTTAAAATCCCCCATTGTAATACTTCTTTCTTTGGGTATATTTTTTTCGTAAGTCGTATTACTTGTTAAGATACCGAAAATAGGAAGCTGTGGGCCTGTTGAAAAAGTCTTTATATTAGTTAATAAATATAAAAAATTATAGGCTAAAAAATACTGAAGGATAACTAGCTTGTACTTAATAATCAACTAATTTAAACGAAATGTTAGGTACTAAAGATAGATGGCAAGA
>CAZEWS010000232.1:0-6427 GCA_964515985.1 uncultured Rikenellaceae bacterium | reverse complement strand
TATGCTCCTTCCCTGATGAAATGTTTTCGTACCTCAAATTTCACAGGGCAAGCGTTGCATTTCACGTGGCAGGCCGGGAACCGGGAACCGAAAACCAGAAACCAAATAATGCATTCATGGAATATATCCGTTAAGGAAGCCATCAACTTACAGAAAAAGCTTTCGAAAATCGTTATCTGCTGTGGTAAACCGGAAAGAATAAATTTGATTGCCGGGGTTGATCTTGCATATGATAAAAACAGCAACCAGGGTTTCTGTTCGATTGTTATATTATGCTACCCTGACCTTACTGTTCAAAAGATCTACAGTGAACATGACAAAGTAAAATTTCCATATATTCCCGGATTACTTTCATTCAGGGAAGGACCTCTATTTTTAAAAACATACAAAAAAATTAAATATAAGCCTGATATGATAATATTTGACGGACAGGGGATCGCTCATCCCAGAAAATTCGGAATAGCTTCTCATTTGGGATTATTCATTAATATCCCAACTATCGGATGTGCAAAATCAAAACTTTATGGTGAATATAAAGAACCGGAAAAAACAAAAGGAGCCAGAAGTTATTTATTTGACAAAGAAAAAAATAAAATCGGAATAGTTTTGAGAACAAGGACAAGCGTGAAACCTGTTTTTGTTTCCCCGGGTTATCTGGTCGGTATTGATGAAGCGGCTGATATAATCATGAATTGTATCGATAAATACCGAATTCCTGAACCAATCCGGATTGCCGACCAGGCAGTTTCAGAATATAAAAAATCAATTTAAACGGAAGTTCAAAAATAATAGGTGAGTTAAAGTTGTGTTATTCACCTGAATAATTTCAAAAGTTATACACCCTAACTTACTCGTATTCCGACTACCGTTCGGGATACGAGTAATTGATAAAGGGTATAGATACAACTAAGGAGTTGATTTATGAAGCTTTGTTCAAATAAATGCTTACCGAAAGTCCATAAAACCCTAACCTGGACAAGCCAGAACCAAACAAGTATTAAAAATGAATATCGAACAAGGATTAACGAATAATGAATTTAGAAGTAATACAAACCTTCATAAATCAAAAATCGGTATTCCTTGTTCATTATTCAATATATTTAAAGTGTTGGACAAAATTTTTTCCTTCTATAAACCTTGCCAATAAATCAATACAGAAGGTCGGTAAAAATATTCTGCCAAAAAATGACAGAAGTGAAAATTTAAGGTACTACGTTTTTTCAGGACAAGCCTGAAAAAAAACCGCTTCGCGGGATATAGACAACATTCAAATTTGAACAACATGTTGGTAAAAGTGGCACCCTAAGAGCCTAAGGGTCTCCTGCCATAGGCATACCTTTGAGGGAAAAATCCTTAGGGTTTGTTATATATTGATTTCAAAACCTCAAAATTATCTACTATCTTTATATACAAAATTACTCCATTGTTATTTGAAGACTTACCGGCAAATAATCATTTAAACAGCTTGCAAAATGGGTAAGGTATCGAGACAAGAATGTATTGATTTTATTAACTCATAAATGTTTATTCTATGAAAAAAAATGTATTACTTTTTACGATGATTTTGGTATTGTGTATATCTTTCCACGATAGTATTGGAAATGGGATCGATATTTTAGATACCAAACTATTGCACCAGCCGGCAATGAGCAAAGATCATATTGCCTTCGTATATGCCGGAGATCTCTGGATTGCTGATATTGATGGACAAAATGTTCGCCGCCTGACTTCAGATGAGGGAGCCGAATCGAATCCTGCCTTTTCGCCTGATGGAAAACTTATCGCCTTCAGTGCACAATACGACGGGAATACAGATGTATTTACTATTCCTGTTCAGGGAGGAATTCCAAAGCGTCTGACATATCATCCGGGTTCTGATATGGTCAGGGGGTTCACTCCTGACGGTTCTGCCGTATTGTTTACCTCCTCCCGCTTTGTCTTTACAAATCGTTATAGTCAGCTATTTACGGTTCCACTTGGTGGTGGTTTCACTAATAAACTGGTTATCCCTAATGCCTTTAGAGCCTCATACTCACCTGACGGTTACAGGATGGCTTACACCCCACTTTCTGAGGCATTTAACCAATGGAAGAACTATCGCGGAGGCAGAGTGTCCACCATATGGTTATTCACATTTTCTGATCATTCAGCCGAAAAGGTTCCACAGCCGGAGGGCCGGTGTAATGATACAGATCCGATGTGGATCGGTGACAAAGTATTTTTCCGGTCAGACAGGAACGGAGAATTTAACCTGTTTTCATACGATCCATCTTCAAAAGAAATTCAACAGCTTACTTTCCATAACGATTTTCCTATTCTTAAAGCCTCTCCTGGTAGTGGAAAGATCATTTATGAACAAGCCGGACACCTTCATATTTACAACATATCTGATGCGGCAAGTCAGAAACTGTCCATTGGGGTAGCCGCCGATCTCCAGGAACTGCGACCCCGTTTTGTTAAGGGAACAAAATATATACGGTCGGCTGCTGTTTCACCCACCGGTTCACGAGCCGTCTTTGATTTCAGAGGTGAAATAATAACTGTGCCTGCTGAAAAAGGTGATCCAAGGAATCTGACCCAAACGCCTGGCATACATGAAAGATTTCCTGCCTGGTCTCCCGATGGAAAATTCATTGTTTATTTTTCTGATAAATCAGGGGAATATGAGTTGCACATAAAACCACAGGATGGCAAGGGTGATACACGAACCTTCAAACTAAACGGTTCAGGATTTTATGCCTCTCCAATCTGGTCGCCCGACAACCAAAAAATAAGTTTCACCGATAATGCCAGAAATTTATATTGGATCGATGTCGAAACTGGAAAAATAACTAGGATTGCTGCTGAATCTCTTTATAGTCCGGGAGTATTCGGGACATTGGAAGGTAACTGGTCTCCAAACTCAAAATGGTTGGTTTACACTCTGCACTCAGCAGCATATTTTAAAAAAGTATTCCTTTATTCACTTGAACAGGATAAATCTTTTCCTGTAACGGATGGAATGAGCGAAGTAAGTAACCCCGTATTTGATCCAAGCGGCAAGTACCTTTATTTCTTTTCATCAACTGATGCAGGACCGGTAAAAAACTGGTTCGATATGTCAAATGAAGATATGGAAATGTCCAGCGCTATTTATTTAATGACACTGCAAAAAGATGTTCCCTCTCCCCTTGCAAAAGAAAGCGATGAAGAAGAAATAAAAGAAGCTGAAGGTGAAAACGAAAAAGAAGAAACAGATAAGAAAAAAGAGGAGAAAGCTGAGGATGACTTTTCTATTGATTTTGAGCGAATTAATGAAAGGATTATTTCCCTGCCAGTCAGTCCTGGAAATTATTTCAGTCTGCAAATTGGCGATGAAGGGCAAATTTATTACCTGGAAGCTCCTGTATCTGCAAGAGGTCCTTATGCCAGTGGCACGAAACTTCATAAGTATGACCTTAAAGAGCGAAAGGATGAAGTTTTAATGGACGCCAACAGATACTATCTTACCTCAGACCATAAGAAACTTTTGTATTCGAAAGGCGCAACCTGGGAAATAGTAAGCTCCTCAGAAAAGACAAAACCGGACGAAGGAAAGATCAAGACTGACAATATTGAGGTCAAAATTGATCCAAAAAAAGAGTGGTATCAGATATTCGACGAGGCATGGAGAATAAACAGGGATTATTTTTACGATCCGGGAATGCATGGTGTGGATTGGAACGCCATGAAATCAAAATATTCACCTTTTCTTGAGCATTTATCCTGCCGGAATGATCTTAACCGGATTATTCAATGGATGTGCAGTGAACTGTCTGTCGGTCATCATCGTGTGGGTGGCGGTGATTATCTCCAAAGTCCTGAACGTATTGCAGGTGGCCTGCTTGGAGCTGATTATTCTATTGAAAACGGAAGGTACCGGTTTAAGAAAGTATTTGGTGGACTGAACTGGAATCCGGATCTCCGGTCGCCACTTACCGAGCCAGGTATAAACGTTCAGGTAGGAGAATATCTTTTGGCCGTGAACGGAAAGGAGCTTTATGAATCAACCAATTTGTTTAGTATGTTTGAAAACACGGCAGGAAAGATCGTTGAAATTACTATCGGTCCAAACCCGGACACGACTGGTTCGAGAACCGTTAATGTTGTTCCTGTTTCCAGAGAATATTCCCTCCGGAACAGGGATTGGGTAGAAAGCAATATCAAAAAGGTTGATGAAACAACAGGTGGACGGGTTGCCTATGTTTATGTTCCTAATACTACAACTTTGGGACACACATATTTTAAACGATACTTCTTTCCGCAGATCCATAAAGATGCGATAATCATAGATGAACGATTTAACGGAGGAGGTAGCGTAGCCGATTATTATATCGATCTTCTCAGGCGTCCGCTCGTGAGTTACTGGAATATGAGGTATGGAAACGACCTTAAAACACCACTTGCTTCAATTCAGGGACCAAAAGTCATGCTGATTGATGAGACAGCCGGATCGGGTGGAGACTTGCTCCCATGGATGTTCCGTAAATTCGAACTCGGGAAATTAATTGGAAAAAGAACCTGGGGAGGTCTGGTCGGAACATTAGGATTTCCCGTCCTGTTGGATGGGGGGTATGTTACAGCACCAAATCTTGCCATTTGGACAGAAGATGGCTGGGTTGTTGAAAACGTAGGAGTTCCGCCGGATATTGAAGTGGAGCAGTTGCCGTCTGAAGTAATTAAGGGACATGATCCCCAATTGGATAAAGCCATTGAAGTGATACTGGAAGAACTGGTAAAGAATCCGCCGGAAAAGCTGAAACGTCCGCCTTATCCTGTAAAAACAAGGAAAAAATAATAGGAGGTTTACTATGTGTGCTACAAATAGCGAATTTTCAAACAAAATCCCAAGAACCTGTTGTCCATATAGTGAAAAAAATGAACAGGTGTCAAACGGGATAACCAGGAGAAAGTTTATACATGTTGTTGGAAACACAACCCTTACTGTAGTTACCCTGTCAGGCCTTTCCTGGACGGCTTTGGCTGCAGCAAAAACAGATGAAAAACCAGGAATTCAGCGCCAGGCTCTGGTTGTAAAGCCAATTCTTGTATACAGTACTCCAACCCGTCGGGACCAGGGAAGTTGGCGGAGTTGGGGAGGCATTCAAACGGAACAGGATGCCAGTCAGGAAATCACCCGGATTCGAGATGAACTCAAAGGGCTCCGCACTCAGGCAGAATTTCCCGTCGAATTCCTTCCCATCGCCCGTGTTCGCGAGCCTCAGGATTTGAATGGCATCCAGGATATGGTATCTGCAGATGTATTCTTAGTCTATGCGGCTGGCAGTTGGATGAATACCTTCGATGCACTGCAAAAAATGGGTAAGGATATGATTTTCTTCTGTCGCCACAAGTCCGGACCGGTCTATTTATGGTATGAAATTATCAGTCCTCGCTTTTTGCGGCAACATACAGATAAGCTGGCTTTAACTGGGGTGGATGATGAAGATGTCGTAATTGATAACCAGGAGGAACTCCTCTGGCGATTAAGGGCTTTATGTGGAATAAAAAATACCCTGAATACCCGTATAATCGCTATTGGAGGCCCTGGTGGTTGGGCTCAACCTAAAGGAGTTGTACCTGAATTGGTAGAAGATAAGTTCAAATTCAATATCATAAGTGTCTCTTATGAAGAATTAGGCAGGTTGATTAAGGAAGCCAGAGCCGACAATTCAACCATCGATCGTGCCAGGAAACGCACTGATAAATACCTTCAAACTCCAGGTAGCAGTCTTGAAACCAAACGCCAATTTGTTGACAATGGTTTTGTTTTGGATGAAATCTTTCGGAGAATCATGGATAAAGCCAATTGCAGAGCGATAACCATCAATAGTTGCATGGGAACGATTATGCCATTGGCTGAAACCTCTGCTTGTTTAACGTTGAGTTTGCTCAATGATGCAGGTTATCTGGCATTCTGTGAATCGGATTTTGTGGTGGTTCCGGCAGGAGTTTTGCTGGCTAATATTTCAGGCAAACCGGCATTTCTTAATGACCCAACTTATCCGCACGATGGAATTATTACGCTGGCTCATTGTACTGCCCCCCGACGGATGGATGGTAAAAAACTTGAACCTGCAAGGATTCTTACCCATTTCGAGTCCGACTACGGAGCAGCACCAAAAGTAGAAATGTCAATAGGCCAAACCGTTACCAATATCATTCCCAACTTTGGGGTTAACCAGTATAAAGGATTATTGGGTAAAATTGCGGATAATCCTTTTATGGATATTTGCCGCTCTCAGATTGATATTAGCTTTGACTGTGACAGCAGGACTCTTGCCGAAAATATGCCTGGTTTTCATTGGATAACCGGTTATGGTGATTTTCATCGTGAGATCGGCTATGCCCTCAAACGGGAGTCTGTGCAAAAACCCCATTTTGTTTTAATTATATCAAATTTAATAGT
>CAZEWS010000231.1:0-6436 GCA_964515985.1 uncultured Rikenellaceae bacterium | reverse complement strand
AATACATTGCAATGTATTATCCAAATCCTTGGATTGACAATAGAAGGTCATTATCTACTTTTTCATTATTTTTTGATGAGATACATTTAGTTACAATTTCTGATATGGCAACTGATCCTACGAGTTATTTGAAGAATCTACCAGATAAAATATCAATTAGCGCAATAGGTAAAAAACCTACTGAAGAAGAGACAAAAAGAGTAGCAGGTTTTTATCAATTTGCAATAGACAATCGAGCTTTAATAAAAGAAGTAATTTTTTATCATCCACATTTACTTGATAGTCAAAACAAGAGAATTACTGACAAACTATTAAGTAAAGGAGGTATTTTGACAGACGACTTCAATGATTTTTTAATTGGGAACACACCTGAATTCAATGCGTATAATGAATTTCGTAAACTTCATCCCGAAATTGATGATGAAATAATTTTAAGAGTTGCTCCGACTGCCCTTAATTTGGCCAAAGAAAATGATTGGATTTTAATAAGTGATAATATTAATTTACCTGTTCCATATTTATCAGAAAAAATTAAACAAGTTCGTGAATTAACCACAATAATATCTGAAGAATGTATTAAAATTGTATTACCACAATGCATTGAGTTATCTGCAAATGATTTATTAATAGTTAGAGAAAAATTAAAAGATTTGTTAATACCTTTCAGAATGGGTATGCAAAAACTCACTGCAAATTTAAAATCGACAATTAAAGAAGCAAGAACTATAGAAGAAGTTAAATCTGAAGCCAAATTTATTGCAGAAAGCCAAGTTGAACCTGCTTTATATGAATTAAAACGTAAGATTGAAATTGAAAAGGACAAAATAATATTAAAAATATTTGGAAAAGTAATTGGTTGGATCCCTTTTATTGCCAAAGCTTTTCTTTCACCAACACCTGATCAAATATATAAATCAATGGTAAAAGTATATGGGGATATCGGAACAATCGCAGAAGGCATCAAAGACGTAGGTATTGCCAAGGAACCCGGACTTAGTTTTTTACTAGGAATCGATACTGAATTAAGTAATTAAAACGGCGCCTAGTGTAATACCGCATGCCCAATGTTATTTGATAAGTAGTTATAATTATTTAACTTATACTAGAATTACCACCTTTTTTTTAAATGTTTATTTTCAGTCAATTATCAAATATTTTTCATTTGGGTAGCAAAAAGGTAGCAATTATGAAGCCAAAAAAGTATCAAATCGTGTGTAAATTAAAAACCAGCTATAAACAAAAATGCTTATAACTGGCTGATTATTAATGTGGGCGATACCGGAGTCGAACCGATGACCCCCTGCTTGTAAGGCAGGTGCTCTGAACCAGCTGAGCTAATCGCCCAAAAAATAAACAAAAAGAACAATTATAAAATTTTTCTTTAGTCAGGTGCTATGAATCCCTGAGCCCTGTCCGCCCCTCGGCGGATAATCGCCCCAAAAGGTGTGCAAATATAGGAGACAATTTTGGATATACAAAGAAAAATTTAAGATAACATTAATCACAATATCAATCCCTATTTTTGTTTTTTAACAACCAATAGTAAAGCTTTCCTGTTCCAGTCCATGGAGCCAATATTCCCCTCAGAAAATATCTATAAGCAAACAACAAACATTCGATATTTCAGTTACTTATTTGTTCAATTTCCGGTAATTATATGAGAAAAATATTCTCGATATTATTTATCTTTTTTTTAACTCTCACATTTACATACGGTCAAAGGTGGAGGCATACCTGGACTGAGGTTGTATTTGGGGGTGGTGCGAATAAAATTTACGGAGATATTGGAGGCGGGAAGATCGGATATGCCTTTCAGGGAGGGGTAAGGATTAAAATTCAGGAGTTTTCGACAATTAAGTTTAGCGTTACATATGGTAATGGAACAGGCAGTGATACCGGGACAAAAAATAACGACCGGGGTTATAGTTATCAAACAATATTAATCGAACCGTTAATCCAGTTTGAATATCATTTTTTCACCCGTCAAAACGAACGTATTGGTACGAATTTCAGGGAACTGATCATTAATGAGCCTAAGATAAATGCCTACATTTTTGCGGGTGCAGGAGGACTTTATTTTAACCCTACACCAGGAGGTGAATTGGAACAGGTTTACAATGATAATTTTTCAAAACTTGCACTGACTATTCCTGTTGGTTTGGGATTTAAATATGGGCTAAACAAAACACTGGCAGCAAACGTTGAATTTGGAGGTCGATATCCTTATTCCGATTACCTGGATGGTTACACCTCCTCTTTTTCCAAAGCCAGGGATATCTATTTCTTTGGAATCATTTCCATATCCTGGAAACTTAATATTCATACCGGCACAAGTTTGTTCTAAACTTTCAGCTAATTACTTCAGGTTGCCCGCCTGTTCCAGTCGGGCAGGCGGTGTTCAAGTGGGAAACTGTGTACTACTTACTTCCTTGATCATTCGAAATTCATTATTCGATATTCATTCCCAACTCTTGTTAATAGTTCATTATCGTTCCATACACACCTTTTACAACTTCTTCCATTCTTCCAAAATCAAGTGTATCAATGGTATCGGTTTCTGAATGATAGTTTGGATTTCTGAAAAACGAAGTATCATTTATCATAACGGCCGGATAGTTATATTTCCAATAACTTTTCTGATCTGAGAGTCCGGCCAATGCATCCAGAAAAGGAATAGCGACAGGATAGACATTGATTTTCGAATGTTTACTCATCAATTCTTTTATCCTCTTGACCGTTTTTCTTTGGTTAAACTTGCCGACAACAGCAATAAAATTTCCCTTATCCGGGTACATCAGACTCAAACCAGGCAGAGGAAATCCTTGTGAGTTGGATTGGTCGGAATAGTAACCGATCATCTCGAAGCAAATCATCAGTTTAATGGGTATATTATTATCATGCAGAAACCTGGCATGAACAGCACTACCCATAAATTCAGTGTCAAAGAATGGTGGTTCTTCAAGCGTATAAGCAACGAAATCTACAGGATGTTTTAATTTGAGATTATTACCCTTTATCAGCCTTGCGGTTTCTAAAAGTCCTGCAACAGCACTGGCATTATCATCGGCTCCCGGATAATCTCCGTAAACATCATAATGCGCTCCCACAATGACCCGTTTACCTGGTCCGTCACCAAATGATGCAATTACGTTTTTGTATTCAATCCCCTGTACTTGATAAGGTTGAAATTTAACCTTACAATCAAGTCTGGCCAACTCATCATGGATATAGCCTGCAATTTCATTCAGTGAATCCGGGTTTTCATAATTCCTTGGCGGGTTAACCGATGTGAGTATTTCCACATCATTATACATTCTGTCAATATCGATTGTTGGCATATTGAATATATAACATCCGCTAAGCGGATAACGGATAGTTTATCTACGGAAAATAGACATTCCTCAAAAAATACTGTCTTTCCATGAAATAATTTTACTTAATCGTAACCAATCAGGTAATCATTCGTTATACTATGTTAAGTAATAATAATTCGTAAATAACTGATTTTTCATGGGTTGGTGCAACCAAATTAATATAAATATAGTCTTAATTACAAATAGGGTAGAAAGTTAGACTTTAAGGAATACTTTCTAAGCAATTTCTTAACTTTTTCTGTGTATAAGATAGTCTAAATGTCAATAAATTTGGCGATTAATAAAAGGATAATCATAATTAATATTCTTATATTGCGATATTTAAGGGTAATATTTGAATGTGGGAATTTTTGACCAAAATAGAGCATAGAAAATCTATGGTGGATATTTTATGCTTTTTTTAGAAGAAATTTATTTTTCAGAATTTTCTAACCTGGTTGATTTGGTGATCAAAGGTTAAATTAATGTAAATGAAAGGTACTTTTTCGTCATGAAAAATGGTTTTTATTTTTGGATGGAGGAAGGAAATTAAATATAGAATTAAATATAGAATTATTTATGCAAGCATTTGTAAAACATATTGTTAACAAAAGAAACCTTGCAAAATATCTTTTTGCTTTTCTTTTATTCTTTTCGAGTAGTGGACTAAATGCACAAACTACGATTTGGCTTGAAGATTTTCAGGACTTACCTGATGGTACAACGAGTGATGCAGGTCCTACAGCATGGACTAGGGATGTAACTGCGTGTTCCTTTGGACCAGGTGATCATTTCGATGTTCGCAGTAACCAATATGAAGGACGAGATACTGATGGAGAGGGTATTTGGTATTCAAATACAATTGATATCTCAGCATATTCTGATGTTAAAATTAGTATCGATTTGTCTGAATCAGGATTTATGGAAGGTACTGATTACATCAGAGCCTATTATTCCCTTGACGGTGGACCGGAGACTTTACTTACTAATGGAGACCAAACAGATGATTTTGGTAATATAACAGCAGTTGCTTTTGGATTAAATGGGTCAACCCTTGCAATCATAATAATAGTAAATAACAATGCTAATGCTGAGTACCATAGGTTTGATAATGTTAAAATTTTCACGCAACCAGATACAAGATATGCCATTCAAAGTGGTAATTGGGATAATACCAATAACTGGTCCTACACTTCCGGAGGAGCTTCCTGTAACTGTATTCCCGATGTTTTTAGTGAAGTCCATATAAATGAGGCAGGGGGCGGATATACAATAAATCTGAATACCGATGGAGAAACCAAGGATTTAACTGTTTATACAGGAGGAGAACTTAGATGGACTAATGATAATGTGGAGCTATATTTAAATAATGATGGAATCATAACAGTTCAAAGCGGAGGAACAATAAATGAAAACAGTAGGAGTGAGACAAAAATAATGTTTACAACTGACGGATCTGATTATTCTATTGATAATGAGGGATCTTTTACTATTGACGATATTGAATTGCAAAATAATGGAGGTAGTTTAACTATTAATGGGTCAGGAGATATTACCATTACAGATGAGTTAGATTTTACTGATGCAAATGTAGGTCTGGCAAATAACAATACGGGTACAATTTACATTCAGGATGACATTCTTTTTGACAATAATAATTCGGAATTAGAAAATTATGGTACGATAACCGTAACCGATGATATAAGGAATAACCTTTTTGATAATGATAATCGAATAACAAATTACGTAGGTGGTACTATTAATGTTGGAGATGATTTAAATTGTAGTTTGGGAAGATTTATTATTGATAATTATGGTACAATAGATCTGAATGGTGAATTTACATTTATTCAGGCAGGAGAAGTTCAATTTTACAACAGATCAGGGGCAACGTGGTATTATGCTGGTTCAAATACAGATGATGATGATATTCAAATTTTTTGTAATTACGATGCCAATACATTTGAATATGACCGTGGAGATGTTCAGGATGTCCATGTTCCGCAGGATGCTTACTGGCATTTAACACTTTCAAATTCCGGGACAAAAACAACTTTAGGTAATTTAGATATTAATGGGAACCTAACCATAAGTGGAACAGCAGAATTTGATATTGGTACAAATAGTAATAATATTACTGTTGCTGGCGACTGGTCAAATTCAGGTACGTTTACAGAAGGAACACAAACGGTTACTTTTGATGGAAATACAGCTCAATCCATTTCCAATTCTACAGGAGAAATCTTCTATAATCTAACCATTAACAATTCCGGCTCAGGATTAACTTTAAGTGATGGAAATGCTACTGTTTCCAACACACTTACCATGACCCAGGGTAACGTCGATGCAAATTCTTATATCTTAACGTTAGGAACCAGTACAGCAATTCTTGGCACCTTATCACATACTTCAGGAACTATAATAAGGAAATTTGAAAGGTGGATTAATAATACTGGTATTGATATTTTATTTCCTGTAGGAACTTCTGTTAATGAAAACTTCGCAACTATCAATTTCACAAATCTTACAGGAGGATCACTAATTATTGAATTCAATCCTACCGATCCCGGATCAACCGGACTGCCATTATCTGAAAATGGGCTTAACATAACGGATCAATTTACCGAAGGTTTTTGGGATTTTACTGCAGTAAATAGTCTGGCAAGTACTGACTATGATATTGACCTTGATGCTAATGGATTTACGAGTTATACTATTAATTCCGCTTCCAGGATAATTAAAAGAACCAATGGAGGGTCATGGATTTTAGATGGTACACATGTCGCCGCAATTCCACCAACATGTTACCGTGTGGCCCTAAGTGGAATTTCTACGTTGGGGACACAGTTTGGTATTGGAGAAACCGATTGTGTAAGTGTTACTACTCACCCAACTTCAAAGACTAAATGCACAGGTGCACAAGTTACCTTTGTTGTTGCTGCAAGTGGACAAGGAGTCCTTACTTATCAATGGCAAAAAGATGGTATAGATCTTTCGGATGGAGGAGATATCTCAGGAGCCACAAATAACACGCTAACCATTTCAAATGTTGATGCTGCTGATGAAGGAGATTATGTATGTGT
>CAZEWS010000230.1:0-6457 GCA_964515985.1 uncultured Rikenellaceae bacterium | reverse complement strand
ATCCATTGTTTTTTCTACAAATATACAAAATCACACGCTAATTTAGACTATAGCCATTAAGTTATATAAAAGTAACAAGTAAGTGGTTGACTTGTATGGAGTTAGTGTACAGGTGGTTTGCGATAGTTACATGTGGTTTCATGTTCCCGGATTTTTTCTGCGACTCTTCCAGGTCCAAAGGACGCCGGAAGGTATTATCCCTCCATTACTTTTATCCCTGGCGGACAAATTCCGGTAAGATTATACTTGTTTGAGTATGGATTTGGGTATGTTGATGATCAGGTGTTTTCCTATGTTTTCAATTTCTACCAGCACACGTTGTTTGCCTTTTACCTCTACAAGCATACCGGACAATCCCCGCATGGGGCCCCTGACTACTTCCACCATGTCGCCGGGTTGGTAGTCGGTTTCGTCAGGGAAGATCCTGTCTTCTTCATCCAGATAAGCCTTAACTGCTTCGATCTGCTGGGGAGGTATGGGAACGGCTTTACCCTGGAAAGTAATGAAACGCACCACCCCATCGGTTTTGAGGGTTGCATAGTATTCTTTAAGGGTTATATTGACGAAAATATATGACCGGAATAGCGGTTCTTCCACCCATTTTTTCCGGTCGCTCCATTGCTTCAGGGTCTTAAGCAAAGGGAGATAGGTTTCAATTCCCTTGCTTTGTAAATCTTCATAAACCCTTTTTTCCCAGCGGGATTTGATGTAAAGGGCGTACCATTTCTTAACGTTTTCAGCCATTTCCTGATATATAAAAAAACTTATAACTATTCAGTAATTTATTCATCCTTTACTTCGATGAATTTGTGCCTGCCAAAGACATCCCTTAAGGAGAGTAATGTTTTTTACGCAAATATAGGCTTTGTTCAGATTTTGTCAAAGGTAAGTCAGTGTCGAAAAGATATGTTTATTTAAAATTGTTTTTGGGTTTACTATTAAGAGACTTGTGTAATTTACGGCACATGCAACTTCATCTTTTTAAACAAAATTTGCAGTTGCACCGTTGGTTAAGTGGGTTCTTCAAGTCCCCGGGATGAATCCCGGGGCTATTCATTGCCTGGCCCGCCTGCTTGTGATACTTCACAATTTTGGTAAAATTTCTACTATCCTCTTGATTTTGTTCCAGACCGTTTTTTGATTCTGACATGATTTTAAAATTGCTCATAGTTGAAGCACTGGTTCCCTACCCCGAATAGGGGCAGGCTTTGAATAACCACCGGTGAAACCGGTGGATTACAATGCTGTATCCCCCCAACCCCGAATGGCCTGCCAGACGTCAGGCAGGGGTTGAACTCATTTGATCAACATATCTGTGAAATATTAGGAGACTTTTGGATTTGTTACAGATTTACATAAAGCTATGGTAGGCAAAACCGATGAAGAAATTGAAAAAATCAAACTTCATCAAAAATACAATATGAATGCCATTCGTGAATTTTGGAATGCAATGCAAGATGCTGATGCGGTTCTTGTTTTAAATTATGACAAAAATGGCATCCAAAATTATGTAGGTGGCAACACTTTAATGGAAATCGGTTTTGCCCATGTTCTTAATCAGAAAATATTTATGCTAAACCCAATTCCAGAAATGCCTTATTGCAAAACTGAAATTGAAGCAGTAAAGCCGATTATTCTTAATGGAGATTTTTCTAAGATTAAATGACACGGGCTACGGACAACGCTTCGGGAACGCTGCGCTTTCACTCCACTACGTTCCGTTCACCCTCGTATAACAAGGGATAAAAGGAAAATTGCTCGGCTCGCAATTTTCCCAAATTTTTCTTCCAGCTTCGCTTCCAGAAAAACTTTTTTTATCCCTGATGTTGTACCCAATTGCAATAAAATTTCAACTAACCTCGTTCCAAATTTAAAACTCGTGACAATAAACATTGGGGAAATTCGGACTTTGGTGGACATATTCATAAAAATATGGTTCTCTTACAATAATTCTATAAATCGAATATAGTATGAATGAGATATATCAAAAACTTGCCGATCGCTTGGATCAGATACCAAACGGTTTTCCAAAAACCAAAAGCGGAGTGGAGTTAAAATTACTGGCAAAACTTTTTACCACGGAAGAAGCAAAGCTGGCTTCTACCTTAAGCCTGGAGCATCAATCCGTCAAAACAATTGCAGAGAAGAACGATGCCGGTGAATCTGAAGTTAAATCTCTTTTAATAGGGATGGTTAAAAAGGGGCTTATTGAGTTAAAAAGAGAGGAGGGTAAAGGTTTTACATTTTGCCTGATCCCTTTTGTAGTTGGCTTTTACGAACGCCAGAATGCCAGGATAGATAAGGAGTTTGCAGAACTTTTTGAAGCTTATTATAAGGAAAGCTTTTATAAGACAATGATAGTTGATCCTTCAGTCCACAGGATAATTCCCGTTGAAAAGACAATCCCTGTAAATATAGATGTTATGCCGTATGAAAAAGCCTCTACATATCTTGATAATGCCAAATCCTGGGGTGTCTTGAAGTGTATTTGCAGGGTCCAGAAAAAATTGATCGGTCAGGGTTGTGACCATCCGGTTGAAAACTGCCTGGTGTTTTCTGCCAGGCCAGGTGCATTTGACCGTATAGATGATATCAGGTCAATCTCCAAAGAAGAAGCATTGGATATCCTGGCTGAGGCTGATAGGGAAGGGCTGGTACATTCGACAAGCAATACACAGGAAGAGGTAAATTATATTTGCAACTGCTGTGCCTGTTCATGTGGTGTGCTTCGGGTAATGGTTGAATATGGCAGTCTTAATTCAATAGCCCGGTCTGACTTTTATGCAGTTGCTGATAAAAACTTGTGTAATGCATGTGAAATATGTATTGATCGATGCCAGTTCAATGCCCTGCAAATTATCGACGATATCTGTATAGTTGATACTTCTTTTTGCTTTGGATGCGGTCTCTGTGTCACTTCCTGTTCAACTGGAGCCCTCTCTCTTGAACAAAAGAATTCGGAAGAACTGGTCCCCCCACCTTTTTCTGAAAAAGAATGGAGGGAAAAAAGAGAAAAAACATTAGAAATCCGCTAAGCGGTTTACTCACTCCCTCTATCCTTCGCTCAATCCCGTTCGTGAAGTTTGGCTCCGCAAAACGTTACTCGCTCCCGCAAGGCGACAATCACAACCTGCTCGTGAGGTTTGGGTTATTCACTTCGTTCATGAGATCACTTCGTTAAGTTCGCCAAACGTTTAAACCGCTAAGCGGATATCACTTTCTCGATAATTGCCCCGATATTTTAGATAGCATTGAAAATTCCAATAATCCCGGGGCTACAAAGCTGTATCTCCCCAACCCCGAAGGAGGTTGAACTCATTTAATCAACATATCTGCGAAATATTAGGAGACTTTTGGATTTGTTGTACGATTAAAGTAATTTTATTTTACAAACCAACAACAGTTGAACCTGTATGTGAAATAAAGACAATGTCTTTATACAATCGTTGTGGTGCATTTAAAAATAGAATTTGGATACATCTTAATCTTTGTGGACACGCATATCTGAAAGGGAATGACACTGAACTATTGAAACTTGACAACTAAACATTTAATTAAAAAAAATTACGACTATGAAAACAGTACTTATTGCAATCGCTTTTCTGTCAGCTTTAACGTTAAAAGCTCAGGAAATTCAAGTTTCTATTGATGAAGAAGGAAAAGTGGAGTTCATTGACGCTAAACTGGAAAAGAAGCTTGGCCTTTTTCCTGAATACAAAGGACTGAAAGAAGTAAGGCTGTTTCAAATTTCCGATACGATCTACGTCTTAGAAATATTATATCAGCCTGGAAACAAATTGATGAAACACAGACAACCTCTTTCAGAAGAACAGGTTAAGGATTTCCGGAAGAAAGTAACTGCCCGCATCCAACAACAAATACCGGAAGTCGTGATAAACCAAGAAGGACGCACTATGTTGCTTATAAGCACTACTGCCGTTTCTCTTGGGTATTATGGCTATGCGGTACCTTCAGTACTTGAAGTAGGCGATCCAAAAGCTTCTGTAGGATTGTATATGCTTACCAGCGGTGCTGGATTTTTCATATCCTTTGCTGCAACAAAGAACCGCAGGATAACGGCTGCAGACGCAATCATGAGCATCTATGGTCAGACGAGGGGTATAGCACATGGAATATCACTGGCATTTTTAATAAATGAAAACCCCAGCAGCCAGGCGTTATTCGGTTTGGGGATGCTTACCAGTATTGGAGAAGGATTAGGCGGATATGCTTGGGCTGACAAAACAAACATGACTGCCGGAACCGCTTCCACTATTGGTGCGTTGGGAGATTTTGGAATTGGCATAGGATTAGGAACGGCACATATTACTGGCTTGCTTAATAATGTCAACAACCGTAAATTGTCCGCAAGCATATTACTAGGGTCGGCAGCCGGGATTGCCTCAGGTGTTTTACTTGCCAAAAATCAATCCTACACCAAGGGAGATGCTCTTGTGCTTAGGGGAGCAGGATTTCTTGGCGCCTATGTTCCATTGGCAGCAATGGTAATTGCAGAGCCGAGTAATGAAAAAGCATATACCGTAGCCGCTACCTTCGGCTCGGTGGCAGGGATAGCAATGGGACATATATTGACAAAAGAAAATGATTTTACTACCGGGCAAGGTATACTTATATGCTTGGGTGAAGTAGCCGGGGGATTAATCGGATTAGGCACCGGTTACCTTATTACCCCCGATGCAAGAGAGTTGGAAAAGGTACTCGTCACAACAAGCGCTTTGGGAGCAATAGGCGGCTTTGCCCTGATTACCAGTATTTATACAAAAAAAGCCAAAGCTGAGGATAAAAGTTATTCCTTCAATCTTAACCTCAATCCTTACGGTTTGCTGGGGCTTGCAACGGGTAATAAGCAACAATACAAATCGCAAGTGCCTATTTTCAGCGCAAGACTAAGGTTTTAGATCGTGGATATATAAATTCTGAAACCATGAAAAAGAAAAAATAAACGCAATGCGTTTATCCAACGTTGTGTGCAATTACTGAAAGTTTCAATATGAAAAAATTGATTACAGTAAGCTTTGTCTTTATTATACTACTTGGCTGCGAAGAGGGAGGACTTTTTGATTTCATTTTTAAACCAGACCGTCACTTCAGTCTTCCAAATGACCGCAAATTTATCTTTAATGAAGGTGATACTATTATATATAGGAGCAATTATTATAATCTTGCTAAATATGAGATCCTCAAAATCTGGAATGGTGAATGTAAAGTGACTCGTGGTGGAACTGAAGGTAAGCCTCCATTCGATTACAGGGAATTTCAATGTATTTACATTGACAGTCTTGGGAAAGAACTTTCAGTTAGGCTTCAGTATGAATTTTCGGCAATGCCTATATTAATTGGTGCTCAACCTCATGGTTTTAATGAATGTATAAGTATTGTTAACATCGCGGAATTTTTAAATGTAAGAGTTAACTGGTATGATGAATTAGACAGGTTAGGATTCCAAATAGATGAAACTTTTAAAACGACAAAGATTTTATACCGTCGATTTGAGAATGTTTTTGTATACAAAAAAGAGACTAGTGAAATCGAAATACAAGATAATCAAATAATAATTTGGTATTACACTTACAAAATGGGCTTTGTAGGTTTTGAATATAAAAATGGAGAAATATTTGAAATAATAAATTAAAGCAACTGGACATAACAAATAAGGGACAATACCCTGGGATGCCCCAAATTGGGTAAAACCCAACGGGGCGATATTGCCCTGTGTTGTAGGCCAATTAATTAAAATGAAACGAATAGTTTTCAAATATCTCATTTTTTGTTTATCCCTCTTTCTATTCACGCAATGTGAAAAAGATAATAGTCTTGTTAATACGACAAAGAATGCTGAAATTATTGACTTCATCCCTGAAAAATGTTACTGTTGTTGGGGTTGGATTATTAAAGCAGGTAGTGATACAATTAAAGCAGATCAATTACCAAACCAGGATATTATTGGTCATGAAATAAATTCACCAATAAAAGTAACTATTGAAATAGGCGAGAAAACTATAGTTTGTTCTTCAAGTCCTTTCTATAAATTCGATTATTATGAAATAAAGAAATTGATTCTCAATGATTAAACGGTTTCCAATAGGCGGCCCATGTGCCATCTTGAGTACTTGTGGCCAGGCATATACTTAACGTTCCGCCTTTTATGAAATATCAAATATTCACCAGGACTATTACTAATTCTTACATTTTTTTCTTGTGGAAAGAAGCGGAATTCCAGGGAATCTTAAGAAGTATTATAAAATAAAGATTCATTGCAGGGTTAATATTGTTTATACTTTTTTAAAACTTCCGTGAATTACGGCGCATGCAACTTCATCTTTTTAAGTAAAGTTTGCAGTTGCACTGTTGGTTATGTGGTCCTTCAATTCCCCGGGCTATCCCGATAGCAATCAGCGATTTTCCGGGCTGTATTTATTTTAGCATTCCGTACTTT
>CAZEWS010000229.1:2382-6463 GCA_964515985.1 uncultured Rikenellaceae bacterium | reverse complement strand
AACCCCGCCTTAAAAGGCGGGGCTATTGATAAATTAATCACCAAAAGTTTATGAACTAAGCGAAGCGATCTCACGTAAGTAATTAATCAGGATAAACTTATACTTTTAAATTTTGTTTGAATTTATATTCAGTAACTTTTTAAAAACTAAATCGATTTAGTTTTTTTTCAATAATAAAAATAGCTTAGTAATAAGCAACCATTTTGATCAATTTTTCATCTTAGTAAAAATACCTCACCTGAATCCGGTTTATTAGTGTAATCATAAAATTGAACAAGATGACGGGAATTTCCTTAACATCAGTTATTTTCCCAGAATATTCATTTGGAATTGGATTTTTCCAACTTTATATGTAATTTTAATTATTAATTAAGGGATTTTATGTTTAACCCTATTTTATTAACCTAAACCATTTTTATATGATGAAACGGAAATTTATTATTGCGTTTATCCTGCTGATAGCATTCATAGGCAATGTTATTGGGCAGGAACGTACCATTACCGGTACGGTAACTTCAGCAGAAGATGGTACATCACTTCCCGGCGTAAACATTATAGTTAAGGGAACTGCAATAGGTACCATTACTGATTTGGACGGGAATTACAGCATTACCGTTCCTGCAGATGCTGAAGAGCTTGAATTCTCTTTTGTTGGTATGCTAACAAAAACAGTTACTATTGGCAGCGCCAATGTTATTGATGTTATCCTTGAACCGGGAGTCCAGGAGGTAGAGGAAGTGGTTGTAACTGCGCTTGGTATTTCAAAGCAGAAAAAAGCCCTTGGATATGCAGTTACTGAGGTAAGTGGTGAAAATCTTTCCACAGTAAAAGGAACCAATGTGATCAATTCTCTTGCCGGAAGGGTTGCCGGGCTTGTACTCACACGAAACACTTCAGGACCAGGTGGTGGCACCAGAGTCATTATCAGAGGGAACAATTCCGTTACAGGTAACAACCAACCTCTGTATGTAGTTGACGGTATTCCCATAGACAATTCCCCTTTAGGAGGTTCTTCAAGTGAACAAAATCCAGGTGAATACCGCAATTCTGACTATGGTACAGGTATTTCTGATATGAACCCGGATGATATTGAATCGATTTCAGTTCTGAAGGGTCCGAATGCAGCGGCTCTATACGGATCAAGGGCATCCAATGGTGTTATTTTGATTTCAACTAAGAAAGGTACTGTCAGGAAAGGTGTTGGAATTACATTTACATCAAATAGTATGTTTGATTCTCCTATGATGCTTCCAAAGTATCAGAATAAGTACGGTATGGGATCAGGTGGGAATATGCCTAATACTTACGCTGACCTTGAGACTTTTAAAACAAATTCTGGTTCCTGGGGTGGCGAAATGGATGGATCCGATCAGTTGTATTGGACAGACTCCAAATGGGATGGTATTGCAGATACACGTTCTTATACATCTCAACCTGATAATGTGAAAGATTTCTTCCGTACAGGATCCAACCTTGTGAACACTATAACAATGGAAGGTGGAACACAAAAGGCCAGTTTGAGGTTCTCATTTACCAACAATATTGCTAATTCAATCATGCCGGAAGCCGGCTTAACCAGGAACAATTTTAATCTTCGCGCATTTGCAAAACCAGCTGATTTCTTTTCAATTGATGCTAAGGTTACGTATTTTGTTCAGGATTCTAAGTACAGAATTTTTCAGGGAACGGAGGGGATCATGGCATACTTGTATACCATTCCAAGAAATGCCGATATTGAAGACTACAAAAAATATTATCAAAATCCGGTAGATTACTCTTCTAATTCCGCTGGTACATCGGGTGCTAATCCTTACTTTTTATTATACAACGATGTGAATGATGATAACAGGAATAGGACGATAGGGTTTGTAAAAACTACTTTTGATATTACCGATTATCTTTCAGTGTTTGCTCGTGTTGGCACAGATGCTGTTACACAAACTACTGAAGTTATCCATGCAGTAGGTCATCACTTCTGGCCAGGTGGTACATTGGATTTCACCACACGTAAAGTTTCCGAGACGAACGCTGATTTCCTTGTAATGTTTAACAAAGAGGTTGCCAGCGGAATAGATATATCTGCTAATTTTGGTGGTAATATGATGCAAAATACCTTCACATCACAAGGTGTAAGTGGTGAAGACTTTAAAGTTCCGACCAAACCGACTACGTCTAGTGCCAGAGTAGTTGATCCATCTTATACTCCCCTGAGAGAAAAGAGGATTAATTCATTGTATGGGTCGGTATCACTTGCTTACAATAGTTCTATTTACCTCGATGTGTCTGGTAGAAATGACTGGTCTTCCACATTACCTGAAGATAACTGGTCCTATTTCTATCCTTCAGTGAGCTTGTCATTTTTATTGAGCGAAATGATTGATATGGGCAGTTTGTTCGATTTCGTCAAAGTTAGAGGAAGCTGGGCTCAAGTCGGAAGCGATACTGATCCTTATCAGCTTGATATAGCCTATAATCTTAGTTCTCCTGCTGGTTCCTATTTAGGATTATCAACCCTAAGCAGACCTGAAATTAGATTGAATCCTGACCTTAAACCTGAGCAAACCGGATCCATTGAGTTTGGACTTGAATTAAGGTTGTTGAATAGCAAGCTGTATTTTGATGGTTCTTATTATGATATCAAATCAACTGATCTGATTATGGATGTGCCGGTATCCCCGGCTACAGGTTATAGTTATTTCAGAAGCAATGTTGGCCAGGTAACCAACACTGGTTTTGAGTTTCTTGTAGGTGGTGTACCCCTGCAAAAGGGAGATTTCAGTTGGGATGTTTCGGTAAATTTCGGTAAAAACAAAAATACCCTGGATGAACTTACTGAAGACCTTGAGACTTTTACTTTTTCTACAACAAATAGTGGGATTCTTAATGTTAGGGCAACTGTTGGAGGAGGTTATGGCGATATTTATGGAACTGTATGGCAGGAGACTGATGATGGAAGGAAAGTTACAGATGCCTCAGGTCGGCCGCAAGCCAGCACTAAGAAAGAAATTCTTGGTAATTATCAACCCGATTGGGTGGGAGGTATGGTAAATACCTTTAAATATAATAACCTGTCACTTAATCTCCTGATTGATGCCCGTATAGGTGGTCAAATATATTCAGGTACCGATGCACGGTTGCAGAGTTCTGGTGTTGGAGAAATCACCGGGAACAGGGAAAGTAGAATTGTTGATGCTGTTGTGAATACTTCCGGTGATCCGGATAATCCTACCTGGGAACCAAACACCGTAGAAATCACAGGTGCTGAATATCATAGTGCCCTGGCTGGAATTGCTGAAACGCATGTTTATGATCAGACCAATATAAGGTTACGGGAAGTTTCCCTGATGTATACTTTACCTAAAAGCTTATTTAGTAATTTCTTCATTGAGGATATAACCGCCGGTTTAGTAGGACGGAATCTCTTCTTTCTGTATAAAGAAATGGACAACTTCGATCCTGAATCAAGCATGAGTACCAGTAATTTCTCACAAGGAGTGCTCTGGTACAATCTTCCTACTGTCAGAAGTATCGGATTTAACCTTAATGTAAGATTCTAATTTTTAAAAAAATAATATTATGAAAACAATCAAATTAATATTTTTAGGCTTAGTACTTGCATTCGGATTATTTTCCTGTACGAAAGATTTTGTTGAAATCAACAAGAATCCGAATGCAATCATTAGTGAAGAAGCAAGTGCGAGGTATTTTATTACAATTCCTCAATATAAACTGTATGCTCCTGACCGTTTTCCTTACTGGAGAGCTAACCTGATCCTTACCGACCGTTATGCCGGACATTTTACTTTCGGAATGCATGGTTCCTGGTGGGAAGATGAACTTGGATATAAATACAGTGCTGATTATACAGATGCTGCCTGGGGATGGTTGGAAGGCTACCTGGGTGGATTGGATAATTTTATGAAGCTCACTGATGCTGGGGGTGATTTTGAGAATGAACTCATGTATGCTTGTGGCCTGATTATAAAAGGACTCTACTACCAGATGTTTACCGACGTATTTGGTGAGATCCCTTATTCTGAAGCTGCAGATCCGGATATTGCATTACCGAAGTTCGATGGTC
>CAZEWS010000229.1:1939-2372 GCA_964515985.1 uncultured Rikenellaceae bacterium | reverse complement strand
CCAAGGTATCATAGCAGATCTGGATGCTGCCATGGCCACTATTGGTACTAACGAGAGGACCGGTGACGGTGTGAATGACCTGGGTAAAAATGACCTGTATTGCGGCGGTGATCTTCAGAAATGGAAAAAACTTGCAAATACACTCAAATTGAGGGTTGCTACAAGGGCTTTTGGCGCAACAGGTGATGATTTTGCAAGTGCTGCCATTACCGCGGCTCTGGCAGGTCCACTCCTCGCAGATGAGTCAGATAATATATTGCTCGAAAAAGACAATGTGATAGATCAATTTAACTCTGCTGCATATTCAGATGTCTGGTATAGATTTGGCGGTTATGGTTCAAAATGGAGCGTCGGACAGGTATTGATCAATTATTTGTTGAAAAATAACGATCCGCGCATTAGTAAATATGCTAAGCTTGCCGATGGTGGTACT
>CAZEWS010000229.1:0-1929 GCA_964515985.1 uncultured Rikenellaceae bacterium | reverse complement strand
GAAGGATATGATAACTTTGAAAAACGTGTAAAATTTATAGCCCATGCAATAAATGAGGCCATTGATCTGCAGGGCGGTGATACTACCTCAATATTTACTTTTTATACCGACAGTGCTATGTTTGATGTGCCTGCTAACACTTATTATATTGGGCAACCTACCCGGTTAAATCGTAAGATACAGAGTTATGTAAGGGCTGAGTTCTTTAGTGATCCGGCTGAACCTGTTATCCAGTTTAAGAATGAGGGCAAACCTATTTTTCCGGAAATAATCATGACCACCGCCGAATCCTATTTCCTTCAGGCACAAGCTGCCTTGAATGGAATTGGCGGTGGTGCACTCCCTTTATATAAAAGTGGGATCGAATATGCTATGATGTTGTGGGGTGTCTCATCTGGCGATGCCCAAGCATTTACCAGTGGTATTAAAACCGTAACTCTTGAAGATGTCGCTGTTCAGCGTTGGATCGCCACATATACAGATGGGTTTGAGGCCTGGTCAATTGTTAGAAATTCAGGTTTCCCATCAGAACTCAGTGGAGGCGTAAGCGATTTGATTATTTTTGGTCTTGGTGATGCTGGTTTGAATGGTGCTTATCCGCAGAGATTGAAGTATGGAAACCAGGCTTATAACAACAATCTCGACAATGTTAACGCAGCTGTTGCTCGTCAGGGTGCTGACGAACAGGGAGTGAAGCTATGGTGGGCTAAATAAAATCACTAACTGATAGATTCCATCATTAAAAAAACAGGTAAGTGTAAAGCTTACCTGTTTTTTATTATTTTTTGATTGATAAATTGGAAAAATCAGGTATTTTTTCTAAATTTAGGGGTTATCTATGTTAGCTACATTGAATGGCCGAGCCATTCAAAGATAATAAGCCGGTTGAGGATTTTCTGATTTTCGCTGGTTTGATTCAATTTTTATGGGTAAATTTAGGTTTATCTTGGGTTAATGAAATGGTGCCGGAGTTCCGGCACTATTTTTTTAAGGAATTTTTATACATTTGTCCATCAATAAAAAAATATACAATAACCAATAACTTCTCCAAAGAATTCCAACAGAGAAGCTATTAGACATGAATAAAATCCTTACCTGAACATTGAAAATAAAATGAACATATTGAAAACATCCATATTCTATTTTATACCAAGACAAGGCTCCACACTTCCCGAACAGTTGAATGATTGTTTATTACAACTGGAGGAACAGCTAACCTTAAAAAACCTGGATTTAAAGAACACATTAAAACAGACTATCTTCCTTGCAGTAAACCATCAGGAGGAATATTATGAAAAGACTGAGATATTAGTTCGGTATATACAACAATTCTATGGGCCTTTTATGCCTGCTACAAGCGTTATTGCCCAAGCACCTGAAAACGGAAAATATCTTGCTATGGAGGTTTACATTTTGGATGATTTGTTGCAGGCGACTAAAGTAGTTCATAAATCATTAGAAAATGTTCCCTATTCAGTTGTTCAGCATCCTGATTTTAAAGAAGTGTATGCAGCCGGGTTGACGGCAATGCATCAGGATAATTTCTATGAGAAAGCTATGGGATCATTTACGCTGATGGGAAAGATCCTTGACTTTGAGAATCTTAATTTCTCTGATGTTGTAAGACAATGGAATTATATTGAGAATATCACTAAAATAATTAAAAAGGGATCCGAACGGCAGCTTTATCAAATTTTTAATGATGTAAGGTCTTCTTTCTTCCGAAAAAGTGAATTTGTCAACGGTTATCCGTCGGCAACCGGTATTGGTATAGAGACAGGTGGAGTTGTAATTGATTTTGTTGCTGTATCCCCTTCACCAAAACTTACCATAAAACCCATTAAAAATCCCGGGCAGATCGATGCTTATAAATATTCTGAAAAAGTTTTGGTTGGTAAGTCGTTAAACGAATCATTAAAAAAAACATCA
>CAZEWS010000228.1:0-6464 GCA_964515985.1 uncultured Rikenellaceae bacterium | reverse complement strand
TTTTTTGTGCATTCCCGATTACGAAAAACTGTGCAGTTGTAATTGCCATTTACAACTTTTACTTCAAATTTATTATTATATCTCATTATTAGCATAATATTTTAAATCTAATCATAAAGTTAAACAGCAGCAGTGGTCTTACTATTATCATAATTACAACAAAACCACTCAAAAAACAATAGCTTCGTAGAATAGAACCATCCATTTTTATAAGTCTATAAAACTACTTATTACAAATAGAAATATATTACTTATGTAATTTACATATGTCATTTTAGAGTCTGTATTCTCTTAATAATTAACTTATGTTACTTTTTGCAATGTTATTCAATATGGGTTAATTACAATTGTCAATACATGAATATATTAAACCCAATATTAATTTTAAATGATTATAAACCAGTATTATATACATTTTATTTGAAGTAAAAATATAACATTGTATGTAAGATAGATGTGATATTATATTGTATCAGGAGAAATTAAGTATATTAGATACAGATACTCTGATATTTATATGAAACAATTAAAGCATTACTTTATTAATTAAGAAAAAGACCAAATTCCATGTTTTTGTACATCCACATGAAACCCTTAGTACCAAAGAGATCTCTGTGAGAGGAGAATGCCTGGTGCAAAAGGTTTTATTGTGATCAAAAAGCAACCTGGATGTTATTAAAGAATTTACCTTAATTTGCTTTTAATACCTCTGAAATACACAGATTAACAGAGGTTTCTTTTTATTCTAATATGCTTAATGAAGTTTTAAGAAGGATTACAGCGACTTTTGAAATGATAAAACAAATTAATTACATATGGCAACAAAAAAATTCAAATATGTAATCAAAATTATTATTACATTTGTAAATAATTAATTATTGGATGCGGGATAGAATTTTACATTTTTTAACACAGGAAAATTTATCTTCAGCAAAATTTGCTGATGAAATAGATGTACAGCGATCCAGTGTGTCTCATATCTTATCGGGACGCAATAATCCAAGCTTTGATTTTATTCAAAAAATACTGAGAAGATTCGAACTTATTAATGCCGAGTGGCTGATTCTAGGACGTGGAGAAATGTTTAAATCTCAGCAACAGGGTAATATGTTTGATGCAGAAAGAAGGACAGAAGGGAAGGAAAAACCAGTAAATGATATGACAAGTACTGCTAAAATTGGTATTCCTGTCGATTTTAACGATAAAAGTACTTTAGTTTCAGAGGAGAAATTGAAAAAAACAGCGGAAAAGGTTGTTATTTTTTATACTGATAAAACATTTAAGGAATATTATCCGCAGCCTTAGCCTTTTTCCACCTGCTTCCAGGTTTAGTAAATATGATTAATAACTATTTTTAATTAATTTACAAAGCTATATATTTGTATCGGGGCTTTGGCAAGTGAATCTTAGAATAGAAGCTATAGCGTCTGGTATACTGAACTATTGATTCTTATGTATTTTTGATGAGTAAGCTAATACAAGACTTCGAAGTACTTAAAAATATTAAGCTGAATTCTGAATATTTTATTCTGGTCATTACTCCCCCACAACCTCTCCCTGAAATTAAACCCGGCCAATTTGCTGAAATACGTGTTGATTTTTCACCCGCTACTTTTTTAAGAAGACCAATTTCAGTGTATGATGTTGATTATGAAAAAAATAACCTAAGTCTTCTTATTCAGGTAGTAGGAGAGGGGACAAAGAAACTTTTCAGGCTAAAAGCAGGTGAAACCATAAATCTGATTTATCCATTAGGAAATTCCTTTTCACTGCCCGAAGGACAAAATGCTTTGTTGATCGGGGGAGGCATTGGTGTTGCTCCACTTCTCTTCCTGGGGAGATATTTAAGAGATTTTCAGAAACAACCAACCTTTCTCCTGGGCTTTCGTTGTGCAGACCTTATGGTTGAAATAACGGAATTTGAAAAACTCGGGAAGGTATATATTACCACGGATGATGGCACAGCCGGAGAGAAGGGATTGGTGATCCATCATTCAATCCTGAAAACGGATCAATTGGATTTTGATATTATTTATACATGCGGTCCGGAAGTGATGATGAAAGCTGTTGGTAAATACGCTGTAAGTCGCAGGATTGAATGTGAAGCTTCCATGGAGAATACGATGGCTTGCGGGTTTGGGGCCTGTTTGTGCTGTGCCCAGAAAACAATCCATGGGAATAAAATGGTATGTCAGGATGGACCTGTATTTAAAACCTCTGAAATTATATGGCAGACCTGAGTGTAAATATTGGCAACCTTCATTTGAAAAATCCGGTAACCACAGCCTCCGGTTGTTTTGGGTATGGGCCCGAATTTGATGATTTTATTGATGTAAACCGGTTAGGCGGGATCTTTGTGAAAGGGACCACAGGGATTAACAGGGAGGGAAACCCCTATCCCAGGATGGCGGAGACACCGGCGGGTATGCTGAACTCAGTGGGTCTTCAAAACAAGGGGGTCGATTTTTTTATCTCTGACATTTATCCAAAAATAAAGGATTATGATACGCAAATAATTGTTAATGTTTCAGGTTCAACCATTGAGGAATACGTAGAAGTTTCCGGAAAACTCAATGAACTGGAAAAGATCCCGGCCATTGAGCTGAATATATCCTGTCCAAATGTGAAAGAAGGGGGAATGGTTTTTGGAACCCATTGTCCTTCAGCAATTAGGGTTACTGAGGCCGTTCGAAGAGCATATCATAAAACATTGATAGTAAAGCTTTCCCCGAATGTAACATCCATTCCCGAATTTGCAAAAGCGGTTGAAAATGCCGGCGCTGATGCCATATCCCTGATCAATACTATATTAGGGATGGCTATTGATGCAGAGAAACGCAAACCTGTGCTGGCTACGGTTACTGGAGGTTTGTCAGGACCGGCTATTAAACCCGTGGCACTTCGTATGGTATGGGAGGCCTATCGTACTGTTAACATTCCTGTAATTGGCATTGGAGGTATCATGAATGCTGCAGATGCTATTGAATTTATGCTGGCAGGAGCTACGGCTATCCAGATTGGTACTGCTAATTTTATTGATCCTCAGGTTACAATTAAAGTAATTGAAGGGATTAAAAGCTATCTTGACCGCTTTAAAATTACCGATGTAAACACGTTGATTGGATGTCTGGAGCTTCCTGACGATTTCAAGCAGTATCGCCCACCTACCGTATAACCATTTTTAAGCCACTGTATGCAATTTGTTTTACATTTGTATAATGGGTATACATTTTTGAATAAAATTGCTTAGAAGTCAGAAAAATGCCATTATCAGGCTTAATAGTTTATGGTTTATAGTTTCGGGTTTCAAATTTCATGCTGCAAAGCAGCATTTCACGGGGCAAGCGCTTCGCTTACCCGGGGTTATTATTCCCCTGTATGCGGCAGGTAGTCCTTCAGATTAATTCCTCTGGTAAAATTCCTTTGTACATTAGACATGGAACTATCAACTTTTCCATTCCGTGATTCCGATTTTCAGCGGGCCTGTTCGACCAGTCATTTTGCTTCGACTGCTCGAACGACTGATCGGTCGGGCGGGCAAAACACCAGTCTCACAAATATTTAACGTTTTACAGGTAACTATTTAGTAATTTCCCAAAGGGACAAGTAAAAATTCCTTTTGCTCTATGCCCTCAGCCCTTTGCCCCATGCCCATTGCTACGTACTCTTCTCTAAACAATTTAACCACCTGATAAACGGTATAAAAGATAAAAGGCAGCAGACTTATCCCATCGATAGGTTTAACCGGTTGTTCGGATTTAATTCCCAGCATATCCAGGATGGTAGGAAATTAGTCGGAGGTAGAGCAGGGGATATCGACCACCCGGTGCTTCCTGATCCCTCCGGGCCACTCAAGAATGGCAGGTACACGTAGGCCTCCGTCCAGTAAACTCCGTTTCCTGCCCAAACAACCAGTTGGAAGGCTCTTTTTGGTATTTTAGGGATGTAAGCTGATTTAAGCGAATGCTAAAAGTGCCTGACAACAGGATGGAAGTAATGAAAGAAAATTTAGTTATATTGTTTTGCATTTTCGAAAAAAGTTATCTTATTTTGTGAGCAAATAACATTAATTATAAAATTCGTAACACGATGCCGGTTTCACGCTTTGGAGTATCATTGGAAAAAGAAATGCTTGAAGCATTGGATAACTATGCGAAGGAAAACCAGTTTACCAACCGTTCACAAGCTATACGTCAACTAGTTTCTAAAAACCTGGTGGAGAAAAAGTGGCAATGCAATAATGTAGTTACTGGTGCTATTACTCTTGTATATGACCACCATAAGCGTGATTTATTGTTGAAGTTAACCGGTATTCAGCATGATTACCATAATGTAATTCTTTCCTCCCAGCATTTTCATCTTGACCATCACAACTGCCTTGAAATAGTTGCTGTTAAAGGTAAAGCTGCCAGATTAACAGAATTATCAGATAAACTTATTGCCGTGAAAGGAATACAACATGGTAAACTGGTAATGAGCAAAGCGGATTAATAAGAATTTTTTTTATTTTATTAGTAACACGATTATAATATTTATTAACACGATAAAGCAAGCACAATGAGAACAGCAGGATTTTATAATCTGATTACAGTACTTTTTTTTACGATAGCATCTGTTTTTATTACCTATGGACAAAGTAACCTAAACGATACGATTAAAATTGATGAAGTAGTAGTAACCGGCACTAAAGTAGCAGTTACAAGAAACAATGTACCGCTTACCGTTACTGTAGTATATGAAAAAGAAATTGAGGAAAGTTCCGAATCTGCTTTGTTACCGGTACTTACCGAACGTGTACCCGGAATGTTTGTTACCGAGCGGGGAATTACCGGTTTTGGTGTTGCCACAGGTGCCGCTGGCCTGATTTCAATTCGTGGGATTGGTGGTTCACCAAATACGCAGGTTTTAGTTCTGCTTAATGGCAATCCTCAATACATGGGTATATTTGGTCATCCGCTTGCAGATGCTTACGTTGCTTCCGATGTTGAACGGGTAGAAGTTATACGCGGGCCTGCTTCAACTTTATACGGCTCAAATGCAATGGGTGGAGTTATAAATATTATTACTAAAAAGCAGCAAAAGGATGGTTATAATGCTAACGCTCGTGTAATGCTTGGTTCATATAATACCCAAAAATACATGACTAATGGAGGATACAAGAAGAAGAAATTTAATATTTTTACCAGTATCAATCACGACCAAACAGGTGGTCACCGGGATTCATCAGACTTTTTCATTACCAATGGCTACTTACGAATGGGATATTCAATTAATGAGCATTTTAAATCCAGTATTGATTTTTCAATGGCTCAATTTGATGCAACAGACCCGGGGCCGGAGGAGGGAAATGCTGGTAATTCAATTGATATCACAAGAGGAATGGGTGCTTTTGTATTCGATAATGAATTTGATAAATTAAGTGGCTCGTTACACCTGTTTTATAATTTTGGTGAACACGCAATTACGGATGGCTTTCGTTCAAATGATAATAATTATGGACTGATATTCTACGAAGCTTTTAAGTTGTTTAAAGGCAACACATTAACGTTAGGCATTGATTACAAAAATTTCGGAGGAAAAGCCGAAAATACACTGGCTATGAACGGCAATGGTATCATATTTACAGATACCTCTATTTATGAATTAAGCAGTTATATTTTGATTCAACAGAAATTATTCTCCAATTTGATACTTAATGCCGGATTCAGGATGGAACATAACCAGGTGTTTGGTAATGAACCTGTTCCCTCAGCAGGTTTTGCTTATAATATTACAGAAAAAACCATTCTAAAAGGTTCGGTTTCAAAAGGGTTCCGAAGTCCTACCATCCGTGAATTATTTATGTGGGCCCCGGCAAATGACAGTTTGTTCCCTGAACGCATGATTCATTACGAAACAAGTTTTAGCCAATATCTGTTCGATGATAAACTCTCCTTAGAGCTAACTGCCTATAAAGCCAAAGGTGATAACCTGATAAAAACACTTTTGGTGGGCAATCAACCTAAAAATGTTAATACAGGGGAATTCTCGAATTGGGGAATTGAATTGGCAATCAATTACAAACCAGCAGAAAACCTGAAATTTCATGCAAATTATTCTTACATTTCGATGAATGAACCCGTTATTGCTACTCCGGAACAACAGGTTTTCTTAAGCGGGACTTATAAATATAAATCTTTTAGCTTTAATATATCGCTTCAGAGTATTGTCAACCTGTATATTCAAACCGGTCAAAATCTCATGAAAGAGTCTTATAATCTGTTAAATACACGTGTCGGCTATAAAATCAATAAGCATTTCGATGTCTTTATAAAAGGTGAAAACCTTCTAAATACCGAATATCAAATTAATTATGGATATCCAATGCCCGGTATAATTAGCTTTGGAGGTATTAATTTACATTTTTAATTTCAGAACTCCTGACCTCTCGCAGGCTCCACTGTCGCAGTTTTAAAAAACAGCTT
>CAZEWS010000227.1:0-6465 GCA_964515985.1 uncultured Rikenellaceae bacterium | reverse complement strand
CCTTTGCGAATGCTTTGCGATCTTCGCGTGAAACCTGACTTTTGAGACATCCTCAACATTTGTAGAATATGCAGCAAACAAAGAAAAGCGCCGGAACTGACGGTTTTGATTAGTGTAACAGCCGTTTCATCCTTCCAAAGCTCCATAGGAGTCCCTACGGGAGAATGCTTTTGGAAGGCGCAAGTAACCGGCTACAAATTCAGGGAGCAGTAACAGGGATGAGTAATTAATAGGTAGAGAAAACGGTCCGGAATTTTTGTGAGGAGATAATCAATAAATATAAGGATAGACAAAACCTTGATTATGTTGTAGCCAGGGGTAAAGTTTATGCGAAAATCGTAGAGCAGGCATTGAAGGATAAGACAGATATGATCATAATGGGAACTTATGGTGTACAGCATTGGAGAGCAGGTTGACAAGAACCTGGTGGATCATATTCCGGTCACCGTAGAGCGGCGGCAGGGTATCAATGTTAATCCGGATTTTACTTTTTGGGAAATGGATTTTTAATTCATTCCATATTTTTTTCACCAGATCATTCATGTTAATTTCAACTTTTCTTATCGAGGTACGATCCATTCTTGAAAACGACAAAAGGTCATCGATGAGCTGTCCCATCTTCTGTGTGTTGTCAGTAATAACCTTTAAAATTCTTTTGCCTTCATCATCAACCTGATGTCCAGAAAGGTTAGAGAATTTATCCGAAAAGTCAAGAATTGCCCTTAGCGGGGCACGCAGGTCATGTGAGACCGAGTATGAGAAAGATTCGAGTTCTTTATTTACCTCCTCCAGTCTTTGATTAGCATTTTCAATGTCCATTCGGGCTTCATTCATATCTTCCAGCAGAAAAGTAAGCGCCTTCTGTGATTCTTCGATTTTCCTGGTTTTTTCTTCCATTTCGGCGGTGCGCTGTTTAACTAATTCTTCCAAATGTTCGCGGTATTTTTTTAATTCTTCCTCCGCCCTTTTGCGCTCGGTAATGTTCTGTAGAATACCTATTGAACCTATAATTTTGCCGGAATCATCTTTCCATGGAAAAGGAATGATCTCCTAACCACTTTTCTTCACCATCCTTTGATAGAATTTTGTATTCAGCTCCCTATTCGCCTATCTTTCCTTCCCTTCGATTCTTTATTAACTCCTCAGTTGAAACGTCAGGAGCTCCGGGTATTACCGTCTGATTAATTATACTTTTAAAACTAATCTTATTTATCTCCTCAGCCGTATAACCTGTCAGAGTATAGATTGCCGGACTGAGATAATCAAATGTCATTGTATCGTATTGTAATCTATAAAGTACATCTCTTGTATTTTCCGTTATGAAACGAAAACGTTCCTTAGACTTCCTTAACGCCTCATTTGCTCGCTTCCGCTCGGTTATGTCTCGAGCAATACCTAAAACCACAGTTTTGCCTTTAATTTTTACAGGATAATTTCGTATTTCCACCGGAACCTTACTGCCATCTTTGCGATTCAGAAGCAATTTGCCATTATTAAGATATGTAAGATTTTCATCTTTTGCATCGTATGTGAGACCTGTAACATTTCTTCCAATAAGTTCAGTGATTTTTTTTGTGAATTTTCCTAATCCTAATACGGTTTCAGTAGTTAAAATGCTTTGATCCCCGTTAATTGAATTGATAACAATAACAGTTCCTTTACTTGTTATTTTTTTTAATTGTTTTCCAATAAAATGGTAAATATTTTCATCTGAAGAAAGTTCAACGAATTTTATTGCAGTTTCAGATAATAACCGGATATTTTTATGAAGTTCTTTTTCCTCAACCTCTCAAGCTTAATCTCAATCTCAACATCTTTTATCTTTTATCATAATTATAACTCCTCAAGTTGCTGATTATAAGATTTATTTGCAAATAAAAAATAATTCTCATTTTTTTTCCTCCACTATCTTTGGGGCTGATATAATTACATACAGGAGAATTACCGAAAGCTTTAATAGAGGTTATAGAGACTTTTTTCCCCCGGGATCCATCCATTTGTACTTTTTGGGATATATGTTTATTAATCTTCTTTATAAGCTGATCGTGATTTATTGGTTTGGTAATAAAATCATTACAACCTGCCGCAATTGCCTTTTCCTTATCCTCAGGGAATGCGTAGGCGGTTTGAGCGATAATGGGGACTTTCGGGTTAAATTCTCTTATTTTTCTTGTAGATTCAATGCCATTCAATCCCGGTAACCGGATATCCATTAGAATAAGATCCGGATTATCCTGAGATTGGGTTACCCGGATAGCATCCAGGCCATCTCTAGCCCGGATTATTTTCGGATTATACTTTCTTAATAAGGTTTCGATCAAAAAATAATTTGCATCCTCGTCCTCCACTACTAATATTGTTTTTCCGGATAGGTCAGTTCCGGCCGACCCGGGTTTTTCAATGTATTCACCATTATTTTGATTCAACATTATGTCTGATGAATCCACCGGAATAGTAAAATAAAATGTGGAGCCTTTCCCAACAGCAGATTCAACCCGGATTTCCCCATTCAACATTGTGATTATACTTTTGGAAATGGACAATCCAAGGCCGGCTCCTCCAAATCTGCGTGTCATAGTCTCATCTGTCATTCGGAAACGTTCAAAAATTATTTCTTTCTTGTTCTCTTCAATTCCTATCCCGGAGTCTTTTATATAGAATTCAATTACCTCGTATTCCTTAACTGAATAACCCATTTCAATAAAACCCTGGTCGGTAAATTTCATCGCGTTCTGGAAAATATTATTAAATACCTGGGTTAGTCTTAATTTATCCGAATTCAGAATGATGTTCCGCCCGGAATCATGAATTACCTTGCGAAGATTAATGTGAGATTTATCCTTTAATTCCCCCTCTTTCAGGAACTTGTTATACAGTTCCAGGATCAAATCATGGATAATATTTTTTTCTTTTTTAAGCGTCATGTTACCTGATTCTATTTTCGAAATATCCATGATATCAGAAAGGGGTGGTAAAGGATCTTTCCTGATCGCCGGCAGAAGGTCCTATACTGACATCATTCAGTCAGGTCTTTACAAGGATATTTTTAATATGTATAATAAGAGTCCGGAAACACCTGCCGGTCTGGGAGGCGGCAGTTTGCCCGGTTTGAGGCAGAACCAACCTTTCATTTTTATGACCTGAATGCTAAGATTACATATAAGCCGAACCAAAAGGATATCTTTTCCATGAGCTTTTACAATGGTCAGGATAAACTGGATAATACCAGGGATGTGAGCGCCCAATTTAATATACCATCCGGATTCTCTGGCGGTACCTTTAACATGGACACTAAAGATCTTACAAATTGGGGAAACAGGGGTTTCAGTATAAAATGGTCAAGGAACTGGAACAGCAAATTGTATAGTAACGCCGTTTTAGCCTATTCAAATTATTTCAGTAAACGGGATAATTATTCAACTAATCAAAGAACTGAATCCGATTCCGTTGTTACAAGCACCAACGGATTTATTGAAGATAATGACGTGCGGGATTTTACATTCAGACTGGATAATGAATATAAGATCAGTCAGAACAACAAACTTGAATTCGGGACACAGATAACCTATAATGATATTAAATATAACTTTGTCCTGAATGATACAATGAATATCCTTGACAGAGAAGATACAGGAACGCAATATGCCATGTACCTTCAGGATAAAATCAATTTGTTTAACAAAGTATCCCTTATATGTGGATTACGGAGTACATATTTTAATGTATCAGAAAGGGTTTACCTTGAACCCCGGTTTTCATTCAGTTATAAAATTTCTGATTACTTAAAGTTAAAAGGTGCCTGGGGAAAATATTACCAGTTTTCAAACCGGATAGTTCGTGAAAGTGTTTTGGAAGGAAGTAAAGATTTTTGGTTGCTTGCAGGAGGTGAAAGAATCCCTGTTAGTTCAGCGACACATTATATTGGCGGCATAAGCTATGAAACACCCGTATTTTTAATCGATGTAGAGGCATTAAGGAAGGATATGGATGGATTATCTGAGTTTACTATGAGATATAGTGGTCCAAGAATGTTTGGTGGTCCGGGAACCGGTGGTAACAATAATGAAGTTTTCTATGAAGGGACAGGGATTACACAGGGAATTGAGTTTCTCCTCCAGAAAAAGTCCGGACTTTATACAGGATGGATTGGTTATACAATCTGCCAGGTCGAACATACTTTTCCTGATTTAAACAATGGGGAGACCTTTCCTGCTCTGCATGATCAAACTCATGAATTCAAACTCGTGAATAGTTATACATACCGGAACTGGATTTTCGGTGGAACATTTATTTATGCAACTGGAAAACCGTATACAGCCCCGGTTGGAGGATATGAGCTAACTATGCTTGATGGCAGTACCATTGACTATGTGCACGTTGGAGAAAAAAACGGATTCAGGTTACCGGCTTATCACAGAATGGATCTGTCAGCTACCTATAAGTTCGAGCTTGGTCAAACAAATGTCAGTTTAGGATTGTCACTCTTTAATGTTTATGGCAGAAAAAATGTCTGGTATAAAGAATTTGAAATTGAGGAAAACCAGTTATTCATTACTGATATGAATTATTTGGGATTTACCCCAACGATCTTTTTTGGTCTTAAATTTTGAGATTTTCAACAAACACTACTTAAAGTTTTGAATAATGAAAAGTTTTAAAATAATACAAATAATTTTATCAACGACTTTATTATTTCTGACAGCATGCGAAGATTCAGAACTGAATTTTAAGGAGCAGGTAATCCCAGTTGTACAGGCTTATTTGTATAGTAAAGATCCGGTTGATGACATAAGGCTTACAAAGATGATTAATTATGCCATGTCAGATACGATGACTATTTCGATCAATGATGCGAATATAATTATCCGTTCCGAAGGAGAGATCTATGAGTTAGTCGCTTCCGAAGGTGATTCAGGGTATTATTTTTACCCGGGTGATGATCTGGTTGTTGCTCCAAATAAAAAATTTGAACTTGAATTTGAATATCATGGTGAAAAAATATCAGCTGAAACTGTTGTGCCGGATACACCACCGCAAGCAAATATTTCAGAGGAAGTCCTTTACATGGATCAAGTTAATGAGTTCGGGGATATGATGTATGCTGAGTGGCCGGACCCTATTGAAATAACTTGGGAAAATCCCAATAATGATTATTATTTCTTCATGATTGAAAATGTTGAAGAAAATCCGGATGATATTATTACTTTCGAAATGAATTTCAGAGGACGATTCTTTTTCAGATCCCAACCAACAAATGCTGATTATTATACCATACAAACCAGGACATTAACACAATTTGGCAGGTACAGAGTGAAAATATATGTTGACAGGGGGGCAATAATATGCTGATAGACCCTAAGGGTTTCCTCTCGTAGGTATGTGGTATAGACATCTACCGTTGACAGGATAATGTCACTTCTGGTGTAATAGCCCCTCATATTTGGTTAAAAGTTTAATGTGCTAATTAATAAGTATTTTAATATCGAGTTCAGGTTAGCAATATTATTTTTTTCGATTAATTCGCGATATCACATTTTTAGAAGTTAGAGCAAAAGTGGAAGCCATTGGGAATCCTGTTTTTTTGATGGCTTTTGCAGTCCATACATTACAAGTTTTAAAAACATGATACTTTTCTTTGGACAGATAAAACTGGCCGCCTATATTAATTTCGTCCTCGACTTTTATACTGTGAGAATCACTGTCTAATGCGAAACTGTTATTAATATGTTGAATTAAGTTGATAAATCCCTGTTTTGAAACAGATAGTTCAATTAATTCACCTTCACCAAAAAACCCGAATGGATGGTTATAAAGCGGCATGACATGCAGTACTGATTTCGTAGGCCATAAAACTGCTTTTAAAGCCAATCCGACTGTTCCTTTTTCCGCAGTAAAAAAATCCAAATCACCCCATCCCACTTCCAGGTAATTCACATTTGAAAAATCATCTTTTAGTGCGGCAAGATATGAATTAGCTGCTTTTCTGCTGAAAATAATCCCGGTATGCCAGGTATGTTTTGTAATATAAATTTTTTCAATACCCGCTTCAGAAGATTCCGGCGGATAAAGGTTCCCGAAATGTGCAGTACACCCAAAATAAAATATGAAAAAGAAAAATAATATGTGAATTTTGCCAAACATGAATTGAAATGTCGTATTTAATCCGCCTTCGCTTTCGCTGCGGCGGACGAGAAGGCTATGGTTAATTCCCCGGAGCTTGCTCCGGAAATTAGGGTACAGGGCTTGCCCTGGGGTTTAATAACTTTTATTATATAAAGTTATGCATTTAAATTGTGTTAACTAGTCTTTTCAAGAAAACTCTGAAGTTATTAATATCATTGACATAAGCAATAGTATAACAGTTGAATTTTTCATAGAATTGTTATACTTTTAAATTACTCGCTTCGTTCATGAGATCACCCCGATAGCCATCAGGTCTAAGTTGTTAAATTGCTAAAACATTGA
>CAZEWS010000226.1:0-6470 GCA_964515985.1 uncultured Rikenellaceae bacterium | reverse complement strand
AACTGGGGATCTCTCGCGAACGAGTGCGCCGGTGGCTGGTATCAAACTCGGTTTTACGTGATACCACCGGTAACGATGCAGTTAAACCAAAAAAGAAGCGAAAAAGCAAACTGGATCCATACAAGGAATTTATTACCGGGTTATTGGACAAATACAGTAATATTACTGGACAGCGGATATATGAGCACCTGAAGCAAAAAGGTTTTGAAGGAGAGATTACCATTGTAAGAGACTACCTGAAAAGCATCCGCCAGGTGGGTTCAAAAACGCCGGTGCGGATGATAGAAACGGACCCGGGCCAACGAGCCGCCCACGATTGGAGTGATTATAACATCCCATTTACCCTGTCAGGCAAAACTGGGCAGGTAACCTTCTTTAGCTATATCCTTGGTTACTCCCGGAGGCAGTACATCGAGGTAGTAGATGACAAAAAGCAGAAGACCCTGTTTCGGGCCCTTATTAATGCCTTTATCTACCTGGACGGTGTGCCGCGTGAGATCAAGAGCGATAACCAGAAAGCGTGCGTTGACCGCTGGGAAGCCGGTCAGCCGGTATTCAACAGTAAGTACCTTGAATTTGCCACATATTACCGGTTCCGTCCCCTGACCATCACACCGGGACGTCCACGGGAAAACCTGAAGATAGAACGACCGTTTTATTACCTGGAAAAAAGCTTTTTGAATGGCCGTGAGTTTAAGGATATAGACGATCTTAAACAACAGTTGCAGCAGTGGCTAACCGATGTTAACGATGTCCGCATCCATGGCACGACAAAGAAAAGGCCCATTGATATGTATATCGTGGAGCATCCCTTTTTACAGGTCCTTCCGGCTAACCACTTTGATACGTCACTTGTGACACATAAAGTTGTCAACCAGGAATCGTGTATCTACTGGGAAGGTTACCAGTATGTGGTACCAGAGAAGTACATGTATGAATTATGCCCTATACGTATTACCGAGGACCATATGGTGATATATTCTCCCACGGGGGATCAGATCGTTACCCATCCTTTGGCTGAGAAGGGCCGTAAGGAACGTTATGTTGGGGTTCATCAGAAACCCGTCAAGAAGCATGATCTGGTCATAGCCGATGTAGTAAACCGTCTGGAAGCCTTTGCTCCGGAGATGAGTGAGTACATTGAGCAGATCAAGCGGCATAAGCCTAACTCCTGGGGACATCACTTAAGAAGCCTGTTGGCCCTGAAGGTGAACTACCGGGTGGAAGATATCCTGGTGGCAGTACGAAGGGCTCAGCAATACAAAGTCTTTAAATCCGGTACCATCGAGAGGTTCCTGGAAAACAACTCGGAACCACGCTACAGCATCAAATTATCCTTTAAACCCAATAATAACTCTGATTATGAGCAATAGAAAAACGAATAATACACAACAACAGCAGGAGCAGTTCACCGGCAATTGCCGTTACCTGGGATTAAAGCTTCTGGCTGAAGAGTATCAGCAGATGATTGATAAGGCCGGTAAGAACACTGTCGGATACTATGAGTTTATCAGCGATATTGTGCAGGCTGAGTCTATAGCCAAGCGACAGAGGCGCATTGAATACCTGATTAAGAACAGCCGGCTTCCCCAACCATTGAAGATGCTCGCTGACTTTGACTTTGACTTCCAGCCCAAGCTGAACCGGAAGCTGATCATGGACTTGGCTTCGCTGGGGTTCATCGAGAGAAGCGAGTCGATTTTAATGATCGGGGACAACGGTGTAGGAAAATCGCATCTCTCCAGAAGCATTGCACTGATGGCCTGTCAGGGTGGATATAAGACTTATTACACTACTTGCAGTGAGCTGATCAATGACCTGAATGCCGGAGTTTATGAAAAGACCCTGGAAAAAAGAATGAGAAAATACATCAACCCGGAACTATTGCTGATCGATGAGATGGGCCATGACCGGCTGGAATTACAGGTAGTCAAGGAAGCGCATCTGCTTTTCAAGGTGGTCGACCAGCGCTACAAGGATAATAAGCCGCTGATCTTTACAACAAACATTGAAGAGCCAGATTGGCCTGAGTTCCTTGGGGATCCTATCTCTACGGGTGCCATCCTGGACCGTATCTTCCACCACTCGGTCATTGTACGGATCAAAGGCCCAAGTTATCGAAAGCACCAGGGTGAGCTCCTGCAGGAAAAGTATACAGAGAAGAAAATAGTCAACCCGAATGATACGGAAAGTGGATAGACAAGTGAACAAGGATACTACAAAAAAGGGGTGCTGGCCATGGTTAGCACCTTTTTTTATCCAGAAAGGATCAGTATCTTTGGAATAAACACACACATAACCCAGAGAAAGAAATATGCTTTAAAATCAGGCTTTGTTTTAAGTTGGAAATTGAACATGAAAATCTTCACCGGAATAAGGCCTTTTTACTCCATCATAGATCAAAGAGTAGTTCTACTCTACAGAAGGGTGGTAGCGTTTTGTTTGGTTAGATGGTATTATTAATGAACGGTGTTAAAATAATGGACAATTATTACAATCTTTTGATTTTGCTCTATATACTACACCTTGATCTTTTGTTTTGTAGCTTGGATATAACTTTTTTTTCTTTGGACATTTAACTATATTATTCTTCCTGTCATATTTAAATCTCGTTGAAGGTATACGTTTGTATTTTCTCCTCTCATTCTGTGGTGGGATAACTGCGTGCGTTTTCCTTTTTTCTAATGATTCATAATTCTTCCCGTGAGCATAACTACAATTTCCTGAAGCATTTTCTATCTTTTTCCCAGTTGCAAGCTCGATCCTGTCCACCTGGTTCAATAATTCCTCTCCTTCGTTGGCTTCTCCTGTTGTTGTCTTTACATCTACTATTATCCCTTCTTTATCATCAACTGCAGTATGTTGCTTATATGTTGGTTCCAAATGATAGTTACTCTGTGAGGTTGCCATACTTGCATCCGGATCAGTTTTGCTTACTTTCTTCTTTTGTGGTGGTTTAGTCTTTTTTTTTTCCTTTTCTTTTTCTTCTCTCCTGTAGGCTCATCGTCCGGTGGTTCTTCTTCTTTATTTTCTTCGATTATCTTGTCTGCATATTTTTCAACTATACTTCCCCAGCTTACATCAGCTCGTATTAATGTAGCATCAAAATGTACCGTGTCTCCACTTACTAAGTCAGCTTGAATACATTGCCGTACTGTATGCTGAAAAATTTTCTTAAAACGTTCTTCACCCCAGCGATTACGTATCTTGGTTAGAGAACTATGATCAGGTAACTTCTCATGTAAACGATAACCTGCAAACCATCTTATTGCTATGTTTACCTGTGCTTCTCTCATCAATTTTTTATCATGAACTATTCCTTGAAAAAATCCTGCTAACATTAATCTTAATGCAGCTTCCGGTGATATACTTGGTCGACCTTGATTATCACTATATAATTCTGATACTTCTTTAGCTAACCATGATAAATCCAGGCACTTAAAAGAGCCTTATTGGTAACATGTTATGGATAATTAAGCTGATGCTTTTATGCCATAACATTGATTTATAGCTTTAATTTCTTCTCTTATGTTGATATATAGTTTATCACTACTGTCCGACTAAAATAATAAAAAGAAGGGTACTCCCATAAGGTTTCCCCTTCATGTTGTACTTTTGTTTTAGGTAAACATTATACAACATGAGCAAAAATACGGAAATTAAGTTTGTCGGACAGCCGATTTTCAAACAATTAGTAAATTTGATAAATGCGGTTAACCTACAGGGGTTAATAAGGAAGCACAATAGCGACCATTACTACAAGGCATTCAAGACCAAGACACACCTGATTACGATGCTTTTCGGTATTCTTAGCCGGTGTGATTCAATGACCGAGATATGTGAAGGGCTAAGGGCTTTGGGAGGAAAGCTAAATCATTTGGGACTTGAAAAAGCTCCAGCCAAGAGTACAGCCTGCGATGGTTTAAGAAAAAGGGAGGTCTTAAGGTACACATGTTAATAGATGCAGTTCAATCGGTTGGACGATTTATTAAAATCACGGCAGCCAAAGTACATGACAAGAACTTTCTGAAAAGCCTGGAATTAATATCCCACAGCATGATTGTTTTCGACAAGGCATATAACTATTATCATCAATTTGCACTTTGGACTCAAAAACAGGTATTTTTTGTTACCCGTTTGAAAAAGAGTGCAGTTTACACGGTCGTAGAAGTTACACGCAAGCATTACCGAAAAAAAGGAATAGCAAAAGTTCTCAGCGACGAGATAATAGAGATAGAATACCACCCGGAAGATGAAACCGGAAAGAAACAAACAAAGGTCACAAGAAAGATGAGATTAAGAAAAGTCTGTTACCAGGATGAACGGAACAGGTATTATGAATTTCTGACAAATAATTTTGAGATTACAGCTGAAGAAGTGGCTTTCCTCTACAAGAAACGGTGGGGCATAGAGATATTGTTCAAAAAAATGAAGCAGAACTTCCAGTTACACTATTTCTATGGAGAAAATGAGAATGCAATAAGAACACAGGTTTGGTGTACATTGATAGCCCAACTGTTATTAACGGTCATACAAAAAATTGCTCAGACTAAAAAAGCATTTTCGGTGGTGGCATCATTGGTAAGGATACACCTGATCAGCATGCTGGATGTTTGTGAATTGCTCAGAAGTACACATCGTAGTTACCATAAAGTGCGTGGATCGCCAGCTGATTCATTACAGCTAAGCTTATTTGGTTTAAAAACAGGGGGAGGTCTCTTTTGAAATTATAAAATCAGCACCCATTTCATGGGCGATACAGACGAAAAATTAGAGAAAAAATAATTTAGTCGGATAATAGTGATTTATTAACTAATATAAAGACTTTTTCAACAGGCCCGCTGTCCCTATTTTTTATAAGCTTTCCCAGTTTCAGTCATAATATATTTTGCCTGAACCGTTTACATCACACAAATCTTTACTATCTTGCAGTTCATTTTGAACATTAATACTAAAATAAAAATGAAGCTTATATACTTTAATCATTTCCAGGTCAGTTTGATGGCCTTTGCTGTTTTCTTTGGTTTCAGCCTGCAGTTAAATGCGCAAAAAGATTCGGAGAAAAGTTCGCCTCATTACATTTTTCCAACATTTACCAAAGGATCGGTAGTAATGAAAGACGGCAACACCAAGCAAGCGATACTAAACTACAATACCGTAACGCAGGAAATGATCTTTGAGCAATACGGAAAACGATTGGCCCTGGATAAACTGGAAACAATTGATACAGTGATCATCCAGGACAGAAAATTCATTCCGGTGGGGGAAGTGTTTTATGAAGTAGCCCTTGTAGCTTCAATTTCTCTGTTCATTCAGCATAAGAGTGATCTTATATCCGAGGGAAAACCCATTGGTTATGGAACAAAAAAACAAACTACCTCCTCCACCATCTTTTCTAAGCTGATTGCACCAGACGGTCTCTATCCTTTGAAATTGCCGGATGAATTTTACGTTATAAACACTTCCGTCAACTGGATACAGAAAGATGAATCCATGGTTAAATTCATAACGAAAAGGCAGTTTCTGAAAATTTTCAAGGAGCAGGAGAATAAACTCAAACAATTCATCAAGGAAAATAAAATTAACCTGAAGGTCAGTGAGGATATTATAATGCTGGTGAATTATTGCAATGAGTTGGTTCTATAAGAAAAATAAAAAGAGGGTTTTGCACCTGGTGGTCCATTTGCTCAGCAGTATTTGGAATTGTTCTATTTCTAGACAACTCAATAAAATTCATTCGGGAGAGTCGATCTACAGGAACAGTTCGATGACAGGAATCCCGACATTGGGTTTTACCACCGGCAGGATCAGAATAATATCCTTAGCACCCAGACTTTCCTGGTAGGTTACATTATGCCTGGGTTTACCGAATTGGATCTCGGAACGGTCGTGCAAAAACTGAGCATATTTTACTTTTCCGCCAAAACCATTCAACGTAAATCTCTTTAGCGGATAATCCAGCAGGTGAACATACAGTCGTTTGGTTTCCGGATTATAAGTCAGCAGGCAATTATCGGGTTTTTCAAATTCGTCGGGAGCCTGGGTACAGTTGTAAATGGACGGGCTGTTGAATTCCATCCATTCCCCAATTGCTTCAAGCCTTTCCTGAGCCCTGTAATCGAATGTGCCCCTTGCTGTGGGTCCGACATTGAGAAGAAGATTACCACCCTTGCTCACTGATTCGATAAGCAGCACGAGCAGTTGTTTTGGGCTTTTCCATGTGGCTTCATCCCTGTAATAACCCCAGGAGCCGGAAAAGGTCTGGCAGGTTTCCCAGGATGATTTCACTCCATTTCTTTCCGGCCACTTGGAAACTTTGTATTGTTCGGGTGTGGTGAAATCCCAACCGCCTTCCTTATCCAGCAAATCGAGGCGGTCATTCACAATAATTTCCGGTTGCAATTCCCTGACCATTTTCAGCAGATTCTCCGAATTCCAGTCATTCCTGCCCTTTCCATGCTTACCCCCGG
>CAZEWS010000225.1:619-6491 GCA_964515985.1 uncultured Rikenellaceae bacterium | reverse complement strand
GGCTTGATAATGGCTAATTTCATTATACTTTGCATTTTTAAGGTATATATTCACATGTAAGTGCAAAATCAAGCCAAACCTGGTTTTCAGTGTTTTCCATATCTGAATCAGAAATCTTGCTTACGAAATGGGCTTCATACAGACGTTTACGATATCCTTCACCAATATTTGAACAAACAGATCTTGAGGATTTTCTTATTTGAGTGGTCAAAGAGTAAAGTTCATCTTTAGGAAATTTCTTGCTAACGTGATAAATATCCATTGCAAGAGCAAATGCTTTTTTATATACAGTTTCTATGTTATTTTCAAAATAAGTTTTAAAATAAAGCCACCTTCGGCGGGATTGTCAAATTTAGTATTATTAGCTGACAGTCATTCATTGTCATTCAATAGTCATTCGTAGTCATTTGTTGTATTTCAATGACAGCGAAGCAAATGACAACAAATGACAGCGTAGCGAATGACCCAAATATATTTTAATTACTATCGACAATATTCAATTTAAACAACATGTTGGTAAAAGTCCCACCTTAAGTGCCTATTGTGTTATAATTGTTTGATCGTTATTTACTTCTTTGTGGACTGCCGACTGCCGACTGTAGACTAATTATTTATGAAACCTGAAAATTAAGGTTTTTTTAATCAATTTGTGAAACTATGTTCTAACCTGCAACAGTTAAAAAAATTGTTAAAAACACAAAGTTATTCGCTATACATTGAATAAATAATTTTAATAACTTCCGGAAATATTATCTTTTATAAAAATACTTAATTAACTTTATATTTTTCTTAAAATCATTACAAATGAGTGAATTTGAAATTGCTTTTGTTTATAAACTTATTTTGGTTGTCTTCAGTATAATTTTCATCATAGCCTTTGTGGTTTTCTTTATTATGTCAAACACGGTTGGACAGATCAGAAGGGAAGTAAGCAACCTGTTTTATTTTCTAAATAATGAAATGATAGGCAAAACGTATAAATGTAAAAACTGCGGTTTTATTTCTAATGTGCCTCACGACTTTTGTCCCATATGTGAAAAGAACAATCAGGGGAAAAGCTTAAGTGAACTCAGGAGCGAATACCGGTATAAAAAACGGGTTGACAGGTCATAAGATAATTTTCTCAAGCTTTTTTTATTATCTGACAACTATTTTCTGTATGGTATAACTTGCCCCGCTTTTACAGTTCAAGTGGCAAGTCTTTTGATTTTAATCCGTAAACATATTTGTCTGATCCCGCCCTTGTATATGGTTGTAATTGTGTGCTAAGTAGCTGTTTATCTGTTTTATCTAAAATCTTATCTAATCTTATCAAGACTTCTATTAATAATCGAACTCTTCTATATTTCTTAATAAAGGAACCTTTCCCGGTCTATTTTGCCTTCCAATGAATCCCATGTTTTCTGCATCCATCGCACTGAATCGACGCTACTGTAATATTTGTAACACAGCTCTTCCCAATTTGAAGAAGTCTTAAAAAATGAAAAGTCCCATACAAAATGCCGATATCTTTGTTGGCTGCAATTACAGTTGATATATTGAAAGAATAACAAAAGCAAACAAAAGCGTTAGGTTTAAATGCCTATATTTCTTCATTGTCCTTAAAATTTTAGTTAAGATTTAGGCCTCATAGTATAAAAGAAGTTTTATCTTCGTCAAATAATGTTGAATCCTTTGAAGCCAATAATTTTGCTGTATTTGATAATAAAATTAATCATTTTTAAACGTAATCCTACACAAGAAAAAATAGTGTAATTATCACCAACTGAATTTTATTTAACTAAATTTGCCAACCAAAAAAATTGCAACTTGAATTAGGCACTAGACAAAATACTCTTCACTCTTTGAAGACTGGCCCTTTTATGGGGGGAGAATGAATATGTTATCAATGTATGTGCCAGCTATATATTTGCCCTAAATGGAATAAACGATTTGTTAAATGGATACAAATAATATTTTATAATGAATGAGAAATCGGAGATCTGGGAAAAATATTATTGTTTGCATCAACCGCATACATCTCACAAAGGTTTTAATCCTTATAGAGTACTTAGAGCTAAACTATATAATAAGAAAATCTATTTTTAACCGTAGTCCAACTTAAAACATTTTTAACTATGAATGATATTCTGAAAAAAATTGCATACTGTATTGAATTTGGAAAAATTGATAAAACATCTCCTTATCCACCAAATATGAAAGATCAGGATGGTGCAGATGAATTAACAAAGAAGTCTCTTGAAGAGGGAATAAATCCGAATGAAATTCTGGAAAATGCTCTGATCCCGGCAATGGCAATCGTAGGGAATCAGTTTAGCAGGAATGAAATATATGTGCCACAAATGTTGATGTCAGCAAAAGCCCTGAAGGGTGCAATGAAACATATTAGGCCATTCTTTCAGTCGGGCGAAACAAAAAGAAAAGGAACATTTATTATAGGAACCGTAACAGGTGACTTACATGACATTGGTAAAAACCTGGTTTCTATGATGGTAGAAGGTGGAGGATGGGAAATAATTGACCTCGGTGTAGATGTTAGTACAGAAAAATTTATTGAGGTGATAGAAGAAAATCCGAAAGTTGTAATTGGTTTATCAGCTTTACTTACAACCACAATGGAAAATATGAAAAAAACTGTTATTGCAATAAAAGAAAAATACCCTGATTCAACGGTTTTAGTTGGAGGAGCACCTGTTACACAAGAATTTTGTGATAAAATTGGAGCTGACTTTTATTCTCCTGACCCTCAGGGAGCAGTTGATTATTTACAAAAACTTGTATCATAGTTAAATAAACTTGATTATATGAAGACTTCACTTAGTGGCAAAACAAAAGAGGTAATTATCGACACCAATGGACCGGTTATTATTATTGGAGAGTGTATTAATCCTACCAGAAGAAAAAAGTTAGTATCTACCTTACAAGAAAGTAATTTTGAATACGTTCTGGAATTAGCCAAAAGTCAGATAGATGCAATGGCTGATATGCTTGATGTAAATGTTGGATTTCCTGGTGTTGATGATGTGAAACTATTGCCTGAAACAGTTATTGCTATTCAGGATATGTTCGATATCCCTTTCTGTCTGGATTCACCTAATCCAAAAGCTATTAAAGCTGCTCTTAAAGTTGCCAAAGGAAAATGCCTGATCAATTCGGTGAATGGAGAAGAGGCCTCTTTAAAGGCTATTCTTCCAATTGCCAAAGAGTATGGTGCCGCTGTAATTGGACTAACTATGGATGATGATGGTATTACTCATGATCCGGAAAAAAGATTGGCTATCGCCGAAAAGATATTGGAAAGGGCTGTACAGATGGGCATTAACCAAGAAAATGTTGTTATTGATCCTCTGGCGATGGCTGTTAGTGCTGATCAGAATGCATGTCTTGTTACACTGGAAACTATCAGATTGGTACATCAAAAGTTAGGCCTTAATATTACCCAGGGAGCTAGCAATATATCTTTCGGATTGCCAAATAGGGAAATTCTGAATAGTGCATTTATAACATTATCTATACACAACGGACTAACATGCCCGATTGCTAACCCGGAAAAAATAGTAGCTATAATACGTGCTACTGATTTGCTGTTGGGAAGAGATAGCTATGCCATGAGATTTGTTGAACATTATCAGAGTAGTTTATAACATAAGAAGTTCTAATATTAGTTTAAATAAAAAATAATGCCTCTTTTAACACCTGCACGCAGATGGCAACCAGCCTTTTATCCATTCAAGAGGGAAAAATTAAGCAGACGGCTTCTGGCTAAAATTGAACTTTTTGTAAAGGGCCCTTTGTACGGTTGTCGTATGTGTGGCAATTGTTTGCTTCAGGAGACTGCATTTATCTGCCCAATGGAATGTCCTAAAGGGTTAAGAAACGGTCCTTGCGGTGGGGCAACATCAGAAAAATGTTATGTTGACGAAACCCGTATATGCATATGGTATAAAATATATAAACGGGCAGCGAAAATGGGTAGAGAAGATGCCCTTCTTGAAGTGCTTCCTCCGTTGGATTGGGACAAAGTTGGAACTGACACATGGGGAGATGTTGTAAAGCAAATCAGAAAAGTGGGTATCGGAGCTTTTTTTCGTGGACTATTATCAAAAGATGACGAAAAAAAGTCTCTTGTATGGGATAGTATATTCAGACCTATACGACAGCCTGAGTGGTGGCAGGGTGATTCCGAATATCATCCTGCTGCCTATGATGAACCTGTTTCTGACCTGGAAAGACGACTGCGAAATGGTGAATTTGTTGTTACATCGGAAGTTATGCCTCCGTTAAGTGCAAATTCCGATAAGCTTATCCAGAATATTAATATAGTCAAATCCTATGTTGTAGCAGTAAATTTTACGGATTGCGCTTCCGCAAGCCCCAGAATGTCGAGCATGGCCTGTTGCAAAGTAGCTCATGACAATCATGCTGAACCTGTATTGCAAATAGCTGCACGCGACAGAACACGATCAGGATTACAATCCGAAATTATCGGCGCAAATGAATTGGGTGTACATAATGTTCTATGTATCTCGGGTGATAGCGCAAGGATTGGTCCTGCCCCAATGAGTAATCTGAATATATTGGATATCGACTCAATACAAATGTTATGGATATTGAGAAGAATGAGAGATGATGGAGTTTATCTCGATGGCAGAAAAATGAAAATTCCACCTAAATTATTCTTGGGTGCTGCAACTTCTTTTACATTAGAACCAGAATTACAGGCAATAAGAGATCATAAGAAAGTTAATGCAGGGGCGCAATTTTTTCAAACAAATCTTGTTTTTGATCCAATTTGTCTTGACAGGTGGCTCGAACAATTAGATAAAAGAGATATATTAAACAAAATATATATCCTTGTAGGTGTCATACCCCTTAAAAGTTACAAAACGGCCCAATACTTTCATTATAAAATTCCCGGGGTTTCTATACCTGACAATATTATGAAACGAATGGAGAAAGCCGGAGAATCAGGACAAGAAGAGGGAATTAAAATAGCCCTTGAAATAATTGACTCGATAAAGCAAAAACAGTGTGTCAATGGTATTCACCTAATGACATTAGGCTTTGAATCAATAGTTCAAAGGATAATAACAGAAGCGGGGCTTGTAACGGAAAAATATAATCCGTTTTTTTCGAAGCAATAATTTGATGTAAACTCATTTTTTTTAATCAATTGAGTGGGGGAATTAGTTCCTGGTCAGTATTTACCACGCAAAATTGAGGATTGTCCGGTTGATGCCCATTCACTGCTGGCACTCTGCGCCCCGCATCCTTTGTTAATGAATGGAGGTACCAGGAACTCGTGGACAGATCCATACGGACAGTATCTGACAACACTTTATGCAACCCCCGTTTACGAGTTACTGGGTGTGAATGGAATTATTATGCCAGATGATAAACCGAAAATTGATGTTGGATATATTTCGGGTGGATTGGCATTCAGGTACCATGAGGGAGGCCATACAGACGCGCCTGAGTGGCCCACATTTTTTGAATTCGCTGCAAAGCACTTTGATGTGCCAATATTGGCGCCTTCAACTGCATCCTTAATTTTGGGTTCCAACGCTAACAGTTCTGCCACTTTAACCATCTCTGCTATTGATGTGGCACCTCGAACCATTACGGTTACACAGTCTGAAGGAACTCCAACATTAAGAGTTTCCGCTGAATCTCTAAACATAAATGCTGTTGCAGCAAGTACAGCCTCCATGTGGGTCATATCCAATACAACATGGAACCTGGAAAGTTCGGAACTATGGTTAACTGCAAGTAGTGATTCGGGCAGCGGTTTCATTTCTGGAGAAGAAAATCCAAATCCCACAGTACGCAAGGCCAGGATATCTGTGATGGTTAAAGGTCTTTCTCCTCATGT
>CAZEWS010000225.1:0-609 GCA_964515985.1 uncultured Rikenellaceae bacterium | reverse complement strand
CACCCAGAAAGCAATATTGAAAAATTAATGTTCTAAGTATTGATTATACGCAGGAAATTCTGTTACTGAACTGACATTATTATTTTTTAAAACTTTACTACTTCCTCATAAACTTTCTTGGGTTTCAAATCCTGATCAAATAATGACGAATAGTTCTTCCTTCCTCTTACCGGATAATTATCCAGCCAGCTATACCTGTCGGAAATATTCCAGAAAGTAACTCCGGTAATGACCTCTTTATAATCGCGAAAGACCCTGAAAAACATTTTATACTGTTCTATCTGTTTTTGTTCCAGTTCCGGCGTGAATTCATCTGACTCATCCGGTCTCAGTGCACGCCTGTTTTGCTCAGGAGGATATATGGATACGTCCAGCTCAGTTATCTGCACTTCCAAACCTAATGAAGAATATTTATCGATGGCATCGCGTATCTCAATTTCAGAAGGTCCATAAACTGACCAATGTCCCTGCAATCCAATCCCATGGATAGGCACATGGGCATTAATTAATTCAGTGATCTGAAGCTATCTTTTTTAATAATCAAATATTGATACAGATGAGGAAGTTCAGTATTAAAAGTAAGAATAAATTTTATTTTTTGCAACCGAT
>CAZEWS010000224.1:4051-6495 GCA_964515985.1 uncultured Rikenellaceae bacterium | reverse complement strand
GGTATCTTTCATAAGGAAAAACTAAATATTATTGGAAACGGGGTGGTAATTGATCCACTTATTTTTAAAGAAGAAATTGATTCCATTAAAAAACTCGGAATCGACTTAAGCGAAAATCTTATTATTTCGAAAAAGGCCCATTTAATCCTTCCGACCCACAGGATTCTCGACGCGGCATCCGAAGCAGCCAAAGGAAAAACAAAAATCGGATCAACTTTAAAAGGAATCGGACCTACATATATGGACAAAACCGGTCGTAATGGAATCAGGGTGGGTGATATTATCAGGCAGGATTTCAAAAAAAAATACACTTTCCTGGTAAAAAAACATCAGGAAATTCTAAAACTTTACGATTTTTCTTATCAATTGTCCGTCTATGAAAAGGGCTGGTTTGAAGGTATCGAAACCATAAAGAAATTCAATATTGTTGACAGTGAACATCTGATCAATAATTACTTGAAAGAGGGTAGGACTATACTTGCCGAGGGGGCACAGGGTACTCTTCTCGATATTGATTTTGGATCGTATCCGTATGTTACCTCTTCTAATACTGTTAGTGCCGGAGCCTGCACGGGTCTGGGTGTGGCTCCAAACAAAATTGGAGAGATTATTGGCATTTTCAAGGCATATTGCACCAGGGTTGGTGGAGGTCCATTCCCAACAGAGCTGATCAATCCAACGGGTGAAGAACTCAGGAAAAGGGGTGCTGAATTTGGTGCCACAACGGGCAGACCACGTCGATGCGGATGGTTGGACATGGTTGCCCTGAAATATTCGATCATGCTTAACGGGGTTACTCAGTTAAGCATGACCAAAGTAGATGTCCTGAATCTTTTTAAGACCATTAACATTTGTACAGGATATAAAATTGAGGGTAAAACCATCGATTATTTCCCATACGATGTTGAAATTGAAATTGAACCAATTTATACTGAATTCAAAGGATGGAATCAGGATCTCTCTAATGCAACATCATTTGATAAACTTCCCGTTGAATTGCTTGAATACATTTCCTTTATTGAAAAAGAAGCCGGTGTACCCATTAAGATCATTTCAATAGGCCCCGAACGGGAACAAACTGTTTTTAATTAAATTAATCCGTTATCAATCCTGCTTATTCGGTAGTTCAAGATCCTGACCTGAAATACGATTTTCCCGTTTAAGTAAAAATGCAAAAAAGAGTCCGGCCATTCCCAGAACAACGAGCAGTAGTATGGTCAGTGTATAATCATAAGTAGCCACTCCTTTATTTACCATTTCAGCCGTAATTCCCGGATTGGTTTTATCCAGTACTTTACCCATAATAATAGGTACCAGAAATAATCCAAAGTTTTGAATGGTAAACATGGCGCCGTAAGCAGTACCTAATCTTTTTTCATGCACAATTTTAGCAACTGCCGGCCACATGGCAGCAGGAACCAGGGAAAAAGCAACACCGAGGAAAAACAGCGGTAAGTAGGGAGTTAAATTAGTCAGTGAAAGAGTTAAATGAACAATTATCAATAACAGGGAGCCAAATATCATCAATGTGGCACTTTTGCCTTTAAAATCGCACCACCAGCCAAAAATAGGTGTAAACACAATGGTTCCGAAAGGAAGTATGGTAACAATGGCTCCGCTAATCTCTACCGGTATACCAAACTTATTTACCAAAAGATCGGCAGCATAGGGCATGAATGGAAAAACAGCTGAATAAAAAGTCACACATAACAATGTAATGTAAATAAAAGCACGGTTTGAGAATAATTTTTTCAAATCAGCCAATTGTAATTTCTCAGGTTCACTGGTTGTTTTGGCTTCCCTGATCTGCCGGTCATACCGGATATCGAATAATGTAAACACTAAAAAAGAAATGGATCCAATAATCATTAACATGAAGCCGAACCAACCTGCCGTAGTCCATCCAGACTGAAATTCAATTAGTTGTGGAGAAAGCATTAGAACACTTGCTGTTCCGAACCGGCCAAATGCAAGACTAATGGAAAATGCCAAAGCTAGTTCCTTTCCCTTAAACCATTTAGCTATGATTTTATTTAATACTACATAAAATGTTTCGGCACCCAGTCCAAACAAAATCCGACCAAGGATCATCATTTTGAGTTCCGGAGAGTAAGCATTCCAAAACGCCCCAAAGAGATTATAACCTAAAGCTGCGGGTTTATAGATTTCACTGGAACCATAGGCGGTTCCAAAAGTTCCGATAATCATAAATGCCAGAAATAAAAAACTGGTTTTCCGGATACCCCACCGGTCAAGGATAATTCCGCCAAAAAAAGCCATAAATAAAAAGGAATTCGTGAGGGAATATGCACCGTACATTATACCATATTCCGCATTCGTCATACCGACTTCAGCCTGAAGGGTGGTTTTAATGGAAGAATATACATCGTAGAAATAATAACTCGCAAACATCATCATGCTAAACAGAACCAATACGGTCCACC
>CAZEWS010000224.1:0-3951 GCA_964515985.1 uncultured Rikenellaceae bacterium | reverse complement strand
ATGAAAACAATAGACCTTTCAAGATATGCACATAACAGGCATAAAGAAAAAGTACGAAGGAAAACTTCACCCGGTCCGGTCATTACCTTATCCAGGGAATTTGGTTGTCCGGCTAAAATTCTTGCAAGGGAGTTCGTAGAAACCCTCAACAAAAGGATAATAAAAAATAAATGGGGATGGGTCAGCAAAGAGATATTGGAAAAGGCAGCCAAAGAATTAGATGTAAAAACATCTGAAATTAAATATGTATTCAATTATGAAGAAAAAGGTATTTTTGATCAAATACTGGCTGCGCAGGCAAAAAAGTATTACCAGAGTGACAAGAAGATCAGAAAATCAATTTCCAATGTCATAAAAGCAATTGCCACAGAAGGTTACGTTGTTATTGTTGGAAGAGGAGGAGCAGCTATTGCCAAAAACATCCCAAATTCATTACACATAAAACTCCAGGCTCCGATAGAATGGCGTGCAAAATCCGTTAGTGAAAAACATAATATTTCCATTGAAGAGGCAAAAAAAATCTGTATTGATTATGACAAAAAACGAAAACAGTTTTTAGACTATTATTGGAGAAAACCTTCCGACACAACACTATTTGATGTTATCTATAATTGTAGCAGAATGGGCCGGGAGGAAATTGTGGAATCGGTTATTCTTCTTTTGGAGATGAAGAAAATAATAAAATAACAATAATATTCAAAGTGTCATGTCAAGGACAAAATGATTGTTATCAAAATATACTCCCGTCTATTTATTTATATATATCCAGGCATCCAGTTCAACCGTATCCCTGAAATGTTCCAGGTCGATAATTGCTTTCTGCAAATTTTCAAATTTCCTTGCTGAAACAAGGTTGAAATCATTTTCCGAGAATAAGATCTCTGTTGCATAACCCATTTTTGAATAATATTCAGAATAAAGATCAGCATATTCAGGGGTTTTAAAACTTCCAACTACGATATGATATTTAAACCGGGCAAGCCGTTCCATCTCCTCCTGCTCAAGCCTTTGGAGTGAATCAAGCCTGGCCTGCTCCCTTGCCTGCATTAGTTCAAGTTGCTGCCTGATTGAATCAGCTATACGGATGCTGTCCTGTTTCAGATAAAAAGCTTCAAGCGTATCAACCTTTTTACCAAACCAGCCTTTATCTTCAATAAACTTACATGAATTTGCAAAAAGCAGCGTCAGAATAAACAGGATAAATAAATGTCTCATTTTTGTTAATTAAAATTACTGATTGTTATTTAATTATTTGAAACAAAAGTAATTATTATAATTTTAAAGACCAATAGATTTAACCTGTTAATAAATTATTTTTGTTAAAGACTAACGCAAACAAGTTTCTGGAAAACTGGAGAATTGTACCAAAGGTACTCCTTCGAAGGAAGGCTGGAATGTTGTACCATAGGCATTCCTACGCAAGAATACTGTAATGTAGGCACTTTTTTAGGAGTAGCCACTAACTTGCCTGCAGACAGGAATGGAAAAAGTATAGAAGTAAGGCATTTTAAAGGATATTTTTCCCGTTCCAGTCCATAGAATGATTTCTCCCTGATGAGTGATAGCAGTTAGATTGGTTATTCCTGTGTCTGTATTAATAACCCCGACAGGGTTGCGAACCCTGTCGGGGTTAAGCGGGGTTAAGGCGATTGTGAATTTTACTCGTCCCACAGGTGGCATAGCCATGCCTGTGGCAGATGCCTATGATGGAATAGCCCGAACTAAAGCCTGCCCCTTGAAATTCTTAAAAAAAATCCTTCAGACGAACTTGAGTCGTCTGACGAAAAGAACCTCGAGGTTCGATTATTGTAGTAGATTATGCAACTAGTATACAAATGCGCCAAAACTACCTTAGCCGATCAGGAATGAACTGCTGCTTTCGGCGTAATAATCCGGACTTTAAATCAGGGATTTCATTATTCCTATTCTTTCATTATTCCATTTTCCCAATATTTCAATATTCCATTTATTCCAATATTCCATTTATTCCAGTATTCCATTGTCTTTTTGTTGTGATTTTTGTATCTTAGAAAATGATAAACTAAAACCTCGTCGCATTATGAAAACAATTATTCGCTTTTTTGAAGATAGTGTTGAAAAATTCGGAAACAATATCTATATGTGGGAAAAATGGAATGGGAAATACGAAGGAACAACGTATAACGAAATAAAAGAAGCGGCTCATCAGGTTGGTGCCGGATTACTTCGGCTTGGAATAAAAAAAGGTGACCGGGTTGCCCTGCTTTCCGAAGGCAGAAATGACTGGATCATAAGTGAGCTTGGAATCCTTTATGCCGGGGGAATAAACGTACCCTTATCGGTTAAATTAGGTGATCCTTTGGATGTTAAATTTCGTTTGGAACACTCAGGCTCCAGAATGGTGATCGTCTCAAAAGGACAAGTTTGGAAGATAAAAGAAATAAAATCTGAACTTAACGAGTTGGAAAAAGTAATTCTTCTGGATGCCGAAAATGAGTATGAGAAAGATGAAATTTTTATGGGTGAGGTTAGAAAAACGGGTGCTGAAATGCTGCAGACAAACAGGGAAGAATTTAATAAAACATGGCAATCCATACAGGAGAATGATTATGCAAACATTTGCTATACTTCCGGAACAACGGCTGATCCCAAAGGAATTATATTAACCCATTTAAATTATGTGGCCAATGTTGAACAAGCCTATACTCTTATGGATATACCACCAAGTTACAAGACATTGTTAATTTTACCTTGGGATCATTCTTTTGCACACACTGCTGGTTTGTATAGTTTTATGGGTAAAGGAGCAAGTATTGCCTCAATTCAGGTTGGTAAAACCCCGATGGAAACTCTTAAAAATATACCACAAAACATAAAGGAGATCAAGCCAAGTTTATTATTAAGCGTTCCTGCCCTGGCAAAAAATTTCAGGAAGAATATTGAAAAAGGAATCCGGGAAAAAGGACCGGTAGTTGAGAAACTTTTCAACATGGCTATGAAACTGGCATATAATTATAACAGGGAAGGATATAACAAAGGAAAGGGTATGCAAATCTTTAAAAAGCCAATTTATGCTTTGTTTGATAAAATATTATTTAAAAAAGTACGTGAAGGATTTGGAGGAAAAATTGATTTCTTTATTGGCGGAGGTGCCTTGCTGGATATAGAATTGCAACGTTTCTTCTATGCTATCGGAATGCCCATGTTCCAGGGATATGGTCTGTCTGAAGCAGCTCCAATCATATCCTCCAACGCAATGAAAAAACATAAACTGGGATCTTCAGGCTTTCTTGTTGAAAACCTGAAATTAAAAATTTGTGATGAGGATGGGAATGAGCTTGCTACCGGTGAAAAAGGCGAAATTGTTGTTAAAGGCAATAATGTAATGCCCGGATACTGGAAGAATGAGAAAGCAACGAATAATACCCTGAAAAAGGGATGGTTATACACCGGTGATATGGGTTATATGGATGATGATGGATTTCTGTATATACTTGGAAGGTATAAAAGTCTTTTAATCTCAGACGATGGCGAAAAGTATAGTCCGGAAGGAATTGAAGAAGCAATCACCGAACAATCTACATTTATTGATCAGTGTATGCTATATAACAATCAAAAACCTTATACCGTAGCATTAATTGTCCCCAATATGGAATCCTTGAACCGGTTTTTAAAAGAAATTAATCTATCCGGCAGTACAAAAGAGGGACAGGTTGCTGCTTTAAAAAAACTGGAATCTGAAATGAACGAATACAAAACCGGGAGGAAATACGAAAATATGTTCCCGCAACGTTGGCTGCCGCCTGCTGTTGGAGTCCTTGATGAAGCATTTACAGAAGAAAATCAGTTACTTAATTCCACTTTAAAAATGGTGCGTGGTAAAATTGTTGAAAAATACAAGTATCTTCTTGACTTTTTATATACCCCTGAAGCAAAAGATATTACGAACGAAAAGAATATTCAAGCTATTTA
>CAZEWS010000223.1:0-6509 GCA_964515985.1 uncultured Rikenellaceae bacterium | reverse complement strand
TGGCTCCCCATTTCTTTAACTTCCTGCGGATGGTGATCTCCGATACCATCATACGCATTTTAAGATCATTAATGGTCAAAACTTTTTCGTCACCATAAATATTTGTTGGCTCAAATTCCTGTAATGTCTTCATTGATAAAGTATACTTGATTATAAACACAAATATAGTATACTTTATCCTTATTTGCAAGAAAATAATCTCGAAAAAGCAGATATAAACGAATTTTTATGATATTTTTAAAGTAAAGTAGGGGTGAAGAAAATTAGTATACTTTATCAATGCATTGAAAATTATATGCTTGAAAAATCCAAAGGGATTTTGTTACAATAGTTAAATTCTATAACTTTTTCCTTGACCAGGTTTTCAACTTTAACCATATGTTCCTTTTCATTCCCCGAAGTAGTTTCACTACTGCTGTTGAACCAAAATTTGAATTGATTCCCGGTTTCCGGATTTGAACTACGTTTGTGAGCCGGACCTAAACGTGAATTTAAAATGGTTTCAAGAATACGCAGATCAGGATTTTCATGAGCTCCATTCCCGCAGAAGACATAATGGTTCGCTGTTATCTTTTTACAAAATTCTTCATCCAGGTTATATTCTGAACCATGATGCTGAACTTTTAATACGTCGACATGAAAACCTTTATTTTCAGTTAATTTACTAATTATCTTTAATCCTTTCAGAATATCGTCGCCATGACCGTCACCTGTCATAAGTATGCTTTTACCTTCTTCCTCTACAAGGAACATAATAGAAGCCATGTTAGGTATTGTAACTTTCTTTCAGTGTTAGTTTGTGCAATTCTGAAATAGGAACTCTAATTGATGCGATATTACCCTTTCGAGCTGTTTCTCCAGGTATTTTCTTGTTGGGATTTTTCTCAACCCATTCAGGTGACAGTTCAACAAAAGCATTTGTAAGAATGTTCTTTGATGGTTCTGTTAAAGGTTTTTTCAGATCCTCCTCCCTGGATCTTTCCTGTCTGACAGATACATATTGTTCATGCCGTATAACCTCCTCTTCTATAGCAGTGTCAGAAAGTATACCAACACTTCCATTGAATTCCGCCCGTACACGGTTTACGTTAAAATCACCATTCGCTATCATACGTAATTTAGGGGAAAGTTTACGGATTTCCACGTTGTCTTTAGAGGATTTTAGTTTTGCCATAATGGTGTGGATTTACTTAAAATTATCTAACAGAAATCTATATATGACCAATAACCATTGTACATAAGTTAGGTTAAGAAGTAATATTGGAATATTCAATAAAGATAATACAACTACTTTTACAAGTTACTATCATTTTTAGCTTGCATTATTCATGAGAAATAAAAAATCCACTGAATATAAGCATTTTCATTTTTCGCTATTAAACAAAGTCTTTTGTATTATTGTTGCTATTTAGCTTATACAAAGCAGTTTACAACAATATTGTAAAAGTTTATGAATTATACAGGTTAGAATTAATAATTTCGTTGTAACTTGAATTTAATTATGAAATAGTTGAATCTGAATTTATACTACCGTTTATGTGTGCATTAAGAGATTCAGGACAAACATTACTTACAAACGATCAAATTTCTCTTTTGACACATGTGTGGCTTGATCCTGAGAACCTCCGGGAAAACAAGACTTTGTTATATACTTTGCTTTTTTTACCCTTTCTGATTTTTGTAATATCTTGTATCCTTATTTTTTACTCGTGGACAATACCGGTTCTCCTGCCAGGTATTGATCAACTAAACTGGTGGCTTTACACAGGGTTGTATATTCTAAGTCTTCTTGTATTTATTTTTTGTTACTTAAAAATTTACAGGGAATATTGATTTTTTCAAGCATATTTAAATAACTAATTAACTAACTAAATGGATATTAAAGATTTTACAGAGTATCCTGATGTTTTTCATTTGATTAAGGATTTGAAAGACAGAGGAATTCATGAAAAGGCATTTTCCGATGTGATTGATGAGAATGAGTTTCAATATGTTGAATTGGTACAGGAGGGAGGAGGGGTGTTAGGAGTGGCTTTAATAGGCTATACCTATGTTTTGGAACAAATGGGTTTAAGGTTCCTCGGATTGGCAGGAACTTCTGCCGGGTCAATAAATACAATATTACTTGCATCCCTGGGAAAGATGAATGAACCCAAATCAGAAAAGTTAATAACGTTACTCGCAGATAAAAACTTATTTGATTTTGTGGATGGAGGGCCAATAGTAAAAAGCTTTTTTAATGCCATATTCAGGAATAGAGGAAAATTAAAAATTATATGGAAGGGATTGAAAATCACGAACCGGATGTTTAAATATTTGGGCTTGAATCCCGGGATTAACTTTCTGGACTGGTTGACTGAAGTAATAGGAAGTGAAGGAATCGGGTCTACAAGAGATTTACTGGACAGGATATCCAGACTTCCAAGTGGTTTAAAGATCCGAACCGGTATTGACAGATCCATATCAGGACTAGTGCCCCGCCTGGCTATCATTACGGCAGATGTAACTACTGAAACCAAGGTTGAATTTCCCAAAATGGGAATTCTATACTGGAATAATCCTGAAGAAGTAAATCCGGCTGTATATGTTCGTGCATCGATGTCAATTCCCTTCTTTTTCGAACCATTAAAAGTGACCAATATTCCCTCCGGTCCTGATGCAATGAATAAATGGAATGAACTGGCCAGCTATATAGGCGAGATACCGTATGAGGTCAGGTTTGTGGATGGAGGAATCATGTCGAATTTTCCTATTGATATTTTTCATAAAAAGCAGATTGTTCCAAGGCTTCCGACTTTTGGTGCCAAATTGGGTATCGACCGTAATAAGTTAAATCAGATTAAGAGTCCTTTCTCTCTGTTTGGTGCCATTTTTAATTCTGTCAGGCATCTGCATGACTATGATTTCATTCTCAGGCATAAGGACTATAAACATTTGGTTAAACAAATTGATATTGGAAATCACAATTGGCTTGATTTTAACATTAGTGATGAAGCCAAAAAGGATTTGTTCTACCGGGGAGCCAAAGCCGCCGCCGAGTTTTTGAAGGATTTTGATTGGAACAAGTATAAAGAAATAAGAAATAAATTATTAGACTGATAGATATTGACAATTACGATGATTAATGATCTTTAAAACTAAATTTGAGAAGTTATCGCTTAATGCCAAAGGAGAATGAGTGTTCAGGAAGGGGGGGAATACTAAGGAACTATATCTATTACAATTTCACCAACTGCAAACTTGGCATATTTATTTTTGCCACTTCCTGGGCTGTGGTCAACCTCAACCACGCTAACAAGATAGTATTTACCTTGCAATTTCACTATCTCAGCTTGCCTTCTATATATACTGCCTTCATGTAAAACGTTATCCGTCTCATCGGTGAAAATGTATCTTGAGTATTCACCTCCATAATTTTTAGTTGAAAGTTTAAATGGAATTGGATCCAAATCAATATTTGAGGTGTCAGGTGGAAGGCGGTCTGTAACAATAAATCCATCCGATTGCTTCTTTATTGTATTAAACAATTTTATTTTATGTAAATCTCGAACACTTAAGTCCCCTAAAATAAAGTCAGGGCTTACTTTGGAAACTACCATAAATTTATTGTTTTCGTGTTTTATATCAAGTTGATTATAAGCGAGAATATCTAATGGTGGTTTTTCTAATAAATCCTCCATACCTTTTATTTTAACTTCTATCGGTATACCTTTATTTCTGTCGATTACGAACCAAGTATTTACATTCGGATCAAAATCCCTGTTTAAATAAAATTTAGTAACAGGTAACCAAGTGTAAATCTTCTGATAAAAATGGACTGAATTTTATTTATGTTTTAAAGAATAGCTGAGAGGAATGTTGATTTTGTTAAAAACGAAGGTTAATGTGAATATCTATGACTAATATTTTTAGATTTCCATTATTGCGGAAATGTACATTGTATTTAACAAAAAGAAGTTTACCAGGTAAGCTGATAGTAAATTACATCAATTTATTGATCAAATATTTGACTTCCATTTATTTATGTTGTATATTTAAAAGGAATTTTCCAGCCTTTAATATAAAGGGACAGACTTTTAAAATAGGTACATAAAGTATTACAATTATCGATTGAGTTCTAAGCGACATTAAGCATTTAAATAATAGTTTAGCGTACAAGAATATTTTATACTAAGCGCCCATTTCAATCATAAATATTGAACTACATCCCCTTGGCAAACTTTAAAGTGCGACGTAGTATTTTACGAGTTTGTAAAAAAAATTTGTGTAGAAAACAACAATTAAAAAATACCTGGAGGACTTTAATATGAACAAATTCATTTCTTTAAATTCAAATGTACTGGATTTTCCTGGTAACAAAATCCCTAAAACAGATGATCCAGTAGTGACTTTTCGTATAAGAAACAAGGAAATTATAATAACTTATCTTTTTCCAAAAGTCACTATTACCAAATTGGAATTTACCCCTTCACAGGATAAGTTTAAAGATACAAAATTCCGCCTTGTTAAGATTTCCAACGTTGGATTTATGACTGAAAGTGGCAAAGCCCTTCTGCCATCATTAGGTCGTTTCGTTCAAATACCACCTGGTTATTATGCTGAAATAAAAAATGTTAGTAAATCCGGCCCAAAAGCTATACACGAAGATGGTAAAAATCTGCAAATTATTACGTCTCAGGAAGAACTTACAGAAAAATCTTTTAGGGAACATCATTTTGAATATTGCAAGGAATTTTATAATTCAAGGGATTGGTATCCTTCAGAACGTGATATGGTTAAGTTAGATGGCCCTTTTGATGTGGATGGTTATAATGCAATATTGCTACACGTACGACCTCTTAAATATAAACCTAATACGCAGGGCCTTATTGCTTATTCGAAAATTGTTGTTACACTCGAAATTAAACCATGTACTGAGCCAATGCAAAATTACACTTATAATTTTGATGACATAGATAAAGAAGCTTTCGGTAATTTCTTTATTAATCCTGATCGAGAAGGAATTGAAGGGAAATTTGGAGTTGAAGTGAGATGTCCAGAGCCAGAATTGAAGGATAAGGACGACCCGGAATTTCTAATCATTCATTATCCTGGTTTTAAGACAGCAGCAGAAACCCTTGCAGACTGGAAAGAATCGCTTAAAATAGTAACTGAAATTCAATCTACTAAAGTTACTGGCAGATCAGCTAATGAAATAAAGAATTATATACGTTTCAGACGAGAACCAAAAAAAGAAGATGAAAAATTAATTGTGCCTCGGTTACAATATGTTCTTCTTCTTGGTAATAGTGACCATATTGAGACTGAATACTTTAATTATGAGGATTATGGTGAATATCCCAGCGATTACTACTATTCTACCAGTGTTGATCCTGATGAGCAAAATGTACAAAAATGTATCCTGCCATGGCTAGCTCTGGGCCGAATACCTGTAAAGGATGAAGATGAAGCAAATTGTGTTGTTAAAAAGATTATTGAATATGAGAAAAATAGCCGAAACAATGATAAGGTAAATAGAGAAATAACCCTCGTTGCTTCTTTTCAGGATACTGATCCAGCACTTGATAATCCTAAACCCGACAAACGGGCTTGCAGGAGGTATATAATGACCATGGAAAAAATCAGTGAAAGATTAAAAAATACTTGTTCTTTTGAGAAGATTTATGTTGACCCGGATCATAAACATGAATATTTGCAGCATTTTTATGTTACCCAGAAAGAAATTGATTTATATAGAAATAAAGTTCATAGATACGTTGATGGAACTCCTATTCATTGGAAAGTTAGAAGAATATTTAAGGAAAAAAAGGAAGCAAGAATTGCATTAATGTTTAAAATTATCGCTGGTCAAATGATTATCGCTCATAGGGGACACAGTTCCTTTGATGGCTGGGATTTGCCGGATCTGTGCCGGGGACATATTCAGGATATTATAAAGGAACTTAGAATTGAAATAGATAAATTAGAGGATGCAGAAGTTAAAGAAAAATTTAAAGAAGAATATAATAACCTAAAAAGTCCTAAAGGTTTAAATGTCTTTTTCAGTACAAACTGTTCGGCAGGAAGATTTGAGAGAGCTAAAGCCAGGAAATCATTTGCGGAAGAGTTACTTTGTAACGAATATGGAGCAGCCTCCCTTATAGCTGCTACCGACAGATCTCGTACATGGCGTAATGACAGCCTGCTAAAAGCATTGTTTGATGGTTTATGGAAAGGTGTATTATTTCCAAAAGGGAAAAGTAATCCTATCAGAAATTTTAGGCTAGGTGATATAATGAATTATGCGAAAACCTATTTATTGCTTGAACATAACGGAATGAATATTGGTAACAGAGCCCACTTTGAGATTTTTCATGTTATTGGAGATCCGACTCTACAACTTATGAAATGATCAAATAACCTATAGACAGATTTATAACAAGCCCTTAAAATGATTAAAATTTGACAACTAAAAAGGGCTTTGTTAATTCAGTATAGTTTTATATATTTGTGGCAGTATTAACCTCAAA
>CAZEWS010000222.1:0-6509 GCA_964515985.1 uncultured Rikenellaceae bacterium | reverse complement strand
TACTCATATCTTTTTTTTTCAAAGATACAAAACATATTATAAATAGACTATAGCCATTAATGATTATGATAACTGGCACGCAGGCGATCCTGACCTATACCCGAATAGTAGTTATAGAACTCTTTTAAATTATGATGTTCCCATGCAAAAACATAATTTGCAGCTAAGTGGTGGTACTGATAAATATAATTATTATGCCGGAGTGGGATATTATAAACAGGAAGGTATGTTTGACCCGGTGAATTATAAACGGTATAACTACAATGTAAATGTAGGGTCGCAGGTTACCAATACTACAAAGGTAACTGTTTCTTTAATCGGATCGGTAGAAACAAAAAACGATGTTGACGCAAACTCTAATTCAAATCAATTATTTCGGAGTAATTTTAAATTTAAACCTACTGCACAGATATATTATACTAATGGTCTTTGGGGACAATTCGCAGGTAATTCTCCGGTAGGATTACTTAAGGCAGGGTATGATAAAAATCGTGGGAATACTTTATTAAGTATGATTAGCATTGAACAACAGTTACCTTTTATAAAAGGATTAAGTGTAAAAGGAACTTTTAGCTACGATACACGTAACAATGCTATTAAAGAGTGGCACACACCTTATTATTTTTATGCTCAAAATACTAATACAACTCCCTATACTTATACCAAGGATATTGCGACGTCTGAGGGTAACGCTACAACTTACACCTGGCTAAGACAGGAACAACGAAAAAGACAGTATTTTACTTATCAGGGCTATGTGAATTATGCAAACAGCTTTGGTAAACATGATATTACCGGCTTGTTTGTTGCCGAGGCACGAAACAATACATATGATAGGTTTTGGTCTCGACGGAATAATTTCGCAATTGATGTGGATGAATTAGATATGGGAAGTTCATCCAAGGATGATTTCGACAACGGCGGTGAATCAGCAGAGGGCACCCAAATTGGTTACGTATACAGATTTGATTATGTTTATGACGATAAATACATATTAGAAGCATCAGGCCGCTATGACGGGCATTATTATTTTGCACCAGGTGAAAGATGGGCATTTTTTCCTGCTTTTTCAGTAGGCTGGAGGCTTTCGGAAGAGAATTTTATTAAAAATATCTCTTTTATCAATAACCTGAAAATCAGGGCTTCATGGGGAAAATCAGGTAATCTTGCCGGTACTGCATATCAATATTTAAGTGGGTATGAGTTATACGGAAATTCTTATGCTTTTGGTGCCGGAAATATGGTTCAGGGGGCCTATAACCCTCTCGAAGCAAATCCCAATATTACATGGGAAATGGCTACAAAAACAAATATCGGTTTTGAAGCCACCTTATGGAACCATTTGTTAACGATTGAAGCAGACTATTTCTTTGAAAAAAGAACCGGTATGTTAATACCTCCGGCGGTTACTGTACCTATTGAATATGGTTTAGACCTTGCCGATGAAAATGAAGGTATAATGGATAGCTATGGTGTAGAGTTTACTGTTGGTTCCAGGTATCAATTTGAAAACGGACTTCAGTTTGGATTTAACGGTAACTTTAGCTTTGCCAAAAACAAAATGAGACAGGTATTTGAAACCGATGCTACGTATAATAACCCAAATCGTAGAATAACCGATAGACCTTATAATACTCCATTTGGCTATGAATCATTAGGTCTCTTTCAAGAGTCGGATGACATAAACGGAGATGGCTTAATTAACAGTGCTGATGGATATAACGTTATACAGTATGGCGACCTGCATCCCGGGGATATTAAATATGCAGATCTCAGTGGTCCTGATGGTGTACCTGATGGTAAAATTGATGCTGATGATGAAACCGTGATAGGCAACACAGCTTATCCGTATATTAGTTATGGTTTTACACCTACTGTTGCATGGAAGGGATTTGATATGAGTTTGTTTTTTCAGGGATCAGCATTAGTCAGTCTTAGAACCAACAGTTTTCAAACTGTTCCATTTAATAATAATGATGCTAACACTGATTATGAATATTTTAATGATCATTGGACACCAAAGACCCAGGATGCTACGTATCCAAGGGCTAACTCAGCCCCATATGCAAATAATACACGGGAAACTGATTTTTGGATGAGGGATGCAGGGTTCATTAGACTGAAAACAGCTACTCTCGGTTATACACTTCCAACAAATGTTATGGAATTTCTGAAAATCCAATCTGTAAGGTTATATGTTACAGGACAAAATATTCTAACCTTTAGCAAAATTAAATACATGGATCCGGAAACTGCCCATGGAGAAGAAGATGATGATGAATACAATAACGCTGATATACAAAGCTATCCTAACCAATATTCAGTTATTTTTGGTTTAGATGTAACATTCTAATTATTTAAAAAATAAAACATTATGATAAAGATAAAAAAAATCAAAAATATTGTGTTTATAGGGCTGATACTTGTTTGTATTTTTTCCTGTAACCAAGAAGATTTTCTTGAAACCGAGAACAAGAGTAACTTGATAGATGCTACTATGTGGGCCTCTGAAGTGGAGGCCGATATTTTCCTAAATGACATATATAGTAGCCTTCCCAATAGATTTACTCCTGATCCTTTAGATGATTATACGGCTGATAATGACGGGGGATGGTATTACACATCCAGGAACTGGAAAAAAGGCATCGTAGAGGCTTCTACTAATAATTATAGCGTTTGGTTTGGTATCTCGGGCCCTACTGATGAGTCAAACTGGCCTAGAACATACGAAAATGTTAGAAAATGTAATACGTTTATTCAAAAAGTGAACGAGAACATTGAAAATTTTTCTGATGAATGGGTTGCAAAACGGATTGATGAAGCGAAATTTTTAAGAGCCTTCTTTTACGCCGAATTGTTTTATCACGTAGGAGGTATAGTTATTCATGAAGAACCCCTGGATAGAGCAACCATGACTGAAGACCAACTTTATAAGCCCAGATTGACCTTCGAAGCTACTGCTGATTGGCTAACTGCTGAATTTAGTACGATAATCAGTAATGGGAATTTGCCTGTCAAATATAATGGTGGAGATCCGGGTGCAGGTAGAGCTACTTTAGGAGCAGCGCTTGCATATAAGGGCTTTGTTCAACTATATATAGCCAGTGAGGCGTTTAATTCTGCATCTCCGGCAATTCCCACTGACCTTGATAACCTGCAAAGTTGTGCAACTCCTGATCCTGCAAGATGGTCAGCAGCCGCTGCCACCTTTAAACAATTCATGGATAACTATGGACCTGGTGGTACTGGAGATTATGACTTGTTTAGCCCTATGAAAGAATTTTGGTTTGCAGCAAATGAATATAATGAGGAAGTCATTTGGGACAGGCAATTTGTTGCTATTATTATGGGAAATAATTATGAACAATATGGGGGACCCGTTTGGATACATAATTCCTATTATACCTGGGGTAATTATTGCCCTACTCAGGAGATGGTTGATGAGTATGAAATGGCAAATGGATTGGATATTACCGACCCTGCTTCCGGTTATGACGATCAAAACCCATATGTGGATCGCGAACAAAGGTTTTACGATTTTATTGTTCACGACGGAGCAGAGTATTACCAACCCTGGATGACTGGGCCCGATACCATTTGGACCCGAATTGATGAAGTGAATCCATCATTAAATGAGATTGACTATGGTGGCGATGATGTAGGAAACACAGCTTATTATTGGAAAAAGAAGATAAATCCATTGGCGCCGCGAGGTCAGCGATCCAGCGGACAGAATTATGTTTATCGCCGTTACGGGGAGGTTTTATTAAGTTATGCCGAAGCTCAGAACGAAGCTGTTGGACCTGATGCTTCTGTTTATGAGGCAATCAATTCAATTAGAACCAGGCCGGGCACGGACCTGCCCGTTTTGCCTGCCGGCTTAACTCAGGATGAGATGCGTATAGCAATACGCCACGAGCGCAGGGTCGAACTTGCCTTTGAAGCCAGGAGGTTTTTTGATCTTATTCGCTGGAAGACTGCAATGGCTGATTTGAATGTAGAATTGCATGGTATGACAATTAAGAATTCCGTACCTGCAGATAATAGTGGCGTTTGGGTTTATACTAAAACCGAGCTTCTTCACCCGCATGTATTTACAACAAAAATGTACTTTAATCCCATTCCACAAGCTATAATCGATCAGAATGATAAAATTAAGCAAAATTATGGGTATTAATTTGTAATAATTTGATATAAAATAAGCCGCTCAACAATGGGCGGCTTATTTTATATCCTGATCGGGGGCAATTCTGTTGATCTGAAAAAGATAACCCTGACTGTTGGACAATAATTATTGGATACTAAAAAAAGCATAGCGGTAATGCTATACTTTTTTTTTTATCTTTGGATACAGAAATAACATTTTAAACATAAAATTAAATACAATGAAAATTACAATTGGCAAAAAAGAGTTTTTCCCCGAAGTGGGAAAAATAGAATTCGAAGGCAGGGATTCCAAAAATCCTTTGGCATTCAAATGGTATAATGAATCGGAAGTAGTTGCCGGAAAATCCATGAAAGAACATTTCAGGTTTGCCATGGCTTATTGGCATACCCTGTGTGGAACCGGTGGTGACCCATTTGGCCCCGGCACAAGGATATTCCCATGGGATAAAGCAAATGATATCATGCAATGTAACAAAGGCCGTATGGACGCCGCATTTGAGTTCTTAACCAAAATGGGGATTCCTCATTGGTGTTTTCATGATACAGATATAGCAGGAGACGGATCTGTTCAGGAAATTGAAGAACGATTACATAAAATGGTTGACTATGCAATTGAAAAACAAAATGAATCAGGCGCAAAATTGCTTTGGGGAACTGCAAATGTTTTCTCAAATCCCAAATATATGAATGGCGCTTCCACAAACCCTGACTTTGATGTTTTAACACATGCCGCAACCCAGGTAAAGAATGCTATTGATGCTACAATTGCCCTGGGCGGTGAAAATTATGTGTTTTGGGGAGGGCGTGAAGGTTATATGTCATTACTCAATACAAATACCAAACGTGAGAAAGAGCACTTGGCAATGTTTTTAGCCATGGCCAGGGATTATGGACGCCAACAGGGCTTTACCGGAACATTTCTGATTGAACCGAAACCGATGGAACCAACAAAACACCAATATGATTTCGATGCTGAAACTGTTATCGGATTCCTTCGTCACTATAATCTGCATAACGATTTTAAACTGAACATTGAAGTAAATCATGCCACACTTGCACAACACACTTTTCAACATGAATTACAAATGGCTGCCGATGCGGGTTTGTTGGGCAGTATCGATGCAAATCGCGGCGATTATCAAAACGGATGGGATACCGATCAGTTTCCAATAAATATTACAGAAACAGTTGAAGCCATGCTTGTCATTCTGGAAGCAGGTGGTTTTACTACGGGAGGAGTAAATTTTGATGCAAAACTTCGCAGGAATTCCACTGACCCTGATGACCTCTTTATTGCCCACATTGCCGCTATGGACGTTTTTGCACGTGCCCTGATCATATCTGATAAAATACTTACCGGTTCGGATTATAAAAAATGGCGTACAGTCCGTTACGCCTCTTTCGACTCAGGAAAAGGCGCTGAGTTTGAAGCCGGAAAACTCACTTTCAAGGATCTGTATGAATATGCAAAAACAACCGGCGAACTGAAACAGATCAGTGGGAAACAAGAACTTTACGAACAATTACTCAATTTGTACATTTAAGAAGATCATGAAGGAACAAACAAACATTAGATATGTAGTCATGATCACTATAGTGGCTACTTTTGGCGGATTGCTATTCGGGTATGACACTGCAGTGATTTCCGGAACTGTCGGGTCATTAAAAAAGTCCTTTATCGATCCCCGGATGCTTGACGAACTGGCTGCAAACTCCCTGCTTGGATTTACTGTGTCAAGCGCACTGATCGGATGCATAATTGGCGGTATGAGTGGTGGAATTTTAGCACTCAGGCTGGGAAGGCGCACCAGCATGAAGCTGGCAGCCCTCCTTTTCCTTGTTTCAGCAATAGGCTCCGCCTGGCCCGAAATAGGCTTTGCCGGCATTGGGAAAGGTGATCATTCCTTTCTATCAAATTTCATAGTATACCGTATCCTTGGAGGCTTTGGTGTCGGACTGGCATCCATGCTTTCACCCATGTATATTGCCGAAATAGCGCCGGCTGAAAAAAGAGGATATTTAGTATCATGGAACCAGTTTGCCATTATTTTCGGTATGCTGGTCGTATACTTTGTCAATTACTCTATTGCAAGGCAGGGCAACGATACATGGCTGCATGAGATGGGATGGAGATGGATGTTTGCTTCAATGACAATACCTGCTATCCTGTTCTTCGGATTGCTGTTTTCTATTCCGGAAAGTCCCCGCTGGCTAATGCTCAAAAATCTTCCTGAAAAAGCTAAAAAAGTATTGGTTCGTATCAATGGTGAAGTAAAAGGGAAAAATGAGCTTATTGAAATAGAGAAATCCATTTCAGGTACAGGTCGTACATCAGGAAAACT
>CAZEWS010000221.1:0-6527 GCA_964515985.1 uncultured Rikenellaceae bacterium | reverse complement strand
CCGGATACCTTCATATGCAAAACGGGTGGTGCAGGATGAAGTAACAAAAATCTTTAATGCGCAGGTCTGGGCGCCTGATAAACCCTACCTTTGGAAACAGCCGGATTTTACACCTGATAAAAACGCACTCCTTGTTTACGAAGCTCATGTCGGTATGGCTACGGAAGAAGAAAAAACCGGTAGTTTTGATGAGTTCAGAAAAAATGTTCTTCCCAAAGTTGCAAAAGCCGGATACAATGCCATACAGCTAATGGCAATCCAGGAACACCCATACTACGGATCTTTTGGTTACCATGTTTCCAACCTTTTTGCAGTCTCATCGCGTTTCGGAACACCTGAAGAATTAAAAGCCCTCATCGACGAAGCACATGGTTATGGCATAGCAGTTATCATGGACATTGTACACTCCCATGCTGTTAAAAATGAGATTGAAGGTTTAGCCCTGTTCGATGGAACACCTTACCAATATTTTCATGATGGTCACCGCCGTGAACATATTGCCTGGGACTCTCTCTGTTTTGACTATGGTAAAAACGAAGTACTTCATTTTTTACTTTCTAATTGTCAGTTTTGGCTTGCTGAATATCATTTCGACGGTTTTCGTTTCGATGGGGTTACCAGTATGCTCTATCTCGATCACGGACTTTCAAGAGATTTTACGTCATATGAGGATTATTATGACAGCAACCAGGACGAAGATGCCATTACATACTTTGTTCTTGCCAACAAACTGATTCATCAATCCCGGCCCAACGCTATCACTATTGCCGAAGAGATGAGCGGTATGCCGGGTCTGGGGAATAAAACAAGTGATGGGGGTTTTGGTTTTGATTATCGTCTTGCCATGGGAACGCCTGATTTCTGGATAAAGATCATCAAAGAATTACCGGATGAACAATGGAACGTCAACCAGATCTATCGTTGGTGACAAAACCATAATTTTCAGACTGATGGATAAGGAAATGTATTTCCACATGAACAAAGACGACCAAAATCTGGTCATAAACCGGGGTTTGGCTCTTCATAAAATGATCCGGCTGATAACCCTGGCGACGGCGGGCGGAGGTTATCTGAACTTTATGGGTAATGAGTTCGGTCATCCGGAATGGATTGATTTCCCCAGGGAAGGGAATAACTGGTCGTATAAATATGCGCGAAGACAATGGAGCCTGGCAGACAACAATCTTCTTCGCTATCATTATTTATCTGATTTTGATAAGGATATGGTGAGTCTGATAAAGAAAGAAGATTGTTATGCTGAACCGTTTCCCTTTAAGCTCACTGCACATGAAGGCGATCAGGTGCTGGCTTTCAAACGGAAAGAATTATTCTTTGTTTTCAATTTTAATCCTACTAAATCGTTTGCTGATTACGGAATTTCTGTGGATCCGGGAAAATACAGGATCGTATTAAACAGCGACGATATGAAATACGGAGGTTTGGGACTGGTCGATTCTACAATGGTTTATTACCCTGTTAAACCAGGTATTATAACATCAGGTAATCAATATTTTCTCAAACTATATATACCCGGCAGAACAGTTTTGGTTTTGAAGTGGGAACAATCCAGGAAAGTATATTGATATTAAAAACTTAAAAAAATTGTTCCGGCTTCTGTCCTGCCTTCAGGAATTATCAGATTTTCATTTAACAAGCCCTCAAGATGAAATTTTATTGCTTCATATATGTTGTTCTCGGCTGTGTCTTTATTTTTACCAGTTGCAATACAACCTGGTAAATCAGGCACATAAACACTATATCCGGTTCTTGTCTTTTCAAATATTATAAGGTATTTTTTCATTTTTAGAGTTTTTTAATTTTTGCTTGTTTAAGTATACTGCTTAAAGTACCTTTTGCCACTTCATCCGATAACTTATGTACAGATATTGTAATTACTCCCTTCTTTATTGTATGTTTATATTGCTTGTGACTACCTTTTTGACGTACTAAATACCATCCATCATTTTCAACTAATTTTATTACATCACGTACTTTCATTATTTTATTTCAAATCCATATTTAAAGGTACTCATTTTTTTAATATGTATTTTTGATTTTATTTCTCAAGTAACAATACTACTTTAGTATTTACGACAGCAGCCTGCCTGTTCATCCGCCTGACCAGTCGGGCAAGGTAGACATGTCGTCTGACGAGTATTAAATCCACTTAACACAATCACAATCCTGTTTGTATGGCAGGTCAGGATGTTTGGGGAACAATCTGAATCCAAAAGTGAAACTTCCCGGTTTTGTGGGAATAATTTTTGCTTTAAAGTAAGCCTTACCTTCCTCAACTTTTTCCAGTGTAAATTCCTGTTTATGGATAATTTCAGGAGACTCGTTTTTACCATTGTCGGAAACGACTAATTCCAGTCCAATTTGGGATGCCGGCACATTTTTCAGATCAATGATTATAATACCATTATATTCTTCCCCTATTTTATACGACTTCTCGACAGGTGTTGAAAGATCAACAGAAATCACTTCAAGATCCTTCCACGACCGGCAGATTTTTTTCTTCCATGAAGCCAATCTTTTTGCCATGGCATAATGGTTTTTTCTCATAACCAGGGTACGATCGAACAGCTTATTATAAAATTGCTCCCGGTAATCCGTAAACATTCTTTTCATGGTGTAATTCGGTGCAATTTTTGCCATGGAATTTTTAATAAACCCTACCCATTTTACTGGAATATTCTTTTCATTCCGGTCATAAAACGCGGGAATAATCTCGTTTTCCAGCAAATGATAAATGGTTTCCGCATCCAGTTCATCCTGAAAGTCCTGATTTTCATATGTTCTTTTTTCAGAAATTGCCCATCCGGCGTTTAAAACATAACCTTCAACCCACCAGCCATCAAGAACACTGAAATGCAAGGTGCCATTCATCACGGCTTTTTCTCCACTTGTTCCCGAAGCTTCCATAGGACGAGTTGGGGTATTCAACCAAATATCTACGCCTTGAACAAGTTTTTTAGCCAGATCCATGTCATAATTCTGAAGGAACAGGATCTTCCCAAGGAACTCCGGTCTTTTTGAAAGTTCAAAAACCTTTTTAATCAGTCCTTTTCCACCACCATCCTTAGGATGTGCCTTTCCGGCAAACAGAAATTGCACGGGTTTATCGGGATTATTAACAATTTTTGCCAGCCTTTCGACATCCTTAAATATCAAATTTGCCCGTTTATAAGTTGCAAATCTTCGTGCGAATCCGATTGTCAGGGCTTTATCATTTAAGGTCCTGGTTATTTCACCAATATGTTTCGGATTTTCATGCCTTCTTATCCAATTATAACGGAACCTCTCTTTTACATAGGAAATCAATTGACTCTTTAAATTCTGTTTGGTTTTCCAAATAACTTCATCCTTGAATTTATAGATTTCCTCCCAGCATTCTTTTTCAGATTGATGCTGAACCATTGATTTACCAAGCATTTCCTGATATAGCTCCGGCCATTCCCGTGCAACCCAGGTAGAATAATGGACTCCATTGGTTACATAGCCGATATGCAGCTCCCGTAGTAAATATCCCGGCCACAGCTTGCTAAATATCTCCCGTGTTACGTCACCGTGTAATTTACTTACCGCATTTATTTCCTGGGATAATCTGGCAGCGAGGTAGCTCATATTAAAATTTTCATCCCGGTTCCCGGGGTTACTCCTGCCCAGCGCCATTAACTCATCCCAGATTATTTTTAGCCGTTCCGGATAATGAGCAATATAGGTTCGCAGAAGATTTTCGTCAAAAGCATCATGACCGGCAGGTACCGGAGTATGGGTTGTGAAAAGAGTGGATGCCCTGACCACCTCCAGCGCCTCAGGGAAAGAAAGGTTATTTTCAGAAATCAATATCCTCAACCGTTCAAGCCCGATAAAAGCTGAATGTCCTTCATTGCTATGGAACAGATCAGCATTAATTCCCAGAACACGTAAAACCCTTATACCCCCAATACCAAGTAACAATTCCTGTTTCAACCGGTTTTCTTTATCACCTCCGTATAAATGATGGGTAATAAAACGATCCTTTTCCAGGTTATTTTCGTGGTCAGTATCCAGCAGATAAAGGGATACCCTCCCAATCTTAACCTCCCAAATCCTTGCAGTAACCGTCCTGCCCGGAAAAACAATGCTTATGGTTTTCCATATTCCGTTTTCATCTTTTACGGGTATCAGTGGAAGTTTTGAATAATGTTCAGGATCATAAATTTCATGCTGTTCGCCGTTAACAGATAAGATTTGTTTGAAATAACCATACCGGTATAATAAACCAATTCCTGTAATAGTGAAATTCGAATCGCTGGCTTCTTTTAAATAATCACCTGCAAGAATTCCCAACCCTCCGGAAAAGATCCTTAAACTTTCATGTAAGCCGTATTCCATGCTGAAATAGGCAACTTTTGGGTGGTTCTCAGGAGGTTTTGTGTCCAGATAATCACAAAATCTTTTATAAACGTTATTCAGTTTATTAGTAAAGTTTTTGTCTTTTCCCAACACTAAAATTTTTCTGTAATCGACTTTTTCGAGAAGAGTGACCGGATTATGTGCACACTCCTCCCATAAAACAGGATCAATGGCTTTAAAAAGATCTTCAGCTTCAGTATTCCACGACCACCATAAATTTTTCGACAACTCATTGAGAGGTTCCAATTCTTCAGGCAATTTGGATCCGACATATAGTTTTTTCCAAATGGGCCTGGAAATTTCCCTGTGTTCCGTTATTTCAGGAGCAGGTTTCATTTCAGCAGAAATTTCAAAAGTATCAATTCTGCTACCTGCTTTTTCCAGAGCAAGCTGATAAGCCTTAAAATAAAAGTCTACCAGGTTGTTCCATAAGGCAATTCTTGAAATTTCAAACGCCTTTTTTCTGGCGTTGTTTTCTTCTTTCAACGAAAGAGCCGAAAAATGTTTCAGATGATTTATGATGGATTCAACCACATATTCATCATTATCATCAGTACGGTCGACAACAAGGATGCCGTTACCCGGCTCAGGAAAATGATTCTTTACCCAGGAGCCAAAGCCTGCCAGTGAAGTGGTAACCGTAGGAATACAAAAAGCTAAACTCTCCAGCGGAGTATATCCCCACGGTTCGTAATAAGAGGGGAAAAGGGTAAGATCAAAACCAATCAGTAAGTCATAATATGTTTCGTTAAAAATTCCATCATCGCCCTGTAAATATGAAGGAACAAAAACAACTCTTACCTTATCTTCCTGGCTGTTTTTCAGGCCACCTTTTTTTATCCCTGCCAGGATGGGATCGAATTCTGAATCGTGTAAACCATGAGTCAGATAAGGCTCTCCGGTATCAATATTTTTTCCTGTCTCGCTTAAATTTCTTAAAACCTCCTCCCTTGGCCCGTAATTATTTGCCGGTATTAAAATAAAAGCCAGAATTTCCCTTTCGGTATCATTTGATCGGTTCAGTTTTGCAAGGGAATCAATAAACAGATCGATCCCTTTGTTCTTAAACTCATATCTTCCACTAATGGCTACAAGCAGGGCATTACCGGGAACCTCATAGCCAAAAACAGATCCGGCAACTTTGATCAGTTTTTCACGGGCTTGTTTCCTTTTTCTTTCATATTCATCTCCCACCGGCACAAAATTGTCTTCAAATCCATTGGGCGTTACAATGTCCGGTTTTTTGCCTAAAAAATGATTGCATTCTTTCGAAGTAATCTCACTAACGGTTGTAAATGCATCAGCAGTTTGTGCTGATATCTTTTCAAGTGATTGTTTTGAAATTATATTAAATTCCCTGGCAATCTGCTGGCTGTTATACTGTTGTAAATTACTATATAAAGGCCTGTTATTTCCGGCAATAGAGCGGCCAAGTACCGTGGCATGAGTAGTAAAAACAGTTCCTACACCCGGTGCATTTTCATGAAGATATAAAACGCCGGTTCCTGTCATCCACTCGTGAAATTGGGCTACTACCCTATCATAATAACCCATGTTGAAATTCACAAAACTATCAATCACTTTGGCAGAGGCGTATCCAAACAATGCCGGTTCAATATAATCCCACTGTCCCGATATGGAATCAAGCTTAAATTTTTCCCAGAATATTTTAAAAATGTCATCTTTTTGAGAGATAAAATTGTAAAAATCAACTAAAATAACCATGGGTTTTCCTGATATATTCCACCTGCCTGTTTTTACCAGCAACCCTTCCGATTCAGCCCTTTCTTTCCAGTCCTTAAAAAGAAGCGGATCGGGAATGAATTCAGGGTTCTCTATCTCATCTCTCCAAACATCCGGTCCGATCAATATATATTCGTTCTGTAACTTCTCCGATAATGTTAAGGCTTTGGTGGATATAACGGTGTGAATACCACCTACCTTGTTGCAGACTTCCCAGCTTACCTCAAACAATAAGTGAGGCTTTTCAATATTCTCAGCCATATTACTTATCATAATTTACTAAGTCAATTAAAATATTAAGCTCTTAACCTGATTAATTGATAAACAATTGGTGATTAATTTATCAATAGCCCCGCCTTTTAAGGCGGGGTTTGAAAAGAAAC
>CAZEWS010000220.1:0-6547 GCA_964515985.1 uncultured Rikenellaceae bacterium | reverse complement strand
AAAAGGATGGTAGCAAACAATCCAATACGTTTTTATTCAAATAATTAAATATGCGGCCTAAACGCCTATACCTAATAACTTAATTTAAAGTTGAATGTTGTAAGTTGAATGCTGAGAGTTGCGTATTTCAAGTTTCAAGTTTTCAGTTTTCGGTTCTCAAAGATAAACAAACCCATTCTTAAGGTTCACCGGATTCCTGTTGTAAAGGATGTTGATTTCCCTGTTATATTTTCATACTTTTGTTGACCTTCTATTATAAATATTATTGAACAAAACTGCGATTTATAATGAAAGATACTCCTTTTACAATATTCCACAAGGAACTAGGAGCCAGAATGGTTTCGTTTGCCGGCTTTAATATGCCAATTGAATATTCAGGAATTAATAATGAGCATATCACTGTAAGGGAAAGACTTGGTGTGTTTGATGTTTCGCATATGGGTGAATTCTGGGTAAAAAGTCCTCATGCGTTGGAATTTGTTCAGAGAATAACAACGAACGATGCTTCATTGCTTTTTGATGGCAAAGTCCAGTATTCCTGTATGCCAAATGGAAAAGGTGGAATCGTTGATGATTTGCTGGTTTATCGATTTAATGAAGAGACCTATTTATTTGTTGTGAATGCAGCTAATATTGAAAAGGACTGGAATTGGTGTGTTACACAAGCAAAGGAAATGGGATTGAAAACAGGAAAGGAATTAATTAATGCCTCTGATACGATGGCTCAATTGGCTATTCAGGGTCCTATGGCCATAAAGGCCATGCGAAAGCTTACTGGTTATCCGGTCGAAGAGATGGAATATTATACATTCAAAGAAATCGAATTTGCAGGGATAAAAGATATTATTTTTTCAATAACCGGTTATACCGGGGCTGGTGGCTGCGAAATATATGTTAAAAATGAAAATGCTTCTAATTTGTGGCAGGCTATACTGGACGCCGGAGAAGAATTTGGAATAATACCGATTGGTTTAGCTGCAAGAGATACACTCCGGTTAGAAATGGGTTTTCGTTTATATGGGAATGATATTACAGAAAAAACATCACCCATTGAAGCAGGACTGGGCTGGATTACCAAATTTGTTGATCACAAAGAATTTATTGATAAGGAATATTTTCTGAAGCAAAAAAAGGAAGGGGTCTTGCGCAGGCTAAAAGGTTTTGAGATGCTCGATAGGGGCATTCCCCGTCAACACTATGAAGTTGTGGATATTGAAGGAAATCTTATCGGCGAAGTAACTTCAGGAACAATGTCTCCGATGTTGAAAAAAGGAATAGGACTGGCATACCTGAAGAAAGGATTCTGGCATGAAGATACCGAGATCTTCATTCGAATTCGAAATAAAGACCTAAGAGCCAGAGTAGTGAAGCCACCCTTTTACAAGCAATGAGTTATGAATAGATTGAACAGGATAGAAGTTTGCTTTTCGCCGGCATTATTCCGGTTTTACAAGGATAAAAATGCTATCGTTATTGTGGTCGACCCACTGAGGGCTACATCAGCCATTTGTACTGCTTTTGAAAACGGTGTAAAAAAATTAATTCCGGTAGGTACAGTTGATGAAGCCCGTGCCTATAAGAATAATGGATATTTGGTGGCTGCTGAAAGGGATGGTTATGTGCTTGATTTTGCCGATTTTGGCAATTCTCCTTTTAATTTTACTCCCGAAAGAGTTAAGGGGAAAACAATTGTTTATAGTACAACCAATGGAACTCAAGCTATTCAGACGGCTGGTTCCTGTTATAAGGTAATTATCGGCTCATTCCTGAATCTTACCGCTATTTGTAAATGGGCTATTCAGCAGGACAGGAATATTATCATTCTGTGTGCTGCATGGAAAAACAAATTCAATCTTGAAGATTCTGTTCTGGCAGGTGCTATTGTTGAACAATTGCTTGAGAGCAAAAAGTACTATTCTATTTGTGATTCAGCACTTGCTGCCATGGATTTATGGACCCTGGCAAAAACCGATTTGGTTGGATATATCAATAAGGCCGCCCAGCGTAGCAGGCTAAGAGATAAGGGACTGGATGATGTTATTGAATACTGCCATACACCTGATTCAACGGAGGTTATACCTGTCCTTAAGGAAAATTATATTGTTGAATTAAGAAACACTCATCACCTTTAATTTGTAAGATGATTACTATTTGTAGCTTATCTATAAATTCTGAGCTTTTCAGTAAGTTCGAAATTTCAAAATACAAATCACAAATTTCAAATAAATCTCAATTCTCTAAATCCAAATTTTCAAACAGTTGTATTAATTTTGGAATTTATCCCGAAGTTTTGGGATTAGAGCTTATTTGTTATTTGAATATTGTTTATTGGTGCTTAAATAATCTTTATTTGACTTTAATGACAGACACTAACCAATCAATGAAACGAAAATGACAATTTTAATCTAAAATTTGACACACAGGCGCATGATTAATCCCTAATAACATAACTAATAACGTATAACCAATAACGAATAACTAATAACTTGATTAAAAGAAATATATTTATGATTTTGCGGTTTTATAAATTTAATGGGTTAAATGTCCGTTGATCCATGTTGAGTATCATCAAATCATTGAAAAAATATTTGCAACTTTATAAAACATTAAATAAAAAAAACTAATACATTAACCATGAATAAACATAATTTTTATGCAGGCCCTTCGATACTACCTGAATTTACGATTGAAAATGTTGCCAAAGCTGTAAAGGATTTCGACGGAACAGGACTCTCAATAATGGGAATTTCCCATCGGAGTAAAGAATTTATTTCAGTTATGGACCAGGCTCAGCAACTTTTCAAAGAGTTGCTGAATATCCCGGATGGTTATCACGTGCTTTTTCTGGGTGGAGGTGCCAGTACACAGTTTGCTATGATTCCAATGAATCTTATGAAGACAAAATCGGCTTATCTGGATACGGGGTCGTGGGCTTCTAAGGCTATAAAGGAAGCACATAATTTTGGTGAAGTGGTTGTAGTTGCATCATCGAAAGATGCTAATTATTCTTATATTCCTGAGGATTTTATTATTCCTCCGGATGTAGATTATTTCCATATAACTACCAACAATACTATCTATGGTACGGAGATAAAAGAAGATATGGATGTGAACCTGCCGTTGATCGCCGACATGTCGTCCGATATTTTTAGCCGGCCGGTTGATGTTTCAAAGTATGCGGTTATTTATGGTGGGGCTCAAAAGAATCTGGCCCCGGCCGGTTTGACTTTCGTTATCGTAAAGGAAAATATTTTGGGCAAAGTGGATCGTGTTATTCCAACCATGTTTGATTACCGAACCCATATCGAAAAAGGTTCAATGTTCAATACTCCTCCCTGTTTACCTGTTTATGCAGCACTTCAGACCCTGATATGGCTAAAAGATCTCGGTGGCGTTACGGCAATTCACAAAATAAATTGTGAAAAAGCAGATTTGCTTTATAAAGAAATTGCTAGGAACAAATTGTTTATCACTACAGTGAAGGAAGAAAAAAACAGATCGATCATGAATGTGTGTTGGGTTATGAACAAGGAATATGCTGAACTTGAAAAAGAATTTCTTGATCTTGCAACCGAAAAGGGTATGGTTGGAATTAAAGGACACCGGTCAGTCGGGGGATTCAGGGCATCTATCTATAATGCCCTCCCAATGGATAGTGTTGAGGCATTAGTTGGCGTAATGCAGGAATTTGAAGATCAGAAACATAATTAATAAAAAAAACAATAATGAAAAAAGTACTAGTAGCTACTGTTAAACCATTTGCACCTGATGCAGTAATGGGTATTCAAAAAATTTTAGACCGTGCAGGCTATGAGTTGATACTTCTCGAAAAATATGAAAACCGGGAGGAGATTGTAAAATCGGTTGAAAATGTTGATGCTCTTATTGTTCGCAGCGATAAAGCAGATAAGGAAGTAATAAGAGCCGGGAGAAATTTAAAAATCATCGTTCGCGCGGGAGCAGGATATGATAATATTGATCTTGAAGCTGCATCAGGAAAAGGTATTGTTGTTATGAATACACCGGGACAGAATTCCAATGCTGTTGCAGAACTCGCACTGGGTATGATGGTATACATAGCCAGGAATTGTTTTGACGGGAAACCCGGCAGGGAACTGAAAGGTAAAACCCTCGGAATCCATGCATACGGAAATGTTGGAAAACTGGTTGCTACTATTGCCATGGGATTTGGCATGGATATTTATGCCTATGATCCCTTTATAGAATCCTCTGTTATTGAAAAGGATGGAGTGAAAGTTGTTGATTCAGCAGAGGAGCTATACCGTACATGCCAGTATGTATCCCTTCATATTCCGGCGAATGAAGAAACCAAAGAATCAATCAATTATGATCTTTTAAACCTTATGCCTGCAGGAGCTACACTTGTTAATACAGCCAGGAAAGAAGTTGTCTGCGAAGAATCACTACTGAAAATATTCACTGAAAGGGATGACTTTAAATATGTTTCAGATGTTGCTCCTGATTGCAAAGATAAGATTGAAGCAAATTATCCAGGCCGGTTTTACTTCACTCCAAAAAAAATGGGGGCTCAAACGGCTGAAGCAAATATAAATGCCGGTATTGCAGCAGTCAATCAAATTGTTGATTTCATTGAAAAGGGAGATACAACTTTTAAGGTGAATAAGTAATTTTAAGTTACAGGTTTCAGGTTTCAGTTTTAGATTAATTAATTATAATTTAACACTGAATTTAAAATATCATATGATATAACATGGAATTCTGGAATGTTGGATTAATGGAATACTGGGAATTGAAATATTCCAACATTCCAATATTCCATTATTCCTGAGCATTGATAATGTAGAAGATGATATAAATACTTAATGAATCATAAATTATATAGAACATACGTAATTTAACAATACCATGGCTATACTAAAACCGTTCAGAGGAATCCGCCCTATTAAGTCAATTGCCAAAGAGATTGCAGCAAGACCTTACGATGTGCTAAATTCTCAGGAAGCCAGAGACGAGGTAGCAGGGAACCCTTATTCTCTTTTGCATATTACAAAGCCCGAAATTGACCTGGATCCGGAAGTGGATGTACACAGTCAGTCTGTATATGATAAAGCAGTTGAGAACTATAAAAATTTCATGAAAAAGGGATGGCTTATACAGGATGGTAAAGAGATATTATATATATACGCACAAACCATGAATAATAAGACCCAGTATGGTATTGTTGGATGTGCTGGTGTGGAAGATTATTTGAACGGAGTGATTAAAAAACATGAATTAACACGACCGGATAAAGAAGAGGATAGAATGAAGCACATCAGGATTAACAATGCCAATATTGAACCTGTTTTTTTTACCTACCGTGCAGTACCGGAAATGGATAAAATCGTATCAGAGTTTGTTGGTAACAGTGACCCTGAGTATGATTTCGTTGCAGACGATGGGATTGGACATCATTTTTGGGTTATTGATAATAAACAGATGATTGATAAAATAGTGGAATTGTTTATTAGTATTCCGGCAACTTATGTGGCCGATGGCCACCACAGAACCGCATCTGCAGCATTAGTTGGAAACGAAAAGAAAAAGAACAACCCGGATCACCGGGGTGATGAAGAATATAATTATTTCATGGCAGTCCTTTTTCCGCATGATCAACTTACCATTATTGATTACAACCGGGTTGTTAAAGATCTTAATGGGCTGAGCTCCGGCGAATTTATTAAAAGGCTGGAACAAGGGTTTGTTATTGAAAAGAAAGGCAGGGAAATTTACAAACCCGGCTCTTTGCATAATTTCTCTATGTATTTAAAGGGTGAATGGTATTCCCTAACACCCAGACAAGGAACATATGAAAACAATGATCCGATTGGTGTCCTTGATGTTACCATCCTTAGTAACCAGGTACTGGCACCACATTTGAATATTACCGATTTAAGAAGGTCGAATAGAATTGATTTCATTGGTGGGATTCGCGGATTAGGTGAATTGAAGAAAAGAGTTGATTCGGGTGAGATGGCAGTTGCTTTTGCTCTTTATCCCGTAACGCTCGACCAACTGATCACTATTGCCGACACAGGCAACATTATGCCCCCAAAAACAACATGGTTCGAGCCCAAACTAAGGAGCGGATTGGTAATACATAGTTTGGATGAATAAGCTGGACAAATATTTCAACAAGAAACAAGAAACAGTAAGTACGCAGTAAGTATGTAGTATGTACTAGGAAGATGCAAGGGGCAGTCGATGAAATTGCTAAATTGTTATATTGTTAAATTGTTAATAAAGTAAAATAAAAAGATAATGGTTCGATGTCTGCAGACCAAAGAAATTTTGCAAGAGTAATTACCCCGGAGGGGTAAAACAACAATAGCCCCGGGCTCGCCCTGTGAAATAGTGGCAGAGCCACTGCTGCAAAGCAGCATTTCACGGGGCAAGCCCGGGGCTATTGTTATTCGACCCTTACAGGGTCGGTTGAATGCTTTAACTGTTATGTTAATGCTATGCATTGCAGAGGTATGATCTATCCTGATTGAGGTTTGTATTTACACTGCTTTTTTGTACTTAC
>CAZEWS010000219.1:0-6547 GCA_964515985.1 uncultured Rikenellaceae bacterium | reverse complement strand
TCAATTCCCTTCCCCTTCTACAGGGTTTTTATGTCAAAAGTCAGAGGTCAAATGTATGATGTCAAATGTTGGGGTTTTTTCTTCAATGTTGAAACTGATTTCGCGATGATATTAATCAATTATTGATTTTCTTTTAAAAGGAAAATTAAATCTGGATCTTTTTCTGGCAGGAACTTTACTTTTTCAATTAATCGTAACCAGAATAGAGATTCGCGAAGTTCTTTTAATGCAACTTCCCTTTTATGAATAAAATCCCGGGTGCTTTGTGCAGAATGTGATTCTTCATAATTTACCCCAGAAGAAGTGCCGGCACGAAACAATTGACCATAAACATGCCTGCCTTCAAAAGTTTTATTAAGCTTTTTTCCAATTTTAACTATTATGGCTGCAAACTCTAAAAATCGTTCTGTCATTTCCTTTTTCATAACTTTACATCAATGAATTTATGCTCCACATAATACATTTGACATTTGCCATCTGACATTTGACATCAATTCCTCAACCTCTCAATCTTAATCTCAACCTCTTTCATATGAATAACCAGCTAATAACGACTCTTCCAAAGGAATGCCTTCGGCAGGAGAGTCGTTCTACAATCCCGTCCTCAGCGCTCTGCTCTCCGCTCTTAGACCTTTCATCCTTTGCTCCGAAAAAGCTACCGGCTACTTGCGCCGGATGAAACGGTTGTAACACTAATCAAAACCGGCAGTTCCGGCGCTTTTTCTTTGTTTGCTGTATATTCTACAATAATGTTACCCCTCCGGGGTAATTGCTCTGGCGACTGCCCGCCCGAACGTACCGTTCGGTACGGGCGGGGAGACTGAGGACTGGTGACTTAGAAATTTTATTAACTATTATTTAAGCAATTTCAGTCTTTTAATTGTAGCAACGGGATCCCTAGATGCAAACACCGTATTACCTGCCACCAAAACATCCACTCCTGCTTCAACCAATTCACTGGCATTTGAAACATCCACTCCGCCATCTACCTGAATCAGTGCGTGATTGCCGGATTCAATAATAAGCTTTTTGAGTTTTCTGATTTTTTTGAAAGATCGAGGAATGAATTCCTGGGCTCCATACCCCGGATTTACTGACATGATGAGTATCATATCGACATCAGTAATTATTTCATCCAATACATAAACCGGGGTATGTGGATTTAACGAAACGCCGGCTTTCATTCCCAAAGATTTGATTTTTTGTACAGTGCGATGCAAATGTGCACATGCTTCGTAATGAACGGTTAAATTAAAAATCCCTAAATCCTTAAAGTTTTCCAGGAATTTATCAGGGTTGACAATCATAAGATGTGCATCAAGGGGTTTTTGGGCATACTTTCGCACAGATTCGAGTACAGGGAATCCAAAAGAGATGTTCGGAACAAAAACACCATCCATTATATCCAGGTGAAACCAGTCTGCCTGGCTGGTGTTTACTATGTCAATATCTTTCTTAAGGTTACCAAAATCGGCAGCCAATAAAGAGGGGGCTACTAAATGACTCATAAATTAACCGGATTAATGTTGTATTGCAATGTACAAAAATAGATTAAGTAGAAAAAATAAAGAGAAAAAGGAACTTTTTCTCTTTATTTTTACAGCGGCAGATTTAAAGTTTGGGTCGCAGAAACACTTATCCCAGATAGGTTTTTAAAATTTTACTGCGGGTAGTATGCTTTAATCTCTTTATTGCCTTTTCTTTGATCTGTCTCACCCTTTCCCTGGTCAGGTTAAACGCTTCTCCAATTTCCTCCAGTGTAATCGGATATTTTTCGTTTAATCCATAATATAACCTGACGATATCCGCTTCACGACGGGTTAAGGTATTTAATGCGCGATCAATTTCTTTGCGTAGTGAATCTGTTAGCAATTGCTTATCAGGGCTTGGCGTATCTTTGCTCAGGAGTACATCATACATATTGTTTTCCTCCCCTTTTGCCAGGGGTGCATCCATTGAAATATGACGAACCGCATTTTTAATGGATAACTTAATATCTTTCGGAGTTAATTCAAGTGCCTGTGAAATCTCCAATTCGGTTGGTGGTCTTTCGAATTTCTGTTCCAGTACCACAAGGATCTTATTAATTTTATTAATTGATCCGATTTTGTTTAAAGGTAGCCGGACAATTCTGGCCTGTTCAGCTAATGCCTGAAGAATGGATTGCCTGATCCACCAAACAGCATAAGAGATGAATTTAAAACCTCTGGTTTCATCAAACCGCTGAGCTGCCTTTATTAGTCCCAGATTTCCTTCATTTATTAAATCGGGCAAAGTCAGGCCCCGGTTTTGATATTGTTTTGAAACCGAAACAACAAAGCGAAGATTGACCTTGACGAGTTGATTTAAAGCATCCAAATCACCACCCCGGATTCTTCTTGCCAGTTCAACTTCTTCTTCTGCTGTAATTAATTCAACTTTGCCTATCTCATGGAGATATTTGTCAAGCGACGGAGTGTCACGGTTGGTAACCTGTTTGACTATTTTAAGTTGGCGCATTCCTGAGTGGTTTTTAGAGCCACCTCTTATACGTATTTAACATGATAAAAGTTGCAATTTTGATTAGAAAGAATCATTTCCCAAACAGTAACTAAAATGAAGTCCGAATAAATCATAAATTTCTTCATTAATTACTGATTGTCAATAAATTAGGAAGCAGAAAGGTCAAATGTTAATAAACAGGATACAAAAGCACTTCGGTATGGAAATTCTTGTTTGACAAATAATTTGATTATTTTTTTGGAAATTCTGAGGATTTGCTTATACTTGCAGTGAATTTCCTGATCGCTATATCAATTAGGCTTTTCCTTTTCCCTTTTAATTTACTTTAATCACAATATTTCCGTTTAATTGTTACTTATTTTCATCTCTATTTAATTCTTTAAACCTTAAAACATTTTAAAATTTCCTGTTATAATTATGTATGATATTTTAGAATTGAACAAGAAACTTGCATCTGAGTTACGTGAAATTGGCAAGCAATTGCAGATAAAAAGAGTAGATTCCTTAAAAAAACAGGATTTGGTCTATAAAATTCTGGATCAGCAGGCTATAACTGCAACCGAAGGAAAAAGAACAGAAAAAAGACGACCCGGAAGAAGGGGCAAAATTCAAACTGCAAAAGTGGATAAGGATACATTTATTACGGATAAACCGGAAATTAAGGGAACTGAAATAACTGCATTACCATCCTTGCCTTCTCAAAAATCCACCACGGAAGAAGCTAAAGAAAAAGAACAAAAAGTAAAAAGAAGTGAATTTGCTCAGGAAGATAAAACGGTGGAATATAGGGACAGGAGAAAGGAGTATCAAAAAGAAGAAGCTCCCCGTTATCAAAAACTGCATGTAGAAAAGAAAGGAAAGACCTATGATTTTGATGGGATCATAACTGCTTCAGGAGTTTTGGAGATCATGCCTGATGGATATGGTTTTCTCAGATCAGGAGATTATAACTACCTGAATTCCCCCGATGATATATATGTTTCACAATCGCAGATAAAATTATTCGGTCTTAAAACGGGAGATATCTTAAATGGGAGTATTCGTCCACCTAAGGATGGTGAAAAATATTTTCCATTAATAAAAGTTCAGGAAATAAATGGAAGGAGTCCTGACTACATCAGGGATCGAGTTCCTTTCGATTATTTAACTCCTCTGTTCCCTGAGGAAAAGTTCACGCTTTGCAAACGCGGAGAAGGGAATCTTTCCGTTCGGGTGATCGATATGTTTACTCCTGTCGGTAAAGGTCAGCGTGGGTTAATTGTTTCACAGCCAAAAACAGGAAAGACCATTCTGCTGCAGGATGTTGCCAATGCGATTACCAAATATCATCCTGAGGTTTATTTAACAATCCTTCTCATTGACGAACGACCTGAAGAGGTAACGGATATGGCCAGAAATGTCAAAGCTGAAGTTATTGCATCAACTTTTGATGAGCCGGCTGAAAGACATGTTCGTGTTGCAAATATTGTTTTGGAGAAAGCGAAAAGAATGGTTGAGTGCGGCCATGATGTTGTTATTTTACTGGACTCGATTACCCGGTTGGCCCGGGCTTTTAATACAATTGCACCTGCATCAGGTAAGGTTCTTTCAGGTGGGGTGGATTCAAATGCACTGCAAAAGCCCAAAAGATTTTTTGGCGCAGCAAGGAATATTGAAAATGGCGGCTCGCTGACGATTCTAGCCACAGCTCTTACTGAAACCGGTTCAAAAATGGATGACGTGATTTTTGAGGAGTTTAAGGGAACGGGCAATATGGAACTTCAGCTTGACAGAAAGCTTTCCAATAAAAGAATTTATCCGTCGATTGATATTCCTTTATCAAGTACCAGGAGAGAAGAACTTTTACTTGAGAAAAACCTCCTGAACAAGATCTGGATACTGAGAAATTACCTGACTGATATGACATCTGTCGAAGCCATGGAATTCCTGCGCGACCGGTTAATGCGAACTGAATCAAATGAAGAATTCCTGATTTCAATGAACAGTCAATAAAAACCAATAAATTAAAATATAATGCGGGAAATTATAACCCGCATTTTTTTTGATACCCTGATAAAATTCATAAAATGGCTGCCGGAAACCTGTTAATTTTACAAAGGCATAAAACAAACAGAAATCGAAAATTTAATGCGAAGCAATATTTAACAGGGAATGACTGTACGGGGTTGCTTATGTAATCTTTGTTTGACTTTATAGACAGACATTAATTAGACGCTTACAAAACAAAACTTACTAACATGTTGTCGATAGTAATTAATATATATTTGGGTCATTCGCTATGCTGTCATTGAAATACAACAAATGACTACGAATGGCAATTGAATGACAATGAATGACAGTCAGCTAATAGTACTAAATTTGACAACCCCGCCGAAGGTGGCTTTATTTTAAAACTTGTTTTGAAAATAACATAGGCTCTTAGGGTGCCACTTTTACCAACATGTTGTTCAAATTTGAATGTTGTCTATATCCCGCGAAGCGGTTTTTTTTCAGGCTTGTCCTGAAAAAACGTAGATGCTTATTTGTAATCAAAATGAATTACTGAACAAGGAGTATTTTCACTTATTGAGTCTTCCTCTTCTTGCTGATTTATTTTAATTTTACTCAACAGAACATCTTTTATTAATAAACTGTTAATTAATTACTTAAGGATAACAAAATGACAAGAAAACATAATTTTATTACATGTGAAGGCAACTATGCTGCTTCGCATGTTGCTTACATGTTTAGTGAGATAGCTTGTATTTACCCCATTACTCCATCTTCAAACATGGCAGAATATATTGACGAATGGGCAGCACACGGAAGAAAAAATATATTTGGCGAAACGGTAGATGTGGTAGAAATGCAATCTGAAGGAGGGGCATCAGGTGCTCTTCACGGTTCATTGCAATCAGGCGCACTGTGTTCTACTTTCACAGCTTCCCAGGGTTTATTATTGATGATCCCAAATATGTACAAGATAGCTGCGGAATTATTGCCGGGCGTGTTTCATGTAAGTGCAAGAAGCGTTGCTGCTCATGCCTTATCCATTTTTGGCGATCATAGCGATATTTATGCAACCCGCCAAACTGGATTTGCTCACCTCGCCAGCGGAAGCATTCAGGAAATAATGGATCTTACCGGTATAGCGCATTTAAGTGCTATTAAATCCCATATTCCTTTTCTTCATTTTTTCGACGGGTTCCGTTCCTCACACGAAGTCCAGAAGATCGACGCTTTTACAAACGAAGACCTTGCCCCCCTGATAGATTATGAAGCTTTAAAGGCGTTCAGAGATAATGCTCTGAACCCCGAACATCCTGTCACTCGGGGTACTGCGCAAAATCCCGATATTTTTTTCCAGGCAAAAGAATCCATTAACCGGTTTTATGAACCTGTACCTGACATTGTTGAAAATTATATGCAGGAAATTGCAAAATTAACAGGAAGAGAATACCATCCATTTGTATATTATGGCGCTAAAGATGCTGAACATGTAGTTATTGCAATGGGATCGGTTACCGAAACGGCAAGGGAGGTTGTAGACTACCTGGTTGGTAATGGCGAGAAAATTGGGTTAATGATTGTTCATCTTTACAGGCCGTTCTCTGCAAAATATTTTTTCAGGGCTATCCCTGAAACCGTTGAACGAATTGCTGTATTAGACAGAACCAAAGAACCTGGAGCAAACGGTGAACCTCTTTATCTCGATATAAGGGATTTGTACTACGAAAAAGAAAACAAACCTTTGATAGTTGGAGGAAGATATGGTCTCAGTTCGAAAGATACAACACCAGCTCATATTCGTGCAGTTTATGAGAATCTGAAGTTGCCAGAGCCAAAAAATCATTTTACTGTTGGAATTATTGACGATGTTACATTCACCTCATTGCCATTGCTTCCCGAGGTAAGTATTGCTCCCAAGGGTACTTATGAAGCCAAATTTTATGGAATTGGAGCTGATGGTACTGTTGGCGCCAATAAAAACTCCATAAAGATTATTGGGGAAAATACAGATAAATATGCACAGGCTTATTTTGCCTATGATTCAAAGAAATCAGGT
>CAZEWS010000218.1:4367-6592 GCA_964515985.1 uncultured Rikenellaceae bacterium | reverse complement strand
CAAAAAGATCCTGAACCGGTTTATAATCTTCTTTGTTAACTTGGTCATATACCCAACTGAATCTAAATTCCGGTATGTTCAGGGTTTCCATGGGTCTTAAATCCCAAAGGTCTGCCCGGTCGAGTGAGATACGCAGGTTGTTGCCTTTTTGCCAGATCAGGGCACCAAGCATTCCGTTTCCAAGCGGAATGGCTTCATCCCATCTTGTAGCTAACTTTTCAAAATATAAATCATGCCCGGAAGGACTGATTGATATAGCAGGTTGACGTGAACAGGAATTGAATAAGAAACCTGCAAGGATTAAATTCACTAGTATAACCAGAAACCAGTTTGTTTTATTACTTGAATAATTTAGCATAAGAAGGTGAGGATTTTATGGTTTTATATTTTCAGACCCTTAGGGTTTTCATAATTATACATAACTGAAACAATAATTTCCTACCCCGAAGGGGTATAACTTTGAATAACCACCAGTGAAACCGGTGGATTACAATTCTATATTTCCAGCAACCCCGGATGGGGTTGAACTTAAAATAAAAATTTGTCTGAATGTTGACATTGTTTAGGGGTATTTAATTCAACCCTTCCAGGGTTGTGGTTATACTTTTTGTTCTTACCCGGCACTTCGTACCGGGTTATTCACAATGGTTTTACTTCGTAAAGCTCTTACGGGATTTTTGGTTTCAAAAATCCTTGGTTTATTCGTAAAATTAATATCCTTATTTTTTTCTTACTTCCACATAAAACGGCATAATAACATCCCCTCCCTGCCTGTACCAGGATTCAAACATATATTCTCCCTCAAAAAGGTAAATATCTTTCATCAGAATGGTGTTAACGGTAGTATCAGAATGGGCTAATGTACGCTGTGTCGTTCCCACACGTACCAACATATTTCCTGATCTGGCTATTTTATTTCTGAAGACAAAAGAAATGTCGTAGTATCCTTCTTTTTTTACCGCAACATCCCAGTAGCCGTATATTTTTTCTTGCGCCCATATCCCTGCTGATCCTTTGGCATCATTTCGATTGAGGATTACCGGATTTTCGAATGATGTTCCCAATTGTATTGGTCGGGGTTTCAGGTTTGGACTTTTCATAATTTCGTCATACCACTGATCAAATTCGTTTTTCAGTTCCGTTGCAATTTCCGGATTTAAACTGCTAAGGTTTTCCATTTCAAAAGGATCGTCCGCCAGATTAAATAATTCAAAATCGCTGATGTCTGCATCCTGACCAGTGTGCCCAACAAGTTTATAACTGCCCTTTCGGACTGCTATATTCCGGTACCTTTCGGGATATCCTCTCTGCCAGTGAAAGAATAATGGTCGTTCAGCCCATTCTACGTCTTGGGTTTTAACCAGTGGAAGCAGGCTTTTACCATCCAGGCAGACATTTGCCGGAATCTTTATGTTACAGAAATCCAGAATGGTTGGCAGCAGGTCAATGTGAGCACCGGCGGTTCCTATTTCCTTGTCGTTCGGAAAATATCCGGGAAAATGCATAAAACAAGGCACTTTGATCCCTCCTTCGTAAACGGTGCCTTTTCTGCCGCGTAATCCGGCAGTATACCTGATTTGTTGAGGACCATTATCGGTAATGAAAATGACAAGTGTATTTTCTTCTATGTTTAATTCATTCAGTTTATCAAATAACCTCCCTATATTATCATCGATATTGGTTACCATCCCGTATACCTTCCGTGCCGACCCGGCATGAAATTCATTCATTTCCTTGATGGGATATCCTTTTATTCCATATTTGGAAGTATCAAACTCAAGACCAGCGTATTGTTGATAATATTCTTCGGGTAACTGAAGTGGTGTATGGGGGGCGTTGAAAGATAAATAAAGAAAAAATGGATTCTCAAGATTTTCTTCAACAAAATGAATAGCCCCGTCGGTAAAAACATCCGAACAATAGCCTTTGGTTTCAACCGCTTTACCATTCTGTAATAAAACCGGATCGAAATATGAGCTGTCGAATTTAAAATAATTATATATATCACCGACCTGTCCCATTCCACCGCTTGGATGGATTAATGATTCAGTAAATCCCTGGTCTTGCGGACGAAACGGATAAGCGTCACCTAAATGCCATTTTCCGAAGATGCCGGTTGTGTAACCGTTATCACGAAGGATCTCGGCAATAGTTATTTCTTCTGTTGCCATAATAGCTCCTCCGTTGTACGTGTCGTAAACTCCAGATCCTCGATAATACTGCAT
>CAZEWS010000218.1:1867-4357 GCA_964515985.1 uncultured Rikenellaceae bacterium | reverse complement strand
CGCAATGAATAACGGCCTGTCATAATACTGGACCGGGTAGGGGCACAGACCGGACAGACATAGAAATTTGAGAAGCGTGTACTTTGTTTGGCGAGCTTATCCAGAACCGGGGTTTTAATATCCGGATTCCCATAAAATCCCAGGTCACCATAACCCTGGTCGTCTGTAATGATAAGGATTACGTTGGGTTGATCGGCTGTTTGCTGCTTATCTGTTTCTGAAACACAACCACTGATAGCGGCTGTTATAATGGCACTGGAAAGGAGAATTTTTTCTTTCATTTTGAATTAATTAAATCCTTTATCCTGATATTCCTGAACCGTACTACGGATCCGTGTCCGAGAAATCCGATGTGTCCCTTAGCCTGTTTCAGCCCGGGATGTTTTCTTCCGTCGATTGTTCCGTTTTTGCTGGCTTCATCAATGTTCCCGTCAACGATGGTTGTCCCATTCAGAATTACCTTGATATTTGGACCATTAGCAATAACTTCTTCCGAGTTCCATTCGCCAACCGGTTTCAGATAACCCCGTTTTGCAGGAATTACTCCGTAAACTGATCCATGGTATTGATATTCCTTCAAATTCTCATAGATGGATGCAGTATTATCGAGGATCTGGAGTTCCATCCCTATATAAGCTGCGTCTCCTTTCAGAGGAGTCCTTATTCCCAAACCATTATTGGCTCCAGGAGTCAATTGAAATTCAAAACGAAAAATGAAATCCCCATATTCTTTTTCCGTATAAAGATTTCCGTGACCACCTTTATCCGGATAAATAACTATATTCCCATCTTCTACAACATAATCGGTTTTGTTTCCAACCCAGCCATCGAGATTTTTACCGTTAAAAAGCGAAACAAACCCTTCTTCATCCGGCATTTCTTCAAGATATTTTTTTATTTTCTCCCGGTCATAATCGCTTTCCTCCCCTTCAATTATTTGACTAACTTGTTGTAATAATTCCTTTACTATTTTTCCAGTCATACCGTTTTCTTTTCTGGTTTGTGGTAATGCGATGGACATAACTGACCGGCAGGCAATCTGTGATAGATCCGGGTCGTTTAGATATTTACCGGACAAAACCAATGCCGGGAATGTCCTGATATTACCAAGTTTCATTAAAAGCGATTCTTTATTTTTGTTGTTTTTCGCCATGGGCATTATTTTCCTTAACAACAATAATTTTTGTTCATCGGGGACAGGGGCATTACTTACTTGTTTTACATATCCTTCGAATGCAGCATAAACATATTCATCGTCGTCAGAGTTTTTACAGATATGATAAAGTTCACCTGAAGCGCTGATATCTTTCCAGTTTACCAGCGCATTGAAAGCAACCTTTTTCAGATCGTTATCATTGTTTTCAAATTCTTCAACAACGGTTTGCAATGCCTCCTTTCCTCCAATTTCTGGCAGGATGTTTAGAATTTTGCTTCGTTTCGTGCCTGTTATTTTTTCAAGATGTTTAAGGAGTATCTTTGATGATTCATCTTTCCCCTCTTTGTCTTGTGAAGCTGCAACAATGGCTCGTTGAACTGCCTGTATCTGCTCCCTCCCTTCAATATCCATCAATATATTTATAAGTTTTGGTAAATCCTTATGGGAAACCATACTTTCCAGGGCCAGGAAAGCTGCTGTACTTACTGATTCGTCTTTGTTTTTTGTTTCTTCAAAAACAATTTTTACGTATTGATTAGCTTTCCGGGTAGCGAACACTTCAAGAAGCGCTGCTTTGCCAAATGAACTCGTTTCAGGAAATGTTTTTGCAATAACAGGAAGCAGTTCGTTTTCATTAAACGAAAGCAGGACTTGCTTTACGGTCAGGATTTCATCTTTTTCCTCCGATTTCATAACCTCCAGTAATGGGGTCAGTACATCTTCCTGGCAAAGTCGGGCAGCGGCTTTGATGGCTGCAATACGGATTATTCTGTCTTCATTTCTCAAAGCGTCCAGGATAGGTGGTAAGGCTGATTCATCATTGCGGTTACCCAGCATTTGAATAATTTCAGACTGAACTTCAGGGTTAACATCCTGCATTTTCCTGACCCATTCATGTGTAACGTTTTCTCCCGGAATAGAGAAAACAAATTGAAGAGCTGCTTTCCGGTAAACCATATTGTTATCATCCATAGCAGAGATCAGTTCTTTCAGTGCCTCCTCTTTTTTAATATCTACCAGGATACCCAGAGCAGCAATCCTGGTATTTGTTTGTTCTTTCAGAGTGCATTTTCTTATTAAATCGAGGCAAATGGATTCACTTTGTGTGATATTTCCTTCTTCTCCCATTCTCTTTGCAAAAAGGAGGTAAGACTGAACTGCATTCGTTTCTTCATAGATATACCTTGCTTTTTCAGCCGCAAGGGACAGGATTTCTTTTGCAGAGGCATCAGCAATATTTGCCAAAGCAAACAGGCAAACCTTACGAAGTTCTTTATTCGGTGTATCCGAATATTTCCGAATTTTTTTAACGGCAGGTCCTGATTTAAGTTCTC
>CAZEWS010000218.1:1514-1857 GCA_964515985.1 uncultured Rikenellaceae bacterium | reverse complement strand
TGATTTTATTGAAAGCAAAGCCTGGGTTGCGGGTTCACATAAGCGGTTATCTTTCAGATATTTTCTTAAAAGAGTAACTGCTTCATCTTTTCCGGCAATTTGCAGTTGCCGGATAAAAAAAGCTTTAACTTCTTTATTGGTTGCCTGACTCAGCGCCTTAAGATAGACCTCTGAACACATTTTTCTTTCCTGTTCAGCTCCCGGTCTGGTTACATATTTTGCCAGACTCCCCAGGGCAAACCGTGCCCTGGCATCATTGCCTGTTCCGGGCGGAACGATAAGTTTGGTAAACCGGGTTATTCCATCATGTCCCATTAAGATCATGTCATCCAGCAACTTATTA
>CAZEWS010000218.1:0-1499 GCA_964515985.1 uncultured Rikenellaceae bacterium | reverse complement strand
CCGCAACTTTTGTCTCAGTGGTTCTTATGTCGGGCTTCTTTTGCGGTTTTGATGTATCTTCCTGAGCAACACAAACCGTTAAGCCCAGAATAAGGGAAAGGAATATGATGGAAAGGATTTTGTTCTTTTTCATCTGTTTAAAATTTTATCCACGAATTACACTAATTACACTAATGAAAATTTAATCATTCCCCTGGGTGTTAATTAGCCTTATCATGGATGTTCCATTTTGTTAAATATTTAAATCCATGGAGCACGCATGGGTTGGTTGATAAACCGGTTTGCTCCTTCGTCATCAACAAATCGTTGTTTCACCGGATCAAATTCCAGGGAACGGCCCAGCCTTACTGCAATTTTACCTATATTCACAAGGGTGCAGGACCGGTGACCATTTTCTTCGTTCAGGGCAAATTTTTGCCGGTTTCTGACAGCCTGGATAAAATCGGTTACTTGTGGTTCCGGATTGGGAAATGCGGCTAATTTTCTCTTCAATCCAGGAATGTCCGACTCAAAACCTTTGTAAAGTTTTCCTTTTGGCCCCTCAATAAAGGATGCATTTTTATCTTTGTTTTCCCCATCGAGGATAATTTTACATCCGTCATTATAGGTCATTTCAACACGGCGCCATGGGCCCACGGCATCGGTATGTTGTTGCGGAGAATCCACCTCGATGAACACAGGGCTCGTGTTATCTTTACCCAGTATGTATTGTACAGGGTCGAGATAATGTTGTCCCATATCGCCTAATCCGCCTCCATCGTAATCCCAATAGCCACGGAACTTGGAGTGAACACGTTCCGGATTATAGGGTTTGTATGGAGCCGGTCCTAACCACATTTCATAATCCAGGTTTTTCGGTACAGGTATAGGTTTTAAATTGGTTTTTCCGACCCAGTAGAATTTCCAGTTAAAGCCTGTGATCCCGCTTACGGTGACCTTCAGAGGCCAACCTAACATTCCACTCTGCACTAATTTTTTAATGGGTTTTACGGTCGAGCCAAAGCCGTAAAATTGAGCACGAAACCGGAACCATGTGTTAAGCCTGAAAATGCGCCCGTGGTTCCTGACAGCTTCGATAACCCTTATTCCTTCGCCTATGGTCCTGGTCATGGGCTTTTCGCACCAGATATCCTTTCCTGCTGCAGCCGCTGCAACCGACATCTGGGCATGCCAGTGGGGAGGAGTGGCAATATGAACGATATCAATATCGGGTCGTACCAGTACTTCACGAAAATCACTGTATCCCTTCACGCCGTTCCCAGCTATTGAAAGGGCACGGTCAAGATGGGTTCGGTCAACATCACAAACGGCAAGGAGTCTGGCTCCTTCATATTTCATGTGTCCGTGGCCCATGCCCCCAACTCCGATCACTGCCTTGGTTAGCTGGGCGCTGGGCGCCAGAAAACCATTTCCACCCAGAACGTGTCGTGGTACAATAGTGAAAACGGCAACTGATGTAAGTGATAGTTTAAGAAAATTTCTACGGTTTACCCCGTTGG
>CAZEWS010000217.1:5214-6664 GCA_964515985.1 uncultured Rikenellaceae bacterium | reverse complement strand
AATTGAGATGACATTTGGGAATAAAGATAAAAGTAAAAAGATAAAAGTAGAAAAACCGAGAACTGAGAACCACGGTGAAATATGCTCCTTCGTCGCATTTCATGTGGCAGGCCGGGAACAGGGAACCGGAAACCAGAATATTGAGACTCTTGAACTGTCCACAGGACTCCTTTGGAGAATAGTAACAACATGGAGAAAAAAGGGAAAATACTGGTTGTTGATGATGATAAGGATATTTTATTAACTGCAAGGGTAGTACTTAAAAAGCATTTTAAAATTATTAAGACTACTGAGAGACCGGAAGATATTCTGCGAATAATGAAGGAAACTTCATTTGATGTCGTTCTGTTGGATATGAATTTTTCATCAGGGGCTACCAGTGGAAGGGAAGGAATAATTTGGCTCCGGAAATTGCATGAACTGGATGATTCCATAAATGTGATTATGATCACTGCATACGGAGAAATTAATCTGGCAGTAAAAGCAATGAAGGAAGGCGCAGTGGATTTTATTGTTAAGCCCTGGGATAACAAGAAATTACTGGCTACAGTAATGGCGGCATACAGGCTCGGTCAGTCTAGGAAAGAGATAGAAACACTGAAATCAACACAGAGAGTTCTGACCCGGGATATCGAGCAACCCTTTTCTGAGATCATTGGATTTTCACAAGTTATGCAGGACGTTTTCACAGCGGTTGAAAAGGTAAGCACAACCGATGCAAATGTTTTGCTCCTGGGTGAAAATGGAACAGGAAAAGAGCTGGTAGCCAGGCTTATACATAGAAAATCAAAACGGTCAAATAAAATTTTCATTGGGATTGATCTGGGGGCAATATCGGATACCTTATTTGAATCTGAGCTTTTCGGTCATGTTAAAGGGGCTTTTACCGATGCAAAAGAAGACAGGGCCGGAAGGTTTGAATTGGCTTCAGGTGGTACACTTTTTCTTGATGAAATCGGAAATCTTTCTTTATCCCTGCAGGCAAAACTTTTAGCTGCCATTCAAAATAAAGAGGTGGTCAGGGTAGGGGCAAGCCAACCAAAAAAAACGGATATCAGGTTAATATCCGCCACCAATATGCCGTTGCATGAAATGATTGACCAGAATAAATTCCGGCAGGATCTGCTCTACCGAATAAATACGGTTGAGATCAGGATACCCCCGTTAAGGGAGAGATCTAAGGATATTCCGTTATTGATAAATCATTTTCTTAATATCCATTCAAGAAAATACAATAAACCTGTTCCTAAAATTTCCAAATCAGACATGAAAGGACTGATTAATTATAATTGGCCGGGTAATGTACGTGAATTACAGCATTTGGTTGAGAGGGCAATCATCATGTCTGAAGGTCCGGAAACCAGGTTAGCCGACTTCATTGTTGAAGCGGAAAGGCCGAAATTCAAACCGGAAGAGATCCTGAATCTGGAAGATATGGAAAAAATTACTA
>CAZEWS010000217.1:0-5204 GCA_964515985.1 uncultured Rikenellaceae bacterium | reverse complement strand
ATTTTGAATGGCAGCTAAAGAGCTTGGACTTGGAAGAACTACACTTTACCGAAAAATCAACAAGTATGGTATTTAAGGGGTTTAGAATAAAAGTCGTAATCCGGGTTTTATTGACAGGGATTTTTATGGCTCTGTTTGTATTCGCCATAAGCCAGGATCAGTGGTATATGGCTTCAGCAATCTCAGCTATCCTGGTATTTGCAATTATGGCAGAATTAATCTACTTTATTGAACGTACCAACAGAAAAATAAGCAATTTCTTGTTATCAATAAGGAACAAGGATTTCACCAACACATATTTTAAGAAAGAAAAAAACAGATCTTTTTTTGAATTACATCAGGCTTTTAATGTAATCACTTTGGAATTACAAAACACGCGAATTGAAAAAGAAGTTCATTATCAGTATCTTAAAATGGTAATCGAACATGTGAATATTGCTCTTTTTTGCTTTGGTCCTGACGGGGAGATTCAGCTAATTAATAAGGCCGCAAAAAAATTGCTCAAGATCCCCGGTCTAAGAAACATCAATGATATTGGTAAAATCGATCAGAAGCTTTTCGAAATAATGCAAAAACCGGATTCGGAAAAAGGAGGTCTGGTAAAAACGGTGATAGATGGGGAATTACTGCAACTGTCTTTGCAAGGTGCCCGTTTCAAATTACAAGGGAAACCGTACACGATTTTTTCTTTGCAAAACATAAAAAATGAATTGGAAGAACAGGAACTGGAATCCTGGCAGAAGCTTATCAGGGTATTAACCCATGAAATTATGAATTCGGCTACGCCTGTATCGTCTTTAAGTACTGCTATAAATGAAATGCTTCTCGATGAAAAAGGAAAAAGAAAGGATTTGAAGCAATTAGACCCGGGCGACCTGGACGATATGTATTCAAGTCTCAAAACCATCGAGGACAGAAGTAAAGGGCTTCTGGAGTTTGTCAACAGCTATAGAAATCTCACCCGGCTGCCCAAGCCGAATTTCATGGAAATTTATATAACTGATCTCCTGCATCATGTCGAATCCTTAATGAAACCGGTTCTTTTGAAAAATGATATTCAAATGAGTATTAAAATCCAAAAAGATAAAATGAAGCTAAGTGCTGATCTGGAAATGATTGAACGGGTTTTGATTAACCTTGTGTTGAATGCAGTGGATGCATTAAAGAATAAAAAAAATCCGGTTATTGAAATTTTAGCTTTGGAAACGAACCGGCAAATATTTATTCAGGTTAAGGATAATGGCAAAGGTATAAACGAAGATACATTCGAAAAAATTTTTATTCCGTTCTTTACTACCAAAAAACAGGGATCAGGAATTGGATTAAGCTTATCAAGACAAATCATGCGTTTGCACAAAGGAAAAATTTCCGTTACATCAAACCCGGGTAAAGGCACAATAGTTACCCTGGCGTTTTAATTATTCTAACTAAAAATTTATGCTATGTTTGATAAAAAAAACTTGTATTGTCAGGGCCTGACTTCAAGTCAGCCCCTGACTAAATTAATTTTCCTGATCATGGTACCAATCCTTTTTTCTGCTTGTTCTAAAGGGCAAAAAGACAAAGTAAACCCACCTGTCGCTGAGAAGATAGCGAAAGAGTTAACGATTCATGGGGATACCCGTATCGATAATTATTTTTGGATGAAGCTGACGGATGCGCAAAAGACAGCTGAAATTCCTGATGAACAAACAAAAAAAGGATTGGAATACCTGAAGGAGGAGAATGAATACAAAGAGGTACAAATGAAACACACAGAACCTCTTCAGGAAAAATTGTTCAATGAAATTGTGGGCAGGATAAAGAAGGATGATGAGTCCGTTCCTTATAAGGATAACGGGTACTATTATTATACCCGGTATGAGGAGGAGAAAGAGTACCCTCTTCGGTGCAGGAAAAAAGGATCCATGGAGGCTGCTGAAGAAATAATGCTCGATGTGAATGAAATGGCCGAGGGATATGATTATTTTTCAGTTGTCGGTTTAAATGTCAGTCCCGATAATAAAATTTTGGCATATGGTGTAGACACCGTCAGCAGAAGAAGGTATACCATTTATTTTAAAGATATGACTACCGGTGAGCTTCTCGGTGATGAAATATCAAACACCTCCGGTGGTGTTGCCTGGGCTAATGATAATATGACTGTTTTCTATACCAAAAAAGACAAAGCAACATTACGGTCGGAGAGAATAATGAAACATGTTCTTGGTATGAACACTGCTGATGATAAAGAAATATTTTTTGAAGCAGATGTAACCTTTTCGACATTTGTATATAAAACGAAAAGTAAAAAATACCTGATTATTGGCTCCAGACATACCCTTTCCGATGAATACCGGTTTCTGGATGCCGGTAATCCTGATGGAGAATTTCAGATCATACAACCCAGGGTAAAAGATCTTGAGTATTCAGTCGATCATTATGGAGATCATTTTTATTTTAGAACAAACTATGATGGAGCAAAGAATTTTAAGTTGATGAAGACCCCGGTTGATAATACAACTAAAGAAAACTGGGTGGATATTATTCCCCACAGGGATGATGTACTTTTAGAAGGATTTGAGATTTTCGAAAACTATCTGGTTGTTAATGAAAGGATAAAGGGACTAACCAATCTTCGTATTATAAAATGGGAAGACCGTTCGGAACATTATCTTGATTTTGGTGAAGAGACTTATGTAGCCCGTATTTCAATTAATCCTGAATTTGATACGGATATATTACGCTATTCATATTCTTCCTTGACCACACCTTCCTCAACCTTCGATTATAATATGATTTCCGGAGAGAAAACCTTGTTAAAAGAAGAAGAAGTTTTAGGTGATTTTGATAAGAATAATTATGAAGCTAAACGATTATATGCTACAGCTGATGACGGGACTCAAATACCTATATCGCTGGTTTACAGGAAAGGCTTGAAAATGGATGGAAACAATCAGGTTTTACTTTATGGTTATGGTTCTTATGGTGCTTCACGGGATCCGTACTTTAGCTCAGTTCGCCTGAGTTTACTCGACAGGGGATTTGTTTATGCCATAGCACATATACGCGGAGGAAGCGAAATGGGCAGGCAATGGTATGAAGATGGGAAGCTGCTGAATAAAATGAACACCTTCACCGATTTCAATGACTGTGCAGAGTACCTGATTTCGAAAAAATATACAAATCCTGAAAAACTGTTTGCTATGGGTGGCAGTGCAGGAGGATTACTGATGGGTGCTATAATCAATTTACAACCTGAGCTTTATAAAGGAGTGGTAGCGGCAGTTCCCTGGGTTGATGTGGTAACCACTATGCTGGATGATGATGTTCCTCTGACTACATCTGAATTTGATGAATGGGGAGATCCGAAGAACAAGGAGTATTATGATTATATGTTATCGTATTCTCCGTATGATAATGTACAGGCAATGGATTATCCAAATATGCTTGTAACTACAGGATTCTGGGATTCACAGGTTCAATATTGGGAACCCGCCAAGTGGGTGGCTAAACTACGGGATAAAAAAACCGATAAGAACCTTCTTTTGCTGCACATCAACATGGAAGCAGGACATGGAGGTGTTTCCGGCCGTTTCAGAAGATACAGGGAAACAACACTTGAATATGCCTTTATGTTTGATTTATTGGGAATCAGCAAATAATTCTGATTGTTTTGTTACAAGTTGCAAGTACCGAAATGATCTGAATTTTCAATCCCGTCCGCCCGCTTACAGCGGTCCGACGGGTTAAAGGACAACCTGTAACCTGCAACCCGTAACCCGCAATTCTCAATATTGAACTTACAACGTTCAACTTTAAAAAACCGAGAACCAGGAACCAAGAACCGAGAACTGAGAACTGAGAACTGAGAACCAGAAACTTAAAACCCCCTCCTCGGCCTTGTCTGAACTTCCGGGAGAGGTCTCCTCGGTAGTAATTTATCCCTCATGGCAGTATGATATACAAGGGCTGCAACAATCACAGCATTGTGCATCATATCATTTATCATTAGCCTTTCATATGTATCCATGTTGCTGTGATAACCTCTTCGATAGTCAATGGGATCCTGAACAAACTGGAATCCCGGTAAACCAATGGAGTTGAAAGCCAAGTGGTCAGTGCCACCGGTATTACGTAAACTGACGGTTGAGGCTCCCATATCTTCAAAAGGTTCAAGCCATGCTTCAAAAACGGGCCTGAGCATATCGTTTTCCTGCAGGTAAATACCCCTGATTTTGCCGGAACCGTTGTCAACATTATAATAGGCAGAGAATTTTGCGTGTCCGGGTTTCAATTCCATTGTAGTTACATCTCCCAGGTATTCTTTTACATAACCTCTTGATCCCCTGAGGCCTTGTTCTTCAGCTCCCCATAAGCCAATTTTGATTGTCCTTTTCGGTTTAATCCCGATTGTTTTCAGGATCCGCATAGCTTCAATCATCACAATGCAGCCCGAACCATTGTCATTTGCCCCGGTACCACCATGCCACGAATCCAGATGGGCACCAATCATGACCACCTCATCCTTCAGCGATTTGTCTGTACCCGGAATTTCCCCGATTACATTATATCCCATGAGGTCTTCATCATGGAAAGTATTACTGATCTCCATTTCAACTTCAACCTGTATGTCGTGTTGCAGTAAGCGGACGATCCTGCCATGGTGTTCGGTTGTTAATATGATCTCCGGTAAAACCGGATCAGCATCAACATTGTATGAAGCTCCGTTCGAACGGACAGTGCCGAACGACCCACTGCCGCTGATAATTACTGCAGCTTCTTCCTCCAGGAAAAATTTATTGGTCTGGTTCCTTAAACGCCTTTGAGCTCTCCATTGTGCTAAATCACCAAAGCGCCGCCTGAAAGGAGTGGCAACCCTCGCCTTTTTTCTTTCTTCAAGATCCTCATCTGATAGTCGGCGGGCCGAAGGTTCAAAAGAAACTTCATATTCTGTAGTGGGCGGGGTAATAACAATTTTACCACCTAATTTGCCTTTATATTTTTTAAAGTCTGAAGTATCCTGAACATTGACAAGAATAACTTCCGACTTGAAATAACCATCCGTCCCAGGTGTCCATGCTTTGGGAGTACCAATCAATGAAGAATAATAGGGGGCAGTCATTGCTACATACGACTTTTCATTATCCCAACCTTTTCCGAATTCTCCCCAGGCCTCAATTCTCACGTTTTCAAGACCAATTTCCTCCATTTTTTGTTTGGTC